>DATLXX010000008.1:0-64996 GCA_035575435.1 Candidatus Nitrosotenuis sp.
TTGTAAAAAAACTAACTTTTGGCCAATAAGGCTTAATAGTCGGATTAGAGTCTGAATTGTAGTAACTAATGGCAGTAATTTGTAACACATGTGGACTTCCTGAAGATTTGTGTGCCTGCGGTGATCTTAACAAAGAAAGTACGAAAATTGTTGTGAGACTGGAGGAAAGACGATTCAAAAAGAAAGGCACTATGATTGAGGGACTCGACTCAAAGTTAAATGACGTTCAGGGAACCCTTAGCGAACTCAAAAAGCGCTACGCCTGCGGCGGAACTGCAAAAGACGACTACATATTTTTGCAGGGAGACCACCGCGAGACAATGAAGGAAACGTTGGTCAAGTTGGGGTTCCCGGAATCAAGTATCGAAGTTCACTAGTCTTGCAAGTCCACAAGATCCTCCAAGGCATTTCCATACCCTATTCAGCACTGGTTTCTGTAGTTTTCGGGCTCCTCATACTGTCGTTTCCGATAGGAGCGTATGTTTTCTTTAATTCTCAGATAGGCAAAAGCATTGATTTCAGCTTTCCACTATCAGAATTGGATGTTGCAAAACGCTTTGGGCTTGATTGGCTTTCTTTTGCTGGAATAGGCGACCTGTTTGTTATTGTTTGGTCGTTTTTCCTCATCATGTTTGTCATTGGCACGCTCGGTCCGCAAAGAAGCTTCCTCAATGTACTCACCCCCCTCATGTCTGGCGCATCATACTCACAGGAAGGAAACTACATAGTTTCCGCAATCAGGTGGTTCTCCATAATTGTCGTTCTTTCCGCCGCAATAGATTTGATTCAGCGGGGCTTTGGAATTACCATTTCGCCGCCGTCTTTTGAGAACGACTTGGTGCAGTTTTTGCTTGTGAGCGTTGCGCCCATAACAGAAGAGATTGCCTTCAGAGTAGTCCTTATCGGAATCCCATTGTACTTGTTTTACTCTCGCATTGCGTCCGCAAAAATGTTCTTTAGGGCCTTGTGGAATCCCTCAAGCCTGCCGATCACAGACTCAAAGAAGGCAATCGCAATAATTGTAATCACTGGAGTGTTTTTTGGAGCTGCGCATGTCCTAAGTGAGCAGTGGAGCCAGGGCAAGTTTGCCCAGGCAGCCATGAGTGGCATAATAATTGGCTGGGCATACTGCAGATACGGCTTTGTTGTGGCCATTCTTGTGCATTGGGCTGCGAACTATGCTGTTTTTTCATATGCATACCTAGTGTCAACCATAAACGAAACCAGATTTATTGACGCATTTTCACACTCACTAATTCAGACAATCGAGGTTTTGCTGTTCATCACAGGCATACTGTCCATTGCCATGTTGATACTTGGTTACAAAAAACGCCTGGTTACTGCTTGATCCGAATCAAAATTTAAGACGGCTTCCAGCCCTTTGGCATCGAGCCACGGGTAGAGCTTGGCTTTGACTCGTCTTTTGGTTTTTCATAGTCTGCCGGCAGAGTGCCTCTTTGTTCGTAAACGCTTTGGTGCTGCTTGTAGCTTTGGTCATCCCCTATGAGCTCTGCCTCGCCTCTTGTTGTGTGGTAACCGCCAGAAGCTTCACTTGTGCTTGTCGCTCTGAGATATTTTGGATCTATTCCTCTTTGCACATATTCGCTTTCCTGCTTTGCTTTTTTATTACTCCAGTAGAAAAAGCCGCCAGCACCTGCTGCTGCCATTCCGGCCATCCCGTAAATTATGAAGACTGGAAATGAGCCTGTCGAAGTCTGCGCCGCAGTAGTCGGGGCTGTTGCTGAGACACCTACCACTTCATGTCCCTGTAGCATGTCTGGTGATGCATATCCGGCCAAGAATATGTTGGCAGAGTCGCCAGATTGCACAGTTCTCACATGATATGTCTTATCAGCTGAAAATGTTGCCTCGAATTCTTTTTCTCGTACTTGGCCTTCTCGGAAGCTGCTCTCACCCATTGTGAATGACGATACAACCACTTTGGCACCAGAAAATCCGTATTTGCTTGTTTCCGCCGCTATGCCTGTAGGGTCAAACAAAAAGTGCCAGTTTGTAAGTGGTTGGTTGCCTATTCCAGACGAGTCAATCAGTGGCATCTCCAAAATCTTTTGTGCCTCCGTACCTTGTATTTGCGCTGCCACTTGTGGGAAGTTTATCTTAAAGAACGAAAGCGGTTGATTTACCTCCACTACGCCGTATTCGTCTGTGGTGATTGGCACTTGGCCGTTTACCGTAAGGCCTCTCCAAGTCACATCAAAGAGCGCCGGAGATCCTTCACTGTATTCCCTGATCAAAAACCCTTCAATAGTCGGAACAAGTATTATCTTGTAATCTACTGAGACATTGTCGCCTCTGCCAACCATGTGTGCGTTGTATTCTAGTCTGACATCGGTCACATGTGCAGAGCTTTTCTTTGACGCAAGATCCTCGTTAATTTTGTCAATTAGAACTTGAATGCCAGGCGAAGACGAGTCTGCTACAAAGCTCAATGTGAGATCCTTGCCACGCAGTGCATCCGCTATTGCACCTCCATCCTTGTATTCTATAAATGCCGAGCGTTGAAACGTGAATTTTGGATTTTGGGCAGTCTCAAACGTTTTTGCGTCCCAGTTCAATTGTGCCGCAAAAGCAGGTGTCGTAGAACCGACAAGCAATATACCCAACACGGTAAAAGCCAGAACCGACGCCCTATTCACACCAACGGTGCCTTTTGGCGCAGTAATAAATCTATCTTGGAGTATGAAAATCGCAAAAAAATTTAAGCGAATTTTTTTACGGAATGATTTTTCGTAATTTGGATTCTGTGATGTAAAATTTGTAACTTTTTGACTTTATTGAAAAGGTAATATGGAACCCCGGCTCCATACAAAACTGGTTTTATGATAACAATCTTGGCTGGAGGTACAGGTTCTGTTAAACTCGTCCGTGGGTTGATATCACAAACTCGCGACGTCAACGTGATTTGCAATGTGGGGGACAACTATTGGCTCTATGGGTTATACGTGTGCCCAGACATTGACACCATAATTTACGGACTGGCAGACATCTTGGATTACGACAGAGGCTGGGGCATCAGAAAAGACACCTTTGGATTTTTGCGACAGATGGAGATTTTTGGCGAGGAGACATGGTTTAGGGTCGGAGACAGGGATGTGGCGACACACCTGATTAGAACAAACATGCTAAAGAATGGAAAAAACCTCGCAGACATAACCAAATGGCTGTGCGAAAAGTTTGCAGTCGAAGCAAAGGTAATGCCAGTCACAGATAACACAATTGAAACCAGGATTACAACAAACAAAGGCGAGATGCACCTACAAGAGTTCTGGGTAAAATACAAAGGAAAAGACAAGGTGGAAGGGATCCAGTATGTGGGTGCAGACAAGGCTAGGCCAAATCCCGAGGCAGTAAACGCCATTCACGATTCAGAGCTGGTCATAATTGCGCCAGGCAACCCGTTGACCAGCATAGGGCCAATGCTTCAGATCAAAGGCATAAGAAAAGAACTTGGTAAAAACAGGAAAAAAGTCGTTGCCATAAGCCCTCTCTTGGGCAACAAAGCGTTTTCAGGCCCCGCTGCAGAATACATGGCTGCTGCCGGAATAGAGGTATCCCCATACGGCATAGCTCAGATGTACTCGGATGTTTGTGGCAATATAGTAATCGACTCAAAAGACAGGTTGCTTACAAAAAAGATCCAGAATTTAGACATGAAGGTATACGACACTAGCATCAAGATGATCAACAAGGCCACAGAGGATGCGCTAGCATCTTTCGTGCTCAAGAACATTCGCGTGTAGATTGAAAGTAGCCGCAATAATTCCAGTAAAGACATTCTCAAAGGCAAAAACCCGCCTTTGCCTTTCTGAAGACAAGACAGTAGAACTGTGTAAGACCATGTTGGATTCGGTTCTTGAGTCAGTCTCACAGTCACAAATCAACAAAATTGTGCTTGTCTCAAAAGACGAGTGTGCATTAAAAATAGGCAAAAAGTATGGCGTCGAACAGATATTTGAGAACACGGAGAACGGAGTAAACGCAGCAGTTGCACTGTCGGAGAAATATCTGCTTGAGAACGACTTTGAGGCCTCTATCGTGCTGCCGCAAGACATACCGCTAATAAGGCCGCAAGACATCTCTAGCCTTTTGGGCTTTCACAGAAACACAAGATCTCTTCTTGTCGTACCTTCAAGAAGATTTGATGGGACAAATGCTCTTCTTCGAAGTCCTGTCAATGTGATTGAAACGCATTACGACGAGGATAGCTACAAAATACATCTAAGTACAGGCAAGTCAAGAAACATCCCAACCTATTTTGTGCTCATAAGCCGAATAATGTGGGATGTCGACGACAGACAGGACATCAAGTTCATTATGGACAATATTGAGAAACCAGATCTAGCAAAAAAGATCAGAGACATAGTTGGAATCTGACTTTGACAGGTTTAGATATAGATTCAGTTGTAGTGGCGCCTTAAATTGAAAATTGCGTGCTGGCAGTAACCCTCCTTCTGTTCTAGACGACATTCCGCTTTGCAGCCCACCTGAACCGAGTGCAGGGCTCATAGTTCGATTTGGCTTTGCTCTGCGCGGGTCAGATTTTTCATTCCGTCCTGCTGGAAATCTCAGGGGTTTCCATCATTGTGCTCCAGTCCGGATTTTTTCTGTTCTGTTGCCAACCATCTCTGGCTTTGCATCGCTGCAACACGCTCCTGCATCGAGGGAGGAGTTTCCTCTGCTTTTGGCAGTAATCGTCCACCAGCTCGCACCCATGTTACGGTCTTCAGATATTTACGTTATTGGTTTAATTTTGAGTCAAAGTATTCTTCATCGTATCGTTCACGCACACGTCGTGCCTTAACCGAGTAACCTAGGTGCACTATGTCCACGTAGATTTTGTAGATGTGCCGATTCTCCCTGAGTCTTGACGTCATGGCCTTCCAAAACCTTCTAGCATGGAACTCTGAAAACCTGTGATCACGCACTACAAACACACTCTTTTTTGTCTTGTCCACGATCTCAAGGGTCTTTGGACTAAACGCTTGGTCTGCCTGGTTTCCGGCTCCAAGCACGATCAGCTCATTTTCGACCTTGGCAAAGTTCTCAAGTAGACTTGGGATAACATTCTTTGATTTTGGGTATATCTTTTCAAAAAATACTTTCTTCATGTCAAGATCGAACATCATCTCGTTTATCCTGTTCATCACCTCAAGCTCTGTTTCCGGTGATTCAACGACTCCCCTCACTACGCGTATTTTGCTGTTGTACTCCTTTGCCACTGAGTTGGCAATTCGTAAACCAAGATCGGCATGGCGACCTTTGTCGTACGATACCACGACATTTGTAAGATCCTCTTGAAAGTTTTTTCCCAGCCTAACGCCAACAAAGTCACAGGTTGAAAGGGACAAAAGCTTTCTATTGTTTCTCAGATACGCAAAATCGATTATGACTATGTTGATGCCCTGCTCTTCCACAGTAGCCAAAATTGCCTCCGTCTCGTCGTGAGATATCCTCACCAAATACCTATGTCGAATTGATTGTGGGATGGATTTTTTGAGCTTGTTGAATTCCTCAATTTCGGATTCTGCAATCTTGCTTGACGTGCTGAGCGGCAAGTGGACAGGTATTTTCACCACGCTCAAAAAGGAGATCTCGCCTTCTTTTTCCTGTGCAAGTGCGTTTGCAATCTTGAAAAAATCCGCTACATATTTTGGATCATAGATTATCAGAATTCTGTATTCTTTTCTTTCTTTTGGGCCCTGATTGTACACTAGTGGCGCATAGTGCTCTATCTCTTTCTTCGAGGTGTAGAATTTGTAAATCATGAATCCAATTATTATCCAGATTATTGCAATTGCCCACGATTGTGGTTGTGTGAAAAGCAAGTACACTGACAATCCAAGCGCCGACAGCACCCCAAGTGTTGGAATAAGTGGGAAAAATGGCGTCTTGAACGTGTAATCAAGTTTGTCACCGTATAGTCGCCTGATTGTTATTGCGGCGTAATTGACTTGAGTGAACAAAAACAGGAACATCACGCTTGCGGCAAATGCAAGTCCAGTGAGATCGAGTGATACTGCCATCACTAACATTATGAGTCCTGACGCTACAGTTGACACCACAGGTGTCTTGTATTTTGGGTTTATCCTGCCAAAAAAGTGCGGAAGGTTGTAGTGTGTTCCCATTGCGTATGAGACGCGACTTGACGAATACGTAGTGGCATTCAATGCAGCAAGTGTTGAAACAAATCCTCCTGCAAGAACAATCAAAGCCCCAAATGGTAGAAGATATTTTGCAGCTTCTATTATCCCAAGCTCACCAAAGCTTCCTATGAATTCCCAAGATGGTTGTCCCACAATCTCAGATGACAGTCCTCCGATGAATGCAAAAGTAAAGAGTATGTAGATTGCGACCACCACTAAAAGTGATATGAAGATGGCTCGGGGTATGTTCTTTTTTGGGTTCTTTAGCTCGTTGCCAGTCTGTGCAATCACTTCGTATCCTTCAAATGCAATGAAGGTAAGACCCATCGCAATGACAAGACCTGAAACCCCATGGGGAAAAAAGTCCTCAAAGTTGGCAGGCCATGTGGAGTTCGTAAAGGCCATTGCGTAAAGCGCTGCGACAATCAGCAACCCAATTATTGAAATCTGAGTTATTGTGATCGCGTTTCCCACCTTGCTTGTAGGCGACGTTCCTCGGACGTTGATGAAGGTAAATATGATGACGGCCATTGCTGCAAATGCCTTTTCTAATCCAGCAGATGACTGTAGTATGTTGGCAGATTCCAACAGGTGTGTGAAAAACGATGCAAAAGCTACGGCGTAGAGACTGCCTGCTATCGTATGCGCAAACCAAGACATCCAACCGCTCAAAAATGCATTAGGTCTTGGAAGGCCTTCACGAACCCATCGGTACCCTCCACCCGTGTCTGGCAATGCGGAGCTCAGCTCAGCATATGTAAATGCAGTAAAGATCGTAATTATGCCGTTTATTAGAAAAGCAATCATCAGAGCAGGACCTGCTTCACCCATGCCTGGTCCCACAAGAACAAATATGGCACCGCCTATCATGGCAGCCACACCCACCATCACCACATCGAGTAGTGTTAGATTCCTAGCAAATCCAGCATTTTGTGACTCTGATGCCATCTGTATCTACCGCTCCCAAAGCGGATTTGAATAAATCCTTACCCGAGATTAGTTGTTAGTGTTTGAGTCAACATTTGTTATAATACCATATTCTTCCAAGAGCGGCCCTACCTGCTCTTCAGACTCCATCTCCGAATAATCCTTCAAGAGATCCTCGTTGAGTTCATAGAATGTGTGTCCCCACGCGAATTTTGACAAAAGAGCCAACCCTTGATCTTTGTAACCCAAAATCATGAGTGCGGCAGAAATTGCTTCGACCGTGGTGAGTTTGCTGAGCTTTGAGTAATTCACAGGGTTTCCTGCCAGCAAGGGTGGAAGCCTTCTTGGTATACCTGAGAATCTCCTCTCAAAAGTGTTTTCTGCCATGTTCCACGAACAGTCAATCCCCGTAATCGAGGCGGCTATTTTCGAGTCATGCTTTAACAAGATTTGTTTTGCAAACGGATCAAGTATGATGGTATCAGACCTTGTCTTTGTGACAGTCCTCGCTAGCCCAAATCTGACCATCCTTGCAGCTGTGCATTTTTTTGGATCATCCTGCTTGAACATCAATACCTGAACGTGCATCAGACACCAAACAATGCTTCGAAATATGTGCTTACTGGAAGGATGTGTACACTATCTCGTAATAAAGTCTCGACTTGGTATCTCCATTTACCATCTCTAGTGTCCACACCGAGTCGGGAATCGCTTCGCCTTCAGCCTGCGGCGAGATTGAGAATTTTTCAAGAGTCGCCATATGGCCTGAGTACGTTACCTTGTAGTCCTGTGCACCGATTGTCACTACTTTGTATTTGCCCCCAGTCGACTCGGAGACAAGACAGTCGGGGTCTTGACCTATTATGCATTGTCCTTCCTCATTTGTCACCTTAAGGTTGATAGAGGCTTCTGAGCCTTTCGGTGTAAACATTGAGCCTTGTAGTGTTACTGGCGCTATTGTTTGCTGATCCTTTGTTTGTGCAAACAATGGCACGTCCACTACTGTGTCTGTGATTCGGTTGAACTTTTCAGTGATTTGTTGCGGCTTTGTCTGTGTCATCTTCTTTTCTACAATCTTGAATGGTTTTGTGAATGTACCAAATTCAGTGTCAGCTTTTACCACATAGTTTCCGAGTGCTGTGTTCGCGGGTATCTTGTAGTCGTATGAATAGATTCCATTATTGTAGCTCCTAGCAATATCAATTTTTTTTCCACCCAGTCCGCAGTAAAAGTTGCCGCAGTTTATTTTGGTGTCTTCTGGAATCACCACCAAGTCAAGTGAATTCAAAAATATCACCTTGTTTGTAGAGCCAGAGATATGAATTGTCTCTCCAGGCGAATATTCTTCTTTGTCTGTGAGCAGGGTGAGTGTAAGCTTGCCTGTGTCACCGACTGGCAGATTGTTTTTTACTTCAAATGTGGTGTCTGCTCTGATACCCTTGTAGACTGCCGTGACTCTGTATTTGCCGTCTTTGAATATTGTCAGTGGCAGGTCATATGTAGACTCAAAGTGTCCTGCGCTGTCAAAGTCTAGCTGAGAAGAATAGATTTCTTTGTTAGCCAACGTCTTTATTTGGACGCTGACTCGGTCTGGCACCACACCCCCGGTGGAAGTAGAGCCTTGTTGCCTTCTTATTGCTTCACCGGACACCGTGAGTTTTTCTCCTGCTGCATATTGTTCTCTGTCGGTTCTCACCACGAGTGGCTTTATTTCAAGCGTGTCTGTGGCCGGATTCTTTGATACTTTGAATACGAGCTCCAATGTTTGCGACGGAGATATCACCGATATCTTATAGTTTCCAAATACGCTTGGCCGCGGCTGTCGTGGGTCTCTAATGTCCGCAAGGTCAAAGTCTTTTTGTGGTATGTCCCAGCTCCAAGAGAATGTAGATGCGTCAATCTTTGCTCCTGCGTTGACTGTCTTTCCGTCCGGTTTGGTCAAAATTATCTTGACTGCAGATTCCCCTGAGAGCAACTTTCCAGTAAGCATGACCTTTTCGCCAAGCCCGTATATTGTCTTGTCGGTGCTTGCAATCAATTTCGTATTCGTAGGCTCCAACACGTTGGTGACCGTGAACATGGTCGAGGCCATTTTATCGTCGTATGTTGCCTTGATTATGTATGTACCAGTCTTGAAGGCAGACGGATTTAGAACAGTTTCGATTTTATAGTTTCCCGCCGTGTCAGGTATTGCCGAAAAGCTGTACGTGGCCAGCGTGCTTTCACTTCCCAATCTCTGTTTTTTGTCAAGCGAGATTATCGATAGTGGCTTTCCGCTTTGGTCTGTGATTGAGACCTTGACTGGGATTGCCTCATACGAGGTTCGTGTCTTTGGTATCACGTGGCCTGTTATAGTCAGCTTTTCTCCAGTGACATAGTCCGGTTTATCAGTCAAGACATATGTATCGTCCTTTAGTGGGATGAATTCGCTTGGGTTCTCTACCACTTTGAAATACAATACCGCGTTTCCAAATTCCTTTGAGACTGTAACACGATAGTCGCCAAGTCTAAGCTGGTCGTTTGGAATCTTTAGCTCGTACTTGAAGCTGCTGTCTCCTTCAAGCTTTACCTGATCTCTGATTTTGAGTGCGTTCTTGGCAGTATCTTTTCCTGTTGCTGCAAGTCCAGTCTGCAGTATTTCCACATCTAGTGCGACTACGTGTTTGTTACTTCTGCCAGTTATCAGCACTGTGTCGCCAAGGCCATATACTTTCTTGTCTGTGTTTAAAACTATGTTTTTTTCATCCTTGATGTCTTTGAGAAGATCGAAGGTAGTTTCTGCGTGCTGCTTCCCATAATCGGCAATTATGTTGTAAGTGCCATAGACTGGCTTGACCGTAGTCATAAAGATCACGCCTGAAAACTTGCCAGAAGGTGTAGGGAATAGCTTGCCAGAAAATACCTGTTTGCCTTTTGGATCATATACTGCATAATCAAGGCCGGCAAGCGGGATTATCTTGTTTGTAATGGCAGAGATCTCTACTCGCTGTCCTGGAATGTATGATGTCTTATCAGTCGACACGACAAGCTCTGCTTCCTGTTGCTCCTCTGAGACCACCACCTTGTCCCCCACTATGAATAAGGCGGTATCATCTGCCTCACCGTATGTTGCAGTTACGACATAATTACCTGCCTCGATCCCCAAGACTTTGTCGAGTTTTATCTGGGTCTTAAATTGCAGGTTTAGATCTGGATACAGTGTGAATTTCTTGTCATAATTTCCTGGACCATCAACATGAATTGTTATTTGCTGTTGTGTAAAGTATGGCTTTTCTTGATATACACGTTTTGAGACATTACCAGAAATTATTGCAGTCTCGCCAAAGATGTAGTTCCTTTTGTCTGCATCTACAAAGATCGCAAGTGCACCGGATGCTACTCCACCTGAATCAAGTTTTCCATTTGAAGATCCGGCAGAAGATGTTCTAAAAACCCAATCACTTGACGTGTTGGAATCTACGCCGTCAAACTTTCGTTGCCATGATGAAAAGTCATTTTTTTGGTCTGTAATGACTGGCGTCTCGTCGATTACTTTGCCTGTGCCATCTCTTAGTTGTACTTTCTCCGAGACATCGGTGAACCACAAGCTGGTATAAGAATAGATCAAAAACTGATCAGGCTTTATGGTAGTACCAGCAGGAATCGTAAATGTCTTTTTTGTGACTGTGGTGGAAGCAATCTTCCAGCCACCGATATCCACAGATTTGCTTGTTGGATTGTATAGTTCCACCCATTCTGTAATCGACTTTGCATCGTCACCTGGAGGGTTTGTATCAATTTCGTTTATTACGACATAGTCCGCAAGCTGGGCGTGTGCGCTAAGAACACCGACAAAAAGCAAAGCTGCAAATACACCGACTAGGGGCAGAGTCCTCATTTTACCTAATTTTTGTGGTTCCAGATGTCATTTTAGAACTAAATTGAGGAAAAGTTGAGCAAGTTGTGAGCTTGAGGTGCATTTTACATAAAGTTGTGCTTTTTCATTAAAAAATGATGCGCATCATTTGTCGCAGTTCGGGCACTTTCCTTCCATTATTTTGGCACCACACTGGGCACATATGCCTTCTGGGAGCTCCTTTGAGATAGCTGCCTCTCTTCGACCAACGTAGACTTTGATTCCAACGTAGATTCCCACTGCAATTATTACAGAGTAAATCAGCGGAAGTCCTGCGCCCAAAAGTCCGATCATGAACAAGAGAACCCCGCCAACTAGGAGTAGGTCGCGTTTTTGATTTTTCAATGACGTTTGGATTTGTGTTGTGGATTAAAAGTATTAAGTATGGGATTGGCAGGACTCGAACCTGCGACCTCAGGCGCCCAAGACCCGAATCATACCAAGCTAGACCACAATCCCAATGTGTTGCAGATTTTTCTCCCCAATTTAAGCCTCATGCGAAAAAGATGGCGCACCGATCATCATGATTTTAATAATATGTAGAATCACTGCAACCATTGCAAATCGATGATTATGTCAAGGCAGGCAAAATAGCTGCCGAAGTGCGCGAGATTGCAAGAAAAAAAGACTGGGTTGGAAAAACTCTTTACGAGATTTGTGAGTCGGTTGAAAGCGAGATCAAAAGCCGTGGCGGCAAATGCGCCTTCCCAGTAAACGCAAGCCTCAATGAGTTGGCAGCACACTACACCGCAGAACCAAACGACCCCAAAGTCCTGACAAGTTCAGATCTCATCAAAATAGATCTTGGCGTGCAGATAAACGGCTTCATTGCAGATACTGCAGTGAGTATTTCATATGATCCAGAATTTGAGGCGCTAGTGCAAACTGCAGAAGAAGCGCTCAGAAACGCAATGGCCATGGTAAGAGAAGGGACGAAATCAAGTGACATTGGCAAGACCATAGAAAAAACAGTAAAACAGTATGGCTTCAAGCCGATTGCAAATCTTTCAGGCCACTCACTTGAACAATACACTATACATGCTGGCAAATCAATTCCAAATATGTGGTCGATTGGTTCATTTACATTATCCACAAAAGAGGCGTATGCTTGCGAGCCCTTCGTGACAACCTCCAACGGACTAGGTTTTGTGCGAGAAGGTAAGATAAGAAACATCTTTGGCCTCGTATCCAGAAAAAAGACAAAAAATGAGAAAGCTAACAAACTCGTAGACTTTATCTGGGAAAATTACAACTCGCTGCCATTTGCACTCAGATGGATAACAAAGGAACATGACGAAAAGGAGATACGGCCACTACTTGATGATCTTATCAAGAATAAAATAGTCAGGGCATATCCTGTTTTGATTGAAGCAAACCAGCAGCGCGTTGCTCAGGCAGAACACACATTTATCCCGACTCCTACCGGCGCACTGGTCACTACTCTGTAGGCTGACCAAAGATCTTTGCTATACTCATCGTGGACTTGCATTTTGTGCATTCTGATGCGGTTGCAAAAAGATAGTCGCCCTCTTTGAATTTTCTTTTTATTTCGTTTTTGCAAGAAAGACATCGTTCAACTGTGTATGCGACTATTGGTTTTTCTTTTTTTCTGAGTATCATTGCGGCACACCCAATGTGTTTCCAACACCCACCACCAGAACGGTCTGTCCTGGTACTGTATTTTCCAAAATGATCTGATGTATTTGTGACTCTACTTCATCGGCCTTGTCTGCGATCTCTTTTGTCATAAGCGTGATTGCCTCTTTTACTGATTGTTTGATCACAAGCGCATAGATTGGGATATTGTTTTTTGTAGCTATTTCTTCTATTTGGAATCGATCCGTACCAATTCCGCCGATTGCCGCACCAAATCCTTGCGCAACGGAACCAGAATCCTCACCTTCCATCTTTAACGCCGCATCAACCATGATGATTATCTTTGGTTGCTTTTCTGCCACAAGTATCTCGACTGCATCGCCAGGTCTACCCACGGTTGCGGCTGGACCTTCTGCCTTTAGGAGGCAAAGACGTCTTTGCTCAAATTCAGTTTCTCCACATACGGTTTCAAGTGCAACTGTCTTTTTTTGCGTATTGAGCATCATTTTTCCAACCACCATCGGACCTATTCCGTCTCCTATTGGTTGTCCTTGCCTAAGCGCTGACATTGCGTCTTTTAACGCCACAGATTGCTCCATGATGAACGGCATCATCATCTGCAATGGCAGTATCAATGGGAAGTTGTTTTGTTTTTTGGCGGTCAGGTAAAGATGTCTCACAATCTTGTGCAGCATGTTGAGCGCAGTTACTACCTCCAACATATTTTGCACCTTGCTTTGTTCGACATGGCCCATTGTAGAAGAAAGCGATTTAACCTGCTGGCGTATATAGTTCTCCTTTGATCTTAGAAGGTGTTTTATTTTTGGCATGATGCCGTTTGGATCTATATCTACAGGCATTATGGCAAAGTATTCCAAGAATGCGTCGACTTTTTTTGATACATCCTTTCCCACCTTAAGATTTTTTTGAAGATAATTAACGAGCTCTAATTTCGAGTCCTCTTTGTATTTTTTTAGCTTTTCAATGTTTTTTGCGATCTCACCAGAAGTTATCTGAAGCTGGATCCTCTGGCCGTAGAACATGAAGATGACGATCGGTACGATCCAGACAAGCCACATCAGGGGATTTGAAGTATCCTCCCCAAAGAGATTGTCCGTAGCAAAGAGTTCTGTAAAGTTCAAGTTAATCAAAGCCTCAAACTACCAAATTAAATGATTTGTATGGTTGTTGGGCGCTTAAATTTCAAATAAATTGTCCGCTGGGTAAACAATTAGAAAGTGCTTTTTATATAGCCTACTTAAATCAAGGGGTAGCGTATGCCGCAAACAAAGCCAATAGTTAGCATAGAGAACGTGGTTGCTTCTGCGTCAGTGGATCAGAAAATGGATCTAAATGAGATTACTCGTAATTTCCCAGACGTAGAATACCATCCAGACCAGTTTCCAGGCCTAGTCTTCAGACTAAAGAGCCCCAAAACCGCGACTTTGATTTTCACATCTGGCAAGATGGTTTGTACTGGAGCCAAGTCCGAAGAAATGGCAAGAAGCGCAGTCAAATCAGTGGTTCAAAAGCTGCGCAAGGGCGGGATCAAGATAAAAAAAGATGCCGTAGTAGACATCCAAAACATAGTAGCCTCCATCAATTTAGGAGGCAAGATTCACCTAGAGCAGGCTGCAAGAACATTGCCCAGAAGCATGTACGAGCCGGAGCAGTTTCCAGGGCTAATCCACCGGATGCTTGACCCAAAAACAGTCATCTTGCTTTTCTCGTCAGGAAAGCTTGTATGCACGGGCGCAAAAAAGGAGCCAGACGTATACAGATCCGTAAACAACCTTCATTCATTACTTGAAGAAAAAGGTCTAATGATTTACGATTAGACTTTATTTTTTACCATAATTGGTTCTGTGTAAACATTCGGGTTCGCCCTCGTCAATAACACAGAACCCCATAATTCATAAGCAAAGTGAATATACTATGCACACGCCAAGAACTATAAATGAAAGTCGAGTTTTTTGCGGATTTTAAGCTGAATGAAGTAATCTTAATCTCATCCCTCCCAGACATGGGCCGAGTTGGCGGGCTGGTATCAGACCACATAGCAAAAAAAGTCACCGCCGTTGATGCCGCCAGAATAGTGCTCGCAGACAAACCATGGGTCAATCACAAAGACGGCATAATTGAATTACCAACAGATGAATACAGACTGCTTGTGGATGAAAAGAACTCATTGGTTGTTTTTACCGGAACCAATCAGCCGCAAGAGCCAAACACGGTTTCAGAGTTAGTAGATCTTGTGGTTGAAACTGTTAGTAAGTGGGGAAAAATAAAGATGATAATTTCGACTGGCGGCTACATGCCGTTTCAAAAATCCAGCGGTGATGAAGTCTACGGTGTCGCGACAAATGCCAAGCTCCTCGAGATGCTCAACTCGCATGGGATAAAATCTCTCTCAAACGATGTCAAGAGCATCACGTGGTTTAACGGCCTGGTACTTGGTGCTGCAAAAAGAAATGAGATTGACGGAATAGGACTGTTTGGCGAAATTTACGATCCAGAAAATCCACAACCAAACGCGGCAAAAAACATCATAAACAAGTTGGAAAAAATCCTCAAGCTCAAAATAGATACTGATGAGCTGCAACAAAAAATTGTAAAGCCAGTAGAGATGAAAAAAGACGGTCCTGGAATAGGGTAAAAAATTATTTTATTTTTGTGCCCACAGGCACAGATTCGTCCACGGTAAGCCAATACGGCTTGTCATTTAGATCCGCTGCAAGAAGCATTGCGTTGGATTCGACGCCGCCCACTACCTTTGGCTCAAGATTTGTTACCGCAATCACGGTTTTTCCTACCAGCTCTTCTGGGGCAAAGTACTGTGCACCCCCAATTATTAGGTTGCGCGTCTCCCCTCCAAGGTCTATTATGCCTTTGATTATCTTTGTCTTGCCGGGGATTTTTTCAGTGGAGACTATCTTTGCTACTCTGATGTCAAGCTTTGCAAAATCGTCGTATTGGATTGCCATGTGGGGGGGTTTTTGTCACTGCTTAAAATGAATTTCGGAGAAGGCTGGCACTTCGTGCGCAATCAGTTTATCTAAACCCACTACAAAAAATACTCCATGGGTCAGTTCTTTACGGACGATATCGACGCCCTGCTAAAAGCCAATCATGGAGACGCGCAACGCCTCGCAAAGATAAAGGCGGATTTTGAATCAAAAAAGCTAGTCACCATTGAAGATAGGAGATACGTCGAAGGCCTGGTTTCACGTTATTTGCAATCACCGTCTAAACCAGAAACGGAGCGCATAGTTAAGATCCCAGAAAAGAAGATAGTCCCACCACCACCGACTCCACAGCCTGCTCGACCCAGTCCGTTTGAGCTAAAATACCAACAAAAACCAAAAGATGAAAAACCAATACCGAAGATTGGCGGAGACAAGACAAAGTTAAGAAATATTGTAATCGCAGTATGTTCCGTGGTATTCGCCGTTTTGGTAATAAGCTTCGTAGCTATGAATCAAGACGCCCTGACTCCTCCCGAATCGACTCAGACTGCAGAAGGTCTGGAGTTGGACGCAACGTCTTATGCACGCGGAGACATTATTTCTATATCTGGAAAAATAAAAATGCCTACGTCCATAGTGAGACTTGCAATCACAAATTCGGCAAATCAGGAAATATGGAGTGAGACATTGAATGTCAAAAACGACGGAGTGTTTTCCACCCTAGTGATTGCCGGAGGTGATGGGTGGGAGCAATCTGGAAGATACACAGTTGTTGCCACATACAGCGGAACGACCGATACAAAGACATTTGACTTTACTGCCACACCATCGAATTAAGACTAATATTCAAGCTGAAAAGATCCAAGTACATGACCACCATAGAAGCGGCGGTGACAATCAACGCACCCACGGACAGAGTCTGGGACGTGGTTTCCGACATAGACAATGAGCCAAAGTTTTGGAAGGGCACCAAATCGGTTCGCAACATCTCAAAGGATGGAAATGTGGTTACGCGTGAAGTGACCATCGCGTTTAAGGATTCCATATGCATGCAAAAAGTCACGTTTTTCCCAAAAGAAAAGATCTTGGCCGAATTTACAGAGGGAATCCTAAACGGTACGAAGACCATAAAATTGACACCGCAAGACGGCAAAACAAAGCTTGAGGCAATCTGGGACATCAAACTATCAGGTATTATGGGCATGTTCACAGGCATGGTCAAAAAGCATGTGAGAAATGGCACCGAACAGGCACTTGAAGCAATAAAGCAAGAACTAGAGAAATAACATGGAGTTTGTAGACGTAGTCAACTACTTTTTTGTTGCAACCATGATCGGTGTTGCGACAGCTTGGGTTCTTCTTTTGAAATCCATGTTGAACTCCTTCAAATGCGCACCACTACTAGACAGATTCGATAAAAAAGAACATAAAAAGCCCAAAGTATCAATAATTTTGCCTGCGAGGAATGAAGAAGATTTTATTGCAAAATGTCTTGATTCACTGCTTGATCAAGATTACGACAACTACGAAGTAATTGCCATCGATGATTCATCAGATGATTCCACCGGCCAAATAATCGCACAATATGCAGCAAAAGACCCACGAGTAATCCATGTCTCAGCTAGGCCAAAGCCAGACGGTTGGATGGGCAAGAATTGGGCATGCATGGAAGGATATAGGAACGCCACTGGTGAGCTTTTGCTTTTTACTGACGCAGACACAAGACACTCTCGCAGTGTAATCTCGCTTGCAGTCTCACACCTTTTGTCAGATAGCCTTGATGCCCTAACAGTCATTCCGAAAATGATATGCCTTGACATGTGGACCAAGATTACATTGCCAGTTCTTTCGACATTTTTACATACTAGGTTTTCTGCATTGCGTGTCAACGACCCCAAGAAAAAGACCGGATACTTTTTTGGAAGTTTTTTCATAATTAAAAAAGAAACGTACGACAAGGTAGGAACACACGAGGGAGTTCGCAGTGAAATAATCGAGGACGGCGCACTTGGCAAGAAAGTAAAAGAGTCAGGATACAGACTAAAGATGGTACGCGGTGATCACCTGATCGATGCAGTATGGGCTCGTGACTGGTCCACACTTTGGAATGGTTTGAAGCGACTCATGATACCCCTTTACCTTCAAAACAGCAAGATTGCGGCCGGGATATTTGTCGCGGTTTTGTTCTTGCTTTTTATGCCCTACGTTCTTTTGGCATATTCAAGTTTGTTCTTTGGTGCTTCTGAATCGTTTTTGACACTTTTTGCCTCCTCGGTAGCATCTTCTGGACTGGTCTACACAGCAAGCATAGTCGACGCAAGAGCCCTCAAGATAAAGACTCAGTACAGCGCGTGTGTCCCACTTGGTAGCTTTGTGATCGTGGCAGGCTTTTTGTGTGGCATGTTGCATGCAAAGAGCGACTCGGCGGTTTCATGGCGCGGCAGAGGCTACTCGATGAAGGATCATGTGCAGAATTCAATTAGTGTGTAATTCCATGTAGGTAACAATTATAGACTATACAAAGGCTGCCAAATTATTGAACAAGTCATCTGCGATCGTCGGCGGGCTACTTGGGGTGATCGTCGTTTTGATCGCATACAGTATTTTCTTGAGTCCTCCAACCAGAATACCCACACCCGATGAGATCTCAGAATCTACAAAGAATTCAGTCAATGCACAAGACCAGACAAGGCAGCTTAGTCTAGTTGAGATCTTTGAGAAATCAGAGTCTGGCGTAGTCCGGATAAACGTGAAGCGGCCTGAAAACGACCCGCGCGGTCCTGGAGGAATAGGTTCAGGTTTTGTTTACGATAAAAATGGCCACATAATAACAAACGAGCATGTCGTGCAAAACGCAGAAAAACTTGTTGTCACTTTTCTTGACGGAAGATCATTTCGTGCAAGTCTGGTGGGAAAAGATCTCTATACCGACCTTGCGGTAATCAAAGTCAATGCAAGCTCGGATGCATTGTTTCCGCTATCAGTAGGCGACTCTTCAAAGCTGAAGGTTGGAGAACAAATTGCCGCAATAGGAAATCCGTTTGGATTGTCAGGCTCCATGACCTCAGGCATAGTAAGCCAATTAGGGAGACTGTTGCCGTCTCAAGACAGAGGGTTCCAGATACCCGACATAATTCAGACGGATGCCGCAATAAACCCAGGCAACTCTGGTGGGCCACTTTTGAACATGCGTGGCGAAGTAATAGGCATCAATACTGCAATACAGTCAGAAAGTGGCGAGTTTGCAGGAGTGGGTTTTGCAATCCCTTCAAGGACCGTTCAAAAAATTGTCCCGACCTTGATTGAGTCTGGGGCATATCACCACCCCTGGGTGGGGATCTCTGGAAGAGACATCGACCCAGACTTGGCACAGATTCTAAATCTCCACGACGCCAGAGGGTTTCTAGTCATCAATGTCTTAGACGGCAGCCCAGCACAGAAAGCAGGAATACGTGGCATGTCCGAGATAAAAGAAGTCGACGGTGTACGCTATCAAGTGGGAGGCGACGTCATACTTGCAGTAGATGGCAAGATCGTAAGAAAAATTGATGATATTTTGATTCACCTGCAGCGCGAAAAATCTGTAGGTGATCAAATGGTTTTGCAGATTTTGCGTGACGGTAAGGTCACAGATATAGTGATCACGCTGGAAGAGCGACCAAACTCCAACAAGGTACTCACAAACTCTACCTCGACACAAAGATAAATATCAGAATCGAAAAATCCACACATTGAGCGATCTTGTGTTAAGCTGCGAACAGCTAAATCAGGCATTAGACGGAAAAGAAGTTCAACGTGATGACGCCTACGAGATTTTTGATTTTTCAGCAACCAGATATGACGAGATATACAAGGCCGCTCAGATTCTACGCAACAGACATAAATCAAGATCAGTCACATTTTCGAAAAAGGCATTCTTCAACATAGTAAATCTATGTAGAGACACGTGCGGTTATTGCACCTACAAAGCAGAGCCTGGAGAATCAAAGCTTTCTTTGATGAGTAAAAAAGATGTCAGAGATTTAGCAAGGCTTGCAAGAAAGTACAAGTGTGTAGAGGCATTATTTGTCACCGGTGAGAGGCCGGAACAGAAATATTCCGAGGCAAGGTTTTGGCTCAAGGAAAATGGGTTTTCAAGCACCGCCGAATATCTGGTTCATGCATCCGAGATTGCGTTTTCTGAGGGTCTTTTCCCACACACAAATGCAGGAAACCTCACAAAACAAGAGATGAGCGAGCTCAAGAAAACCAACGTGAGTATGGGTTTGATGCTCGAAAACTCAAGCGAGCGGTTAACGCACAAGGACATGCCACACCAGAAGGCACCAAGCAAGAATCCAAAGGCAAGACTTCGAGTCCTAGAGACTGCAGGGGAGCTGAAAATACCCATGACCACAGGCGTCCTTGTAGGAATCGGGGAAACTCCATACGAATTGATAGACTCGTTGTTTGAGATAAGAAAACTCCATCAAAGATATGGTCACATCCAGGAGGTCATCTTGCAGAACTTTCAACCAAAACAAGACACTGCAATGCGCCAAGTCGAATCACCAGAAGAGAGCTACTTTAAGATCATGGTCGCGCTGTGTCGCATAATAATGCCGCAAATGAACATCCAAATTCCGCCGAACTTGTCACCAAACTCATACCAGACGTTTATTGAAGCAGGAATAAACGATTGGGGCGGAATATCCCCCATCACACAGGATTATGTAAATCCTGAATTTGGTTGGCCGCAAATAGAATTTGTTCAAAGAAATACCGAGAGGGCTGGCTATGAGTTCAAGGCCCGCTTCCCAGCATATCCTGAGTTTATGCATCTTGTCGAGCCGCACCTATACAACGAGATTGCCAAGATAATGGATAAAGATGGTCTTGTAAAGGAGGAGTATTGGCGATGATAGACGCGCTGTTAAAAAATGCAGATCCGCTCATAGCAGAGACGCTCGATAAGGCACTAGAAGAAAAGGAAATCTCAATTGAAGAAGGAACAAGGCTGTACAATGCAAAAGGCATCGATTTTCACCTAGTTGGCATGGTAGCCGACGAGCTTAGGAGACGCCGTGTTGGTGACATCGTGACTTTTGTTGTGAATCGGAACATCAACTTTACCAACGTCTGCATAAAACAGTGCGGTTTTTGCGCATTTAGCAGAGACTTTAGAGAAGAAGAAGGATACTTTTTACCTACTGAAGAGATCGTAAGACGCGCAAAAGAAGCATGCAGTCTTGGCGCAACGGAGGTGTGTATCCAGGCCGGGCTACCGCCAGACATGAATGGGAATATGTATGAAAACATATGCAAAGCAATCAAGGCTGAGATTCCAGACATACACATACATGGGTTTTCACCAGAAGAGGTCCTTTATGGGGCAACTCGCTCAAAGCTGTCTATTAAAGAATATCTTTCAAGACTAAAGGATGCTGGTGTGAACACTCTGCCAGGCACGGCGGCCGAGATCCTCGATCAGAGAATTCGTGACAAGATATCACCGGGCAGAATCACAGTGGATGATTGGATAGAGGTAATCAAGACTGCTCACAAGCTTGGCATAAGATCGACTTCGACTATTATGTTTGGGCATATTGAGAGTCACGAAGACAGAGTCAGACACATAGCAAAGATTCGTGAGATCCAAAAAGAAACCAGAGGATTTACTGAATTTGTCCCCCTCAATTTCATCCACACAGAAGCCCCAATGTACAAACATAGCTTGCATGAGGGAATACGAAGTGGCGCAAGTGCAAGCGATGTCATGCTCACTCACGCAATAGCCAGAATCATGCTTAACAACTACATCAACAACATACAGGTGTCTTGGGTAAAAGAAGGTCCTAAAATGTCCCAACTTCTTCTTATTTGGGGTGCTAACGATTTTGGTGGCACTCTCATCAACGAGAGCATCTCCACTTCTGCAGGTTCCCAACATGGCCAGCTGCTAAAACCAAAACAAATCAGGCGCCTCATAAGAGAGACAGGCAGGATTCCAGCGCAAAGAAGCACAACATACAAAATTCTCAAAACATACGACGCGGAGCTTGATGAAGACGAGCTTGACAGAGTGGACGACGCATCGAAATTTGGCTCATATTTTGAGCTTGTAAAGCTTGACAAATACAGATACAAAAATCCAAGAGTAAATTAGATTTGACAGTTTGTGAGGACATAGTATCTTATGCAAAAAATCTAGTAGATGAATGTGAAGCCATACTCTGTACAAAAAAGATCTTAACTGTACGGATCACGGATTCGGAAATTGCGGAGATAAAGGAGAATTTTGCAAAGTCTGTCGGAGTAAGACTGATTCATGACAAGAAGATATCGTCGCTGGAATCTACCCTTTTGGAGCCCAAAAAGGTTGTCGATGAGGCGTTAAAATCATCAAAAAATCTCACTAGAAGAGAGTTTTGGCAATCACTGCCGTACAACGAAAGGATACCTCTTGTTGAGAAAACGAACGACCCAAAGGTGTGGGAGCTCGACGCCGTAAAGGCATCAGAGATTGCTGATCAGATGATTGACGCCGCATCACACAAGCTGATAACTAGAATCTCGGGCTCACTAAACATAATTTGCGACTATTTTGAGCTTGAAAACTCAAACGGCCTGCAAAGAAGCGAGCGTGCTACGTATCTGAGCGCAGTCATAAATGCCGATTCTGAGCACGGCTACACTCCAGTCTCTGGCATAGGACAGGCAAACTCGCGAATGCTTGAAGACTTTGATGCCATTGGGGCGGCAAGAGAGGCCATGCAAATGTGTGTGTCTTCGTTAAACCCTCGAAGCTGTGAGGCAGGCCCAACAAACATAGTTTTTGAGCCAATTGCCGTCGGCGAGCTACTGACTTTTGTGATCGGGCCTAATTTTAATCTCAAAACCTATTCTGAGAAACGCAGCTGTTTTTCAGACAAGCGGGGCGTGAAGATCGCCGTTGACGAATTCAGCCTCATTGATGACCCTCACATGCCAAACGGACTGGGCACCAAAAGCTTTGATGATGAAGGCACACCTACCAGAAAGACATCGCTTGTTGATAATGGCGTCTTTGTTGGAACATATTCGGATTCTTACAATGCCTTTAAGGAAAACGTCAAATCCACCGCTAACGCGTGTAGACCAGGCTCACCTCTTGGCCGCTCATCTGAGCCCATCCCACTTGTGGCGCCGCATAACCTCACCATCAAGCAAGGCAAAATCAGCCGCGATGAGGTGATTAGCAGTACAAAAAACGGCATACTCATCTCAAGGCTGTGGTACACATA
The DNA here is from genome assembly GCA_035575435.1 of Candidatus Nitrosotenuis sp. Lineage (GTDB taxonomy): Archaea > Thermoproteota > Nitrososphaeria > Nitrososphaerales > Nitrosopumilaceae > Nitrosotenuis. Next base: position 22,811 of record DATLXX010000008.1, read on the forward strand.
TGCAGTCAACCCGATAAAAGGCGATTTTTCTTGCACCGCCAGAAGCGGTATCTGGCTTATCAAGGATGGTGAGCTGAAGACCCCAGCAAAACCAGTCAGGATCATACACAACCTGCCAGTCCTCCTGCAAAACATATCTCAAATTACAGCCAATTCAAGAACAGTCTTACCTTGGGCTGCCGTTCCAGTCACAGCGCCAACAATAAGGTGTGACGGAGTTCCAGTCATCCCAATTTAGTCAGACTTAAGTAGCAAAAATACCAACTAATTATATGTGTGAGACCCTCGATGAGATCCACGCCACGCAGCTTGCGGCAGTTATTGCAAAGATGCGAAAGGAGACAAAAAAGGAAGAAAAGCCTCTTCCAGCAGTGGCTTGATTCCCTTTTTCAAATTTTTAGACCTGCGACTGTTGTTTAAAAAAACTATCACATAATCAAATTACTTTTAAGCTAAGCTTAATTAAGGTAAAGTACCGTACCATACGGTATAATGAGAGCACGCCTTACATACATCCCGCTGGAAGTGGCAGATCGCCTAGACGACTTCATCATAACGCGCGACGAGCAGATCATGGACGCAGTGAAGGCAAGGGCGCGCGACTACAGCATGCTCTCGCTTTTGAAGTTATTATATCAATTAAGCGGAGGAGCCATGAATTTTTCAGATCTGTATACCAACTCAAAGATAAGAATGAAGAGGTCGTTTTTGAATTACCTAAAGTTGTGTCTTGACTATGATTTCGTAAGAAAAGAGAGTGTTGGCCCATCTGTAGTTTATTCGATTACAGAAAAAGGCAGAATCATGTTGAATTTGTTCTTGCAGAAAAGTAATTAATTGGCACAAAAAACCAAAAGCAGTGCGTCGCATTTTAGAAGATCACGTCCACGAGATAAAAAAAATCAATTACAAAAGCCCGATAATTTTTGCAGGGTTTGTAGGCGCCGGACTGGCCGGTCCACTGGCAATAGGATATCTGATTGAAAAACTTGGAATGCGGGAAGTAGGATTTCTACGCTCAAAATATCTCCCACCTTCTACAGTATTCATTCAAGGCAGACTGCGACACCCATTTCGGTTTTACACGAACAAAAACGGGACAATTTGTGCAGTGATTTGCGAAGTTACGTTGAGAATGGAGGGTCTAAACAACATTGCATCGACAATTTTGGATTGGGCCGAAAGCAAGGGAACAAAAGAATTGATAATTTTGGATGGCGTCGCAAGTGATGAGCACGACAGCAGAACATTTTGCGCCGCCGAAGAAGATCTTTGCAGAATAATGTCTGATAAGGGAATAAGCATGATATCGCAGGGGTTCATCACCGGCATACCCGGCAGCATTCTCAATGAGTGCATAATACGCAAAATTCGTGCAATCACTCTTCTAGTAAGAGCAAATCACGCAAGCCCAGATCCGCTTGCTGCTGCTACCCTAATTGATTCAATAAACAAGGTTTATGGACTTGATATAGATACGTCTGACTTGAAAAAAGAAAAAGAGAAGATCGGCATGGAATTCAAAGAATTGTCAGAAAAATACAAAGAGCACAGAAAAGTTGACTCTGGCATGTACATGTAAAAAGGTCTTTTAATGCGGCGACAAGATTCTGATCATATGACTATAACCTACAAACAAGCAGGTGTAGATGTAAAAAACATAAAGAAGAGTCAAAGTGCCATAGGCAAGATTATCGCTTCAACCCACAGATTGCAAAGAGTAAGAAGCGGTTTTGGACATTATGCTGGGCTTGTAGAGATTGACAAGTCCAGACTTCTGGCAACCCACACAGACGGTGTAGGAACCAAAGTCCTAATCGCAAACATGTTGAGAAAATACGACACCATAGGAATCGACTGCGTTGCTATGAACGTTAATGACATAATTTGCATTGGAGCCGCACCAATGTCGTTTGTGGATTATATTGCCGCAAACCAAAACAGGCAGACAATTTTTGCCCAAATTGCAAAAGGATTGGCCGCTGGTGCAAAAAAAGCAGGCGTCCCAATAGTTGGCGGCGAGACTGCCATAATGCCGGACCTGTTTGCCGAAAAAAAATTCGCATTCGATCTGGCAGGAATGGTAGCAGGAATTGTGCAAAAAAGCAGACTCATACTTGGCAGCAAGATCAAAGAAAACGACGCAATAGTCGGAATTTACAGTAATGGACTTCATTCAAATGGATATTCCCTGGCGCGCAAGGTTCTACTAAAAAAATACTCAATTGGCGACAAAATAAGAGGGATAGGAAGACTTGGTGACGCCCTGCTGATACCAACTGAGATCTATGTCAAGCCAGTTCTTCAGATAATCAAAGAATGCGAGGTTCATGGGCTTGCAAACATAACCGGCGGTTCATTTACCAAGCTACTGCGACTAAAAAACACTGGATATACGCTTGATCAGCTGCCTCAGCCGCCAAAGATAATGCAGTTGATTGAGGATTTAGGCGTGGACGGTGATGAGATGTACAAGACATTCAACATGGGGATAGGATTCTGCGTGATTTTGCCAAAAAATGACGCTCAGACAGTTATCGAGGTTTGTAAAAAACACAAACATCAGAGTCAGATCATAGGTTCGATCACAAACAGGCGAGGTGTTTTTGTCAATTCACAAAAATTGGCATAATTAGACAAACCCTTTCATTATTTTTAATTAAAAACTTCCTTATATGAGCACAACTGGGGATAATTGAAATGGAACCACATTTTGTTTCGGTTGTAATCAGTGTCTGCGTGTTGCTTTTTGCCGCAAAACTCATGGCCGAGTTATTTGTAAGATTGAAGCTTCCAATCGTTTTGGGCGAACTGATAGCAGGGATGATCGTAGGTCCTTTTGCAATAGGATCACTCATCGTTATCCAGGGCGAGACATTGCTACAGCTGAATCAAGAGGTAAAGATACTTGGCGAAATTGGCGCAATCGTGATTTTGTTTATGGCAGGATTAGAAATGACACCAAGAGAGTTCATCAAAGGTGGAAAAGCATCGTTTACAGTAGGCACGCTAGGTGTGATTGTGCCATTTTTTGTTGGGTTTTTTGTTTTTCAGCTTTTCGGCTTCCACGCGTTTCAGGCAATGCTAGTAGCTACTGCGCTGACTGCAACCAGCATAGCCATTTCTGTCCAGGTACTCTCAGAATTTGGCAAGCTGAAGACACCCGAGGCCAGACTGATAATAGGTGCTGCAGTGGTTGACGACATTTTGGCAATTGCTGTCCTGTCGATAGTCACATCGCTCGACCCTGCTGTTGTGGAAGTGGATGTCATAGAAGTATCATTTACCATATTCAAAGTGCTTGGATTCTTTGCAGCCATGGCTATCGCTGCCATATTCATCGTTCCCCGCGTCGTAGGATCAAGGCTCTGGAAGGCAGGAGGTGCCATAGAAGGAGTTGTTACGGCTGCCTTTTTTGGCGCTGCAGGGGTTGCGGCCTCCATTGGGCTTTCCCCCATACTTGGCTCGTTCGTAGTTGGCATGGCATTGGCATCAAGCAAGGTCTTTGAGCGGGTAGAACACTACATAAGCAAACTTGGCCTAATTTTTGCACCGTTGTTTTTTGCAATAATTGGAGCTCAGGTAGACTTTAGAGGAATAAATAGTGAGATTCTCATAGTAGCCGCGGCCATAATCGGCGTAGCTGTTGCAACCAAATTGGTTGGATGCGGCCTTCCTGCTTTGCCGTTCCTCAAAAACAAGGCACAATCAAAGCGGGTCGGAATTGCGATGATATCAAGAGGGGAGGTGGGATTAATTGTTGCCGGCATTGGTCTATCGAGTGGAGTTTTGACTTCAAATGTATATTCAACAATTGTGATAATGGTGGCAGTCACAACCATCATCACTCCAGTATGGCTCAAGATGGAATATAGAAAAGAATTACGGCAAAACCCCCAGACGTGATCGCATATTTCCGTTTTTCTTGAAAAATGTTAAATTAGACTAAAAAATTCGAGCATCATTGGCTGAAGAATTTATCGACATGTGCGCCGTCTGCAAGCAAGGCGTTCCAAAGTCAGACATGGTCTATCAGAAAGGCAAGGTCTTTCACTCTCAGTGTTTTACAGACCATGGTAGTTCCTTTACTGCGCCAGACTCTGAAATCGCGCAGCTTAGTGCAAGAACCAGAATCGAGCTCGTGCAGCTTAAGAACATGAAGGCAAGAGCCGAGCTTGAAAAACAGTTAGTAAAAACACAAAACAAACAAACCAAGAAGAAAAGCAAGAGCCCAACCAAGAAGAGAACAAAGACTAAGAGAAAGCCGAAAAGGAGAAAAGCCACCAAAAAGAGCACAAGTTCTAAATCAAAGAAAAAATCCAGAAGACGCCGATAGATGGTTTTAACGAATTTAAAACCACACAGGTATTGTTATACATTGCAAGACACCGTATTTGTAAAGGCATGTCATGAAATCTCGCGCGGTTTACTCACCATCGAGTCCCCTACAAAAAACCAGATAAAGTCCCAGATAAAGAAGGTCTGCACCAAATACTCACTTGAGAGAATACCACGAAACTCGGAGATTCTAGCAACAGTTAGTGGCAACGATTACTCAAAATTGCAACGGATTTTGATAAAAAAACCAGTCAAGACTGCGTCCGGCGTTGCAGTGATTGCACTAATGCCAATGCCGTACGCGTGCCCACATGGAAGATGCACATATTGTCCTGGCGGAATCGAATTTAATTCCCCAAACAGCTACACTGGAAACGAACCATCCACCATAAACGCCATCGAAAATGAATACGACCCAAAAAAACAGATTGTTTCCAAGATTGAAAAACTCATTGCCTACGGTCACGACCCTACAAAAATGGAGCTGGTCATAGTCGGCGGTACGTTTCTTTTCATGCCGGTACAATATCAAGAAAATTTCATAAAATCATGCTACGATGCGCTAAATGGTTTTGTTTCGAATAGTTTAGAAGAGTCAAAGAAGAACAACGAAGTCGCAAAAATTCGCAATGTAGGTTTTACAATAGAGACAAAGCCAGATTACTGCAAAAAAGAACATGTAGACATGATGCTCAGCTACGGAATCACCAGAATCGAGATCGGCGTCCAAAGTCTTCGAGATAGAGTATACAAGATAGTCAATCGTGGTCACACCTACCAAGACGTAGTAGAGTCTTTTCAAATATCAAAAGATGCAGGGTACAAGCTAGTCGCACACATGATGCCGGGACTTCCCACAGTCAGCCCGCAAGACGACATAGAGGATTTTAAAAAATTGTTCACCGACGAAGAACTAAAGCCAGACATGTTAAAGATCTACCCGTCTTTGGTGTTGCAACACACACCATTATACCAGCAATATCTGCAGGGCCGATATCTGCCATATTCTGACGGCGACATGATACGCGTTTTAATGGAAATCAAGAAGATAGTTCCAAGATGGGTAAGAATCATGAGGGTTCAAAGAGAGATTTCTCCCCAAGAGATAATTGCTGGGCCAAAGTCAGGCAACCTGCGTCAAATCGTGCACGAGAATCTCAAAAAACAGGGACTTTCATGCAAATGCATCAGATGCAGGGAGATAGGATTCTCCAAGGAACCACGCAAGGAGTTATTTTTGCATAGGGATAATTATGTGTCATCGGGAGGAGAGGAGGTCTTTTTATCATATGATGACTCTGCAGACAGAATCTACGGGTTTTTGAGGCTCAGAAAACCCAGCAGCAAGGCTCACAGAAAAGAGATAACTGAGAGGTCATGCATTGTTCGTGAGCTGCATGTATATGGTAAGTCTCTGAAGATAGGTCAAAGAGAAGATGGTCAAATTCAGCATTCTGGCCTTGGCCGGGGTCTTATGAACGAGGCAGAAAAGATTTCAAAGGAAGAATTTGATGCAAAAAAGATTTTAGTGATCAGTGCTGTCGGGACAAGAGAATATTACCGCAAACTTGGCTACACGTCGGATGGCCCATATATGGCAAAGATGTTGGACTGATAAAATGTCTGAAGAAGAAAAGATCATCATAGGCAAAGGCACATGGATTGACAAGCTTGCCTTTGAGATGATAGAACGGGAAAAACAGCTTGGAAGAGACACCACGTTGTTAAAGGTAGAATCAGGCCTTGGTGCATCCGGAATACCACACATAGGCAGCCTGGGTGATGCCGTGAGAGCTTATGGTGTCAAGTTGGCCTTGGAGAACATGGGTTTCAAATCAGAGCTCATCGCATACTCTGACGACCTTGATGGACTCAGAAAAATACCCGAAGGCCTTCCCGATACACTTTCAGAACACATTGCAAAACCAGTGTCATTGATTCCAGACCCCTTTGGATGCCACGACTCATATGGCATGCACATGAGCGGCATCCTTCTTGACGGACTTGACAAGCTCGGCATCAAGTACAATTTTGTCAGAGCCATTGACACGTACAGGAAGGGGGTTTTGAAGAACCAGATCCACACCATTTTGACTAATGCGGAAAAAATTGGAAGACAAATTGCCGAGATGGTAGGACAGGAGAAATATCAGAGATTCCTTCCATACTATCCGGTTTGCTCAAAGTGCAATAGACTATACACTGCACAGTCATACGAATATGTTCCTGACAAGATGAGAGTCAAGTACCGCTGCCTGCAAGCCGAAATAGGCTCAAAGATGTTGCAAGGATGTGGACATGAGGGCGAGGCAGACATAACAAAAGATCTGGGCAAGCTTGCTTGGAAGGTAGAGTTTGCCGCAAGATGGCACGCATTTGACATCAGATTTGAGGCATATGGCAAGGACATCATGGACTCCGTCAAAGTAAACGATTGGGTCTCAGACGAAATACTTGGACACCCACATCCCCACCATGTCAAATACGAGATGTTTTTGGACAAAGGCGGCAAGAAAATCTCCAAATCTGCTGGCAACGTGGTGACTTCGCAAAAATGGCTCAGGTACGGGACGCCAAAATCAATGCTTCTTTTGTTATACAAGAGAATCACGGGCGCCCGAGAGCTTGGTTTTGAAGACATACCATCCCTAATGGACGAATACAATGAACTTGAGGACATTTACTTTGGGAAGATCAAGCTGGACAATGAGGCAAAGATGATCAAATCAAAGGGATTGTACGAGTACGTCAACCTGCTCAATCCACCAAAAGAGCCCTGTGTGCACGTAAGCTACAGGTTGCTAGTTGAACTTTGCCGAATATTCAAAGAGGATCGAGTCAATCGGGTTGTCAAAAAGCTAGTAGATTATGGCGCAATTAAGAATCCGACGCCGCATCTGGAAGAAATAATCCAGCTTGCAGGCAACTATGCAGACGACTTTGAGGAACAGGAGCCCACCAAAATCCAAATAAACGACTCCTTAAAGAAGGCATTGAACCAGCTTGTAGACATCTTGGAAGCTGAAGAAGAGCCCCAAGATTTGCAGAACGCCATCTACAACATCTCAAAAGAAAACAACATACAGCCAAAAGAGTTCTTCATGGTGCTATATCAGATAATTCTGTCTGCGAATCGTGGGCCCAAGATAGGTCCATTCATTTTAGACATAGGAAGGGAAAAAGTAGCACAGATGATTCGCAGGCAAATCTAGCCATGGCCCACAACGAGCACAACAAACCAAAAAAGAGCGGAGGATACTTCCTCATAATTTTGGGCGCGTTGTTGTTCATAATTGCCCCAAGCTGGTTCTCAGACAAGCCCGAGCTTGGCCTCGTTCTTATAGCTGCAGGCTTTGCGATTGGGGGTCTTGGTTTCTTCCTTCGCTTTGTAAAAAAGTGAATAGAGAAATAACCAAGATTTCAAAAAGACAGTATGGGACTCTTTAGGCGTGTAAAAAAAGAAGATCGTGAGGATAAGGCAGTGCCAGACGTGCAAATAATTCCCCCTGAAGAGATACAAAAAGAACAAGTCGCAAACGAATTAGAATATTTACGAAAAGAATTAAGTGCAAAAACCGAGTACCTAAACACCATATCCGACAAGCTGGCAAAAGCCAAAGACGAATATGACCAACTTGTCGGCACGATCATGACCTCAAAAAAGGAGCTCAATGAGCGCAAAAACGAGCACCGGGAAATTGTACAACAAATAGAGTCAGCAAAGGCAGAATTAGCATCAATAAAAAGACAGGTCGAATCTGGGAGAGCATCACTAGACGAAATACAGAAGGTGAGCTCCGAATTAGAATCGATGAAATCGCAATATCACAAATACAAAGAAGAGGCAGACAAGTTAAAATCCATGCATGAATCTTTTGAGCAAATAAAAAGATCCCAACAAGAAGCCACAAAGGAACTAGAACAAATCAGAAAAGAGTACGAAGCAAAGAAAAAGGAAATCGAGATTGCAAAAAAAGAGCTTAAATTCATAGAGGATCAAATCGCAAATGTCGGGACCAGAGCTGCGCCAAAGAATGTGGTTGCAGCTGCGAGCTCAGTTGTTTCGTCGCTCAATAGTAAGCTTCTTGCGACCCAAAAAGAGTTAGAGGTGCTCAAAATCGCACTGCAAAGAGAGCGAACAGAACACCAAGAAACAAAAAATAAACTTGAAGCATTATTAAAAGAGAAGAAAATCTAGAACTACTTTAGCCTCTTGAGTATCTCTTTTTTGATAAATATGAATTCATCATCCGAAAGTGCCCCCTTTTCTTTTAATGAGGCCAGCTTGGAAAGCTGTTCGACGACTGACTCCCCCGCACCATCTGTTTGCGCGACGATCTGAGATTCTTCTTGCTTTAATTTGATTGCTTTGGAATTGAATGGGGAAGAGCTGTCCACCTCTTCAAGAAACGTATTGTCCTTACACCCTACGATTTGCATGTGCTGGATCAGCTCTTCGCCGGCAAATTCAATCAGTGAGGCCTTTGCGGATTTGTAGCCGCATGTGTCACACACCACTACGAACATGCCGGAGGCCAAATTTGGGATTTTGTTGGCGTCAGGTTTACGTACGTATTCTGCATATCTTGTCTTGCCACACTGGTGATTCTCTGTTGGTTTGTGTTCTTCGCAGAATTTGAATCCGCAGTATGGGCACTTGGACGGAGTTTTCAGCAACTCCCCACAAAATAAGCACGAGTTTGCTTTTGTTCTGGGTTGTGACAGGCTCAATTCCAGTGTCAAATTCTCTTCAATTATTAAAAAGGAGCAGCTCGTATTATCTGAAAATCACGAAGCGTTTCCATGACAATCAGCATTTGTTTTTATTGTACAATTGAAAAACCTAGTTGTGATTGTCACACACTTCATTGCCGTCCTAGTGTTAATCGCAATCGTACTTCCGGTGTTTGCCGACGAGTTTTTTATTCCTGACTGGTTCTATGAATCCCACCAGTATTGGAGGAGTGGGCTGGTCTCCGACAGAGAGTTTGCAGATGCGATCTCTTATTTACAAAAAACAGGTTTGCTACTATTGAGAAGCTCTTCAGATGATCCGATCATGGACTTTTTGATCACCGATGCCACCATTAAACAGGATCGACTCGGACATTCACGGTTTTCTGATTGTACCGGAGGCTGGTACATCACTGGTTATTACACACCAATAGAAACTGACTATGGCGGCAAGTTAATTACGATACGTGTGGATGGGGCACCCTATGAATTAAGAGAGGACTTTGTTGCGGATTTAAAGGTTGAAGGATGGGGTAGAACGAGTTCTGGCATGTATGTTGGGTGGTACGATGATTCGTTTCACTTCAGTGATCGCCCACGCGACTCCAACGGAGACGAGCTGCTTGTAGGCATGATAGCAATAGATCAGAGCATCATTCCTGCAAATTCAAACGTCATGATCCCGAGCCTTCCTGCACCGTGGGACAGCCTCATCTTTGTTGGCTCTGATGTCGGCCCAGACATAGTTGGCAAACACATTGACGTCTATACAGGCGAAGGAAAAAAGGCCCTTGCTGAAGCATACAGGATCACAGGACATGACAATGTGGTTTGTAGGGAGGCAAACTAGTGTCAAGAGTACATTCCATCATCAGAGTCTTTTCGTTTATAGCAATAGGCATAGTGACCATAATTATAGGTGCATTCATGCTACGAGGGACAATGCATCTTTGGGACAAGAATCCAGACGAAGACAAATCAGATCAATAATTGAGATCGGTTACCCACTCGGATTAATGATTAAACGAGAACGCAGGAAGGTAGAGTATAGCTACAGGCCAATGAGGCGTGCGTTGCGTTCTCGTTAATAATCATAACAAACGTTTGCATTTATTGGCTGCTTAACATTGTTAATCATTCTCTAAATACACATTAGATGATGCTAATAATGATTGTCAAAGCAAAAAAAGCAGCCGCGTAGGCCGAATGGCAAGATCTTACTTGCAATAATTGGTATTGCGTTAATAGGTTCCACTGTAGGATATTCTGCTTATAATTCCATGATTCCGGTAAATGGCAAGTTTCCAGTGTTTGGAGTACCACAAAATATCTACCTCATATCAAAATATGACCAGCGGTTTGGCCATATTTTTGCTACAAAATCAACCACCAGTGGAAAAAAGAGCTTGGGATCGTTACATACCACGCCAGAGATACATCTAAGAAAAGATCAATTGGGTTCCATTCATTTTATTAACGAAGACACCGACTCAAAACACAATCTCAACATAGACGAGTTCAATGTGCACACAAAGGACCTAGGTTATTTTGAAGTACAAACCACCACATTCATAGCAGACAAAGCAGGGACATTCAGATATTATTGCTCAATACATCCTCAAATGGCTGGGAATTTGATAGTGGATTGAACCATTCAAATACCATAATGATTTAGACATGAGTGGTGTGGACAATTCCGACCTCGATAAATCCAGATTCAGTATGATAGAGGTAATCGAGAGCTTTATAGAGAAAATAAACAGCATACGAATCACACTTCTTGCCATATCAATTTCTGGTTTGATTCTTGCGCCATTTGCAATCGGCATGTCAGCATATCTAATCACACACCCACATTTCTTCTTCGTGTTAGACGAATATGACGAATTTGGGGTCTTTTTATCAGTCTCTCTTGGAATCGTCATTGTAGTATCTTTGGTTTGGTTAGTGCTTGGAATTAGACAGTATTTGATACTCAAATCATGGAACAGAAAATACATCAACTATATCAGAAAAAAGAAAGAGGTTGACGATGAAATCTCGTCGCAGTTTGAGCTAGACGATGATCAAAATACCTAGTTTGTGGTCAGAGTTGGAAGCAGTTTTACGTGGAAACAGTTCTTCGTACGGTTCGATGATGGTTCGGCAGAATTCAACTCCCTTGTTGGTTGCTTTATAAATTGTAACTGTACGCTTCCCCGACTCTAAAGTAGATTTTGAGATGAGACCGTGTGACTCAAGGTTGTCAAGAATCTGCTTGTGTTTTTTCAGATTCAGGCCGCAATAGCTGACAAGAGTGGTTTGATTCAGTTCGCCATATTCAACAAGAAGGGCTATTATGTCTTTTATTATGTAGATTTTGTCGCGGTAGCTCTTAATGACCAATAATTTTGGTAAATCCCCCGTGTAAATAACTCCTAGCGTGTCACGTAAGTTACCAATGTTAATCATTTTCTAAATATCACCAAAACCAGAATACTTTGTTGAGATCTCCAACATTTGGCCTAATTCCGCTTGAGCGATTGCCAAACGGTATCGTGTTTCTCAGGTTCAAAAACCCATTCGCCTGCAAAAGGTTAATGAGTTAACTTTGTTAATTAGAAGTTATAAGTAAAGAGAAATGGGTTGGTTTGATGGCAATCAAGCTTGCCTGTAGTGATTATGGGTTTGAGTGTAATTTTCAGCTTCAAGGGAGCGAGAACCTTACTCTCATAAGAAAGCTTCGAGAGCATTTTGAGAAGGAGCACGGCATCGACTATTCCATCGATGCCATAATCCAGATGCTTGTCAACAAGGGACACACAAAAGACTCGATTAAAAATGAATGATTCAAGGATTAATTACTGCGCGGCCAAGTATTTTCCGATTTTTGAGATCCTCTAGTGCATTATTTGCGTCGGAAAGCGAGTACCTCTTCGATATGATTGGGTTGATGACGCCTCTTTTTGCCAGCCCCAAGAGCTCCAGCATGTCGTTGTAGTTTCCCGTATACGCTCCTTGAATGGTGATTGCTTTGAGCGGAACTGAGACCAAAGGTAACTCTATTGAGCCCCCAAACAAGCCAACTAGGATCAGACTCCCCCGCTTTCTGAGCACTGCAAGACCCATCTTTACTGTTGGTGGTGCGTTGACAAAGTCAATTACACAGTCTGCGCCTTTGTTTCCGCACAAGGCCATGATTTTTTGCACTGCTTCCGGATCTTTAGAGTTAACAGTGTGATCTGCACCTAGATCCCTTGCAGTCTTGAGTTTTTCATCGTCGATATCCACACAGATTATGTTTGCATTGGTAATTGCTCGTGCTATTTGCACCCCCATCAGGCCCAAACCACCTGCACCGAAAATAACCATGTTGTGTTGAGAGTTCGCATTTGATTTTTTTATTGCTGTGTACGCAGTAAGCCCAGAACAGGCAAGCGAGGCTGCCGCATCTAGCTCAATGCCGCTCACCTTTGCCAAGAACTTGAAATGTGGGACAAGGACATATTCGGCATACCCTCCATTTTGAAAGACCCCAAGAGATCGTGGGGCATCACAGAGATTGTCGTTTCCCACTCTGCACGCAACGCAGACTCCGCAGCCAATCCACGGGTATACCAAGACGTTATCCCCCACGTTGAACCCCTGCACAGAATCACCCATTTCTGCTATGGTACCTACTATTTCGTGCCCTGGGATTACTGGAAATTTAACGCCCCTATCGGTCACTTTCATAAAGCCGTCGCCTGTATCATACCCACCTTCCCACAGATGCAGGTCACTGTGGCACACACCGACAGCCTTTACCTTGACTAGGACTTGGGCGTCCTTTGGTTTGGGGGTTTCCACTTCACTTATTTCCAGAGCCTTTTGTGGCTCCATTATTCTTGCCGCCTTCAAGTAGGTTTACCTGCATACAATTACAATATAAGAGTTGACCGAGTACGGCAAAAAAGTAGAGCCCCACAGTATTATTAAACAAATTTCGAAATTCAGTTGTGAGCAACCCCCAAGTGGAAAACATCGCACAGGCGCCTGTCAATATACTGTTTAATCCAAACACCATAGCAAAAAAAGACGTATGGGAGATAAATCTGATTCAGATTTTAGAAATACTCATCAATATTTTAAAAAAAGCAGATAAAAAAGATCTGCGTGTCGCAGGCATGGCTGCGTTATCATCATCATTGATCCACAGAATGAAAGTGGAAAGGATCTTTGCCTTGCAAAAAGCAGCAATGGAGAAAAAGCCGTTGCGTGAACGTGCTGACTTGGACATACAGTTACTCAACATACCATACAGACACGAAGCCACATACCCAGTAACCCTAGAAGAGCTCCTCGATCTGCTTGAGAATCTCATAGGAACCATTGCAAACCCACGATCAAGGCGCGGTAGTCAGCTCAAATTTGAGCCAGTCGAAGTGCCCGATTTTAAGGATTATTTTGTATCGCTTGAAAACATAATAGGAAAATACGAGGAGCTCATCCTAAGAAAGATAGAGTCGCAAGGGTTCGGCTATCTTCAATCTATAATAGCGGATCTTGACACTACCGATTCCATAAGGTGCTTTTTTGCCATCCTGTTTTTGGCAAGGGACCAAAAAGTCGACTTGGCGCAAGAAGGCGACGACATCAAAATCACCATTCTGAGGGAGAATACAGCATGAAGGTAGAAGACGACACAGAGGCCACAGCTAGGCTCGAAGCGGCCCTTTACTCAGCAGGAAGGCCCCTTTCGGTAGAAGAGCTTATCAAGGCGTCAGGCACCGAGTCCAGAACCAAGACTCTTGCCCTATTAGGCGCCATAGAAAAAAAGACCAGATCCGCCTTCAAGGCACTAGAAGTAACCACGCTTCCAGACGGCTCATACGTGTTTCAACTAAAGCCTGAATTCAACGAGGTTGTGAGGCGTTTTGCCTCAAAGCCCATACTGGCAAAGGCCACACTAAAGACACTTTCATACATCGCATACATGCAGCCAATTTCTTCAAAACAACTCGTAGAAACAAGAGGGAGTGGTGTATACTCGCACCTAAAAGAGCTTTCACAGCTTGATTTCATAACCCACCAAAATGTAGGCAGACTCAAAATCTATACTACAACTTCAAAGTTCCAAAAATATTTCGGCATCAGTGGTGACTCGGACATCTTAAAACAAATCTTGTTCAAAAAAATGAGAAAATCAACTCCACAACCAGTGCCGCAAATGCCGCAACAAGCCTAGGCAGCAAATCTTTGCACGATTTTTCCCCAAGCAGTTGCGTTGTCTATAAATTAGAGTGTTTTGAACCCAGACTGTGAAGCGAGCTATTGAGAATCTTGCGACAAGCAAGATAACTGGTGGAAGACGAGTCCCACTTAGAACAAGAAGAAAATATGAAATCGACAGATTTCCAAACGAGGCAGTGATGGGACAACAAGTAACGGTCACAAGATCGGTTCGTGCAAATCATGTAAAGACAGGCCTAAAGACAATCGATTTTGTAAATCTTGCATTAGATGGAGGCAAAGTCAAAAAATCAAAGATCCTCAAGGTTTTGGAAAATGCGACAAATAACGATTATCAGCGACGCGGTGTTATCTCAAAGGGCGCAGTTTTGGAAACAGAAGACGGCAAATGCCGTGTTGTCTCAAGACCAGGCCAACACGGAATAGTAAATGCAGTTTTGATAAAGTGATTTAATTGAAAGATTACGAACACTTCGTAATCTGGCTGGACTACTTCAACAAGACACTGACAAAAAAAATGGGAAGACGACTTCCAAAAGACAAATGTATTTTTGATCCATCGCTCAAGGAGTTAATCGACGCAGCAAAAGAAGCTGGCTTTGAGCCAAAGGAATCAGACGACAAGGTGAGATTCCCACGAAGGGCCTACGTCCGCTCCGGATATGTTGTGTTGCCAAAAGTTTCTCCCAAGACAAAAGTTCTTTACAAGATTTCTGAAAAACTGGTTGCCAAACGGGCAAAACAGTCGAAATAAAATTCGATCTAGCTAGTAGCTAAAGTAAAGTTGACAGAAGTCTATGATTAGTTCTGAATTGTTGTAGAAAACCATTGCAGGAGGTAGGGGAAATAATACACTTGGCCGGTAGTGGTCGGGTCATCATACGACTCAATAGACCACTGGATGAGGGCAACTTTGTTTGCGACAACACCGGCAGAAGAATTGCCAAGGTTACGGAACTCATAGGCCCAGTAAGTAATCCATTTGCATCGGCGATCCCGATGACAAACAACATCAAAAAATACACTGGCAAAAAAGTGTACTTCCTTGACGAACCTGTGATAAAAGAAAAAACAAGGAAGAGAAAAAGATGAATGTCACAGAACTAGAAACATGCTGCCCAGAATGCAAATCATCTCTAGTTGATGACATGCAAAGCGGCGAAAGAGTTTGTTCTATGTGCGGCATTGTCGTACTGGAACAACTGGCAGATTACGGTCCAGAATCAAAAAGCTCAAGCCTTGAAGAAAAGCTAAAAAACACGAGAGCAAGCGGTCAGACGACGTTCTCACAACACGATCTTGGAATTGCAACTGAGATCTCGATTTCCACAAAGGATTTTTCGGGAAAGACGATCAACTACCAAGTTGCTAACCAGATGCACAGTCTGCGCAAGTGGCAACAGAGAGTGCGCGTCTCATCTCCAAGGGAGAGAAGACTCGCAAATGTTTTGTCAATGATTGGCTCGACATGTCAGAACCTCTCATTGTCAGACAATGTGCTAGAAACTGCGTCGATGATCTACCGGAATCTTGACTCCCATATGGAAGTCAAAGGAAAATCCGTTGCATGTATTGCGGCTGCAACGATCTACATGGCGTGCAAACAATGCGATGTAGTAAGATCTCTGGAAGAGATCTGTGCCGGAACAGGATCGAACAAAGATCTCAAAATGAGAACCAAGCTTGCAGCAAAGTACTACCGCATGCTCGTCATGGAGCTTGGCTCCGTGACTGCACCTGTCATAACCATGGACAAGTACATCTCCAAGATCTCGAATCTTACGAACACTGATGTTCGTGTTGAAAGATTAGCCTTGGAGATTGCAGAAAAGACAAAGGACATGAACGTAGCAGATGGTAAGGCACCAAATGGCATTGCCTCTGCATATCTGTATATTGCCTCAATTCTGCTAGGCCAAAACGTTCTTCAGCGCGATGTGTCAAGTGTCGCTGGAGTGACTGAGGTCACCATAAGAAACAGGTGTAAAGAGATCCTTACGTGTTACAAGCTGAGGCTGACGTTAAGACCTAGTTTTGCCAAAATCTAATCCCCCTTCTTTTTGTTTATTTTTCGGTTAGGATTAGCTAAAATTCGTCTGGGTTATATAGAGAAGACAAGACTCTGGAAAACATGGCAGTTCTAGAGATTGTTGACCTCCACGTGCAAAGAGAAGGTAAACCGATTCTCAAAGGCGTCAACCTAAAGACTGGCCCTGGCGAAGTGCATGCAATCATGGGGCCAAACGGCTCTGGAAAGAGCACGCTGGCATACACGCTCTTGGGACACCCAAAGTACGAAGTAACTCAAGGAAAGATATTTTTTGATGGCGAGGACATCACGGAGGCCTCAACCGATGAGAGGGCAAAGAAGGGACTTTTTTTGGGGTTCCAGTACCCGACCGAAGTGTCAGGTGTAGGTTATTCGCATTTTCTGAGAACGTCTTACAACGCACTTAGTAAATCACTTGCCAGTAGCAATAGGGAAGTCTTCATCACGGTAAGAGAGTTTCAGAATTATCTCAAAAAGAATTTACAGACAGTGGGCCTAAAAGACGAATTTTTGTCAAGATACCTTAACGAGGGATTTTCTGGTGGCGAAAAGAAGAGATCCGAAGTGCTCCAGATGGCAGTACTCAAGCCCAAGGTCTCAATTCTCGATGAGCCAGATTCAGGACTCGACATTGATGCGGTGCAAGCAGTAGCAAAGGCAATAAGCGATGTGTCCACTCCAGACGCAACAATAATTGTGATCACTCACTATGCCAGAATTTTGAAATTCCTCAAAAAACTAGATTATGTCCACGTATTTGCACAAGGTAAGGTCATCAAGTCTGGCGATGCCAAACTTGCAGACGAACTTGAGCAAAAAGGATATGACTGGATAATCAAGGCGTAGCACATAGTTGCTATACACGGTTTACGTAGAATTCAACAGGGATTTTGTGATGGTCAACAATACCGAAATCACCATCGGAATAAAGTCAAAACCAGTTCAAGGTGCAGCGAATAAGGAAATCATAAAAAAGCTGGCCAAGCATTTTGGAGTATCATCTTCCTGCGTGTCCATAAAGGCCGGAAGCAGATCAAAGATCAAGATGGTGGAGATCAGCTAGATGGATCGGTTTTTGTGTCCTGCTTTTCTTTGTGTTTTCTCTCTTTAGCTTCGAGCTCAAGGTACTCATTAAGACAATACAGATCAAATACTTTTGTCTTTTTTACTCGCGCTTCTGCTACGTATTTTTGAATGTCTTCTACCAGCAGTCCCTGTGCTGCCAGGAATGCCTCGTCTTCTTTCCCAAGTCTTTGATACGCATCTGACTTTGCTACTGCTGCTTCTTTGATAGTTTTATCTATTTTCTGGACGCGATCATACAACGATATCGCATCATCATATTTTTGCAAAAACGCAAGTGTAGCTGCCTTGTTCATAAGCGCCGTGGTGTTATTTGGATTCAGTTGCAGAGATTTGTCGTAGCACCTAATTGCGTCATCGTGTCGCCCCAGCTCGTTTAATGAGAGTCCTTTACTATCATGTGCCCATTCGTCGTTTGGGTTTTTTTGTAAAAGTTTGTCTGCACAATCGATGACGTCTTGGTATTTCCTGAGACGCTCAAGAGCAAATATTTTGTTTTTGAGTGCATATTCATCATAATTGTTGTGTTCAAGAACAGCTTCACAGCAGTACAACGCATCCTCATATTTTGCAAGGTGAAGATATGCTGTCGCCATGTTTTGTAGCGCTATGAGATCCTTTGGATCTTCCTCCAACATCTTTTTGCAAAACGCTACTATCTCACTCCATTTTTTATCGTTGTATAGTTTCTTTATAACCTCTATCGGATTGCCAGTATAGCTCAATGTGTTATTTTATGATGGTATTTGCCTCTTTTTAGTCTCTCGTACAATTCTATAGCAAAATGAAACACGATTACCTTAGCAAAGACCATGGTAGAAATTAACGCGATTGTGGTTTGGCCAAGATATACTAGGTATGCGGTGACTCCAGCTGCAGTCATGATTTCAAGGGCGGTACATGTACAAAACCATAGAAGTTTTTCTTTCACAGCACCAAGTACATAGCATTTTAGTTAAGGATTCGTCCAATTTTGAAAAATGTGATTATCGTTAAATATGGTTTAAAGAAAGAAAAACCGTGTCAGAGCAGCCAAGGACGTTTTTCAATTTCTCATTTTTCAAAGTAGACCCCAAATGGAGGTGGATGGCGGATTTGGCAAAAGAAGAATCTGCAAAAGAGATAGAACACGTGATTAAGAACTCGAAAGTAAAATGCAGAACTTATTCAACTTTGGGACTAAGGGATGATGCGGACTTTCTCTTCTGGTTCGCGGCAGAATCGGTGGAGGAGATACAAGGAATAATATCAAAGATTTACTCTACAGTGTTTGGCAAATACATTGTTCCATCACACACCTATCTGTCGTCCACAAGGCCTTCTATTTACGCAAAGACTGGAAGGACGCCATCGTTTGTTGAAGGAGCCGAGGCAAAAAAATACGTCGTAGTGTATCCGTTTATTAAAACACGAGAGTGGTATCTTTTGCCGCTTGAAAAACGAAAAGTCATGATGGATGAACACATCACAGTAGGTCACAAGTACCCACAGATAACTCTGAACACCACATACTCATTTGGCATACATGATGAGGACTTTATGCTGGCATTTGAGACAGACGACCTGCACGCATTTCAGGATCTGATCATGGAGCTCAGGGAAACGCAGGTGTCACGCTACGTGCAACAAGATACTCCTATGATCGTCTGTGTGAACAAGGATATTATTCCGCTGATTACAAGTCTAGGGTAAATGAACGCATTAAAAGAATGGGCAACTGTTGTTCAAGCATTGGAGGCAGGAGATCAGCTTGTGCTTTTACGCAAAGGAGGGATTTTGGATGTCGCATCAGGATTCGTGATGGAGTCAAAGAAATTTCTGCTGTTCCCTACATTTGAGCATCAAAGCTTTGAAAATCTCAAGCCGCCATTTCACAAGTATTTAGATTTTGTGAAAAAGTCAAAACCTCAGGAGGGCACCAATAAAATTACGTCATACGCAGAAGTGATCTCCGAAGCTGATCTCACAGATGAGAGAAAGATAAACAAACTATCTGAATTTCACATATGGAGCGACTCCTACATAAAGACCAGAATGGCCTGGATGCCACAAAAAGCAATCAAGGCAGTTTTTCTTAAAACATACCTTATCGATGAGTTTGTGACCCCACTTAAACCAGAATATCACGGTTGCAAATCTTGGATAGACATAAATGCAAACATAAATTCCGGAAAACCAGTACTGAGTGAGTCGGAGTTGCATTCAAAGCTTCAAAAATTCAAGGAGATTGTAAATTGAAATACAGGACGTTAGGAAAAAGTGGAATTCGTGTCTCAGAAATTGGATTTGGCGCATGGACGATTGCTCTAGATTGGTGGGGCAAAAAAATTGACGAGGATGAAGCAAGGCGGATGTTAAAGCGCGCCTACGACCTAGGAATCAATTTTTTTGAGACTGGAGACATGTACGGAAAAGGAAAAAGTGAAAAACTGATTGGTGAAGTTTTCAAGGGAATGCGCAATGAGATAGTCATTTCAACCAAGTATGGCTATGAATTTGAAGGAGCCCAACAAATAGGGCACAGCGAGCTTCCACAAAGATTTGATCCTCTTTTTACTGAACATGCGTTGAGAAACAGTTTGGCGCGCCTTCAGACAGATTACATTGACGTGTACGGCCTACACAACCCAAAAATGCACCACATAAGAGACGACGTTATATTCAACACCCTTGACAGCAAGATAAACGAAGGAGTGATAGGCACATACCAGGTTGCGCTTGGTCCAGCCATCGGGTGGACGCGTGAAGGGCTGGAGGCAATGAATCGCAAAAATGTTTCCGCAGTTCAGACAGTTTACAACATCTTAGAGCAGACGCCAGGCAATGAGCTTATCGAGGCAGCGGCAAAAAAGAATGTCGGCATTTTGGTCAGAGTCCCAGATGCATCAGGAATTCTTACGGGCAAGGTCACTGCCGACACAAAAATAGACGAAAAAGACCACCGTTCGGTGAGGCGCGGAGAATGGATAAAATCCGCATTGGAAAAAGTAGAGCAGCTCAGGCCGATCGCGCAGAGAAACGACCTTAGCATCACTGAGCTAGCAATCAAGTTCATTCTCTCAAAGAACCCAGTATCGTCAGTTTTGCCAACGGTGATCAGTATCGAAGAGATTGAACAGTTTGCTGCAATGTCAGATGGAAGGTATCTAAACAGCAACGATATGGCAGAGATCGCAAGGTTGTATGCTAGTTGGCCCCCTTATGAGCTAAAGGCCACAGCCCAAATTGCATAAATCGCACTTCCGTTTTGGAACCCAAATGTGGGATCAATTTCCGATTGGACTATAAACTAAGTGTAACTTAGAAGAGTGGTGTAAGTTGATGTTTGGTAGCTATCCTGAAGATAAAGTGAACAAGGCACTCTTGGCATTCTGCATCGAGATAGTTTTGCTGCGAATGGGCAAGCCACAGTATGAGAAGGTAGTTTCAAAGCTTGAAAAGGACTACAAATGTTTTCTGCCAGATTGTGATAAAAACCCAGAATTTCTGAAAAGAACGCTGCAAGATATTTTTGGCAACGCCTATACAGATATCCTAAGTGAAATAAAAAAGGAACTTGGCGAGGCGAGTTCTAAAAAGTATTTTATAGAGTTCATAAGAGCCATGGAGAAATAGTAAGACCACACATGCTGCAGAATTGGCCAACGCGTATTTCGCAAAACCAAGCTCTGTTTGCATCCATGGTTGCAGTTGCAACAATGTTTCTCCTTGCAAACTATTTGGGTCAGGAAAGATATCCGATTATTGAAGGTAGTTTATACTATACTGACATATTTTTCGTCGTTGTTCCTCCACTTGCCATAATATTTGGTGCGCTTCTTGTACACAGGCACGGAATTGTTGGTAATCACTCCATCGCATGGATGTTGTTTTTGGCAGGCTCAGTAGTCTGGTACGCAGCTGATCTGACCTATTATTATAACGCCGAGTATGTCGCACAAGATAACAACAACTATCTTGTCGACTTTTTGTATTATGCCAGTTATTTTCTATATTTTGGATTTACGATATTTTATCTAAAGCCGCGAAGAAAAATGATTTCAAAAAAGCTGATTGTTGCTGGCACAATCATTTCCATAGGATTTATTATCCCAAGTTTGTACTTCCTGTCACAAAAATCAGATCCCAACGAAGAGACGACGATAAATCTAATCTATCCGTTCCTCGACAGCATGATCTTTGTTCCTGCGTTCATTGCTCTGGTCTTGTTTTTTAGAGGATCGGTTAACTTTTTGTGGGCCACAATCACCGTTGGTGTCGTGTTCATAGCGGTGGCAGACACTACTTTTTTGGTAGAGCGGTGTCTTGGAATATTTTCCGCAAGTAGTATCGCCAATCTGTTTTTTGCATGGAAGTGGCTGCTATTCATATTTGGCGCCTACAGCCACGTCAAGATTTTTGGAACTGTGGGTGACAGACTCAAGCAGTGATAGTTTCCTCTATGGTAAACTCGTTTTCTACAAAATACTCTACGCGTGTCTTTTTGAATTCACGTGAGCTGAATAGAATTTTGTAATCATCCACTTTGATGTGTTTCTGAATGTCTTTTGCCATCTTTTCTGCTTCAGCAATTGACTTGCAATGTACCATTGAAAACACATTGTATGGCCAATCCGCATAAACAGGTCGTTGATAACAGTGACTTATCTGTGGAAATGCGCCAAGCATGGTGCCTACTTCGTCTATGCGTGGTTCTGGAACACACCACACAATCATTCCGTTTGCAGTGAATCCAGCATCTCTGTGTCTTAGAATTGCAGCAAATCTTCTCATCACACCAATTTCTTCATAATATCTTAGTTTTTCAAATACGGCTTCTTCAGTCATGCCAAGGCTTTGCGCTGCCGACAAGAATGGTCTATCTACTACATCTAGATCTTTTTGTAGGTGTCTGACAAACTCTTTGTCTTCTTCGGTCGGCACAAACTTGACTTCTTTGATTTTTTTCTTTTCCTCTGTTGGAGCTACTTCCTTCTTTTTGTCTTCCACCATTTCGAGTTTCACACCTATTTTGAAGAGCTTGATGGTTGGGAGCAGCCTGACTTTGTTGATTCCTGGCAGTTTCATAAATTTGTCCACCTCGGTCTTCAAATCAGAACCGGGTGGCGTTGCCAAAGTAAACCAGAGGTTGTACTCGTGGTTTCTCTCATAGTTATGAGACACGCCGGGGTGTCGATTAATTTGGTTTGCCACCAGTTCGAGTTTGTCTGGATCTATTGCCATTGCGACAAGCGAACTTTTGTATCCAAGCCTTCTTGTGTCGAAGATTGCAGATAATTGCCTTATGATGCCACAAGATTTCAAGTTTGAAATTCTTTTTTTCATCTCGTCGTGGCTTGTATGAAATCTGTTTGCCAGCTCCTTGTAAGGCTCTGCAACAAGCGGGAAAGACCACTGTATCTCATTTAGTATTTCTTTGTCTAGTGCGTCTAAAGACACCATACGGTTGTACAAATCTGTTTTTTATAAAAACGATACGAGAATTTGCCAATCCTATAAATACAAATCAAAAGCTGCCCTGATCGTGATTGTTGACCTAAACCTCAAAGGCAATTTGGTCATCGTAGTCGGGGCTGGAGGAGAAGGTCTAAAGAAGGTAAACTCGCTTCTGACCCAAGACTGCAAGATCTTGGTGATCTCAGATAAGGCAAACGCCCAGATTCGAGATTTAGCAAAACAAGGCAAAATCGAATTCAAGAAGATAAAACTCGAGAATGCAGATTTTATTGACAATTATGAACCGTTTTTGGTCATGGCCGCAACTGATGATAGACAGTTAAACAGAAAGATCGTAGAAAAGGCAAAGCTCAAGCGTTGTTATGCTTATGCCGCAGATGATCCTGAAGTAAGCGATTTTGCGCACCCATCAGTAATCAACATACAAGATACTGTTCAAATTGCAATATCTACTGGCGGACGTAGTCCCGCGATGGCGCGCAAGTTAAAGCTAAAAGCCGAAAAAATCTTCAAAGATATAATCGACAAAGAAGACATTTACCAAATCAAGTTGCAGAAGATGGCTCGAGACGCAGCAAAAACAAAGATCCCCACTACGCTGCAAAGAAAGAAATTCCTGTATTCAGTATTAAATAACAACAAGATAAAGAAATTATTAAAAGAGGACGACCTACCAAGTGCACAAAGAGAAGTAATCAAGATGTTGGAGAATTGGCAATGACAAGCATAATCAATGCGCGAGTTACATTTCGCAAATCCCCAATCCACGTATTAGAGAAATTTACTTTTAAGGACATAGAATCTGCGTATGAGTCATTTCGCAAGTACTCAGGCTTAAAGGAATTTGTAATTTTGCAGACGTGTAACAGAGTAGAAATTTTTGGTTGTGCTGATGAGTTCAAGGTAGACAAGATAAAAAAGACTTGGGCATCACTTGCCGGCCTTGAAGAAGGTGCCTTTAAGGAAAATTTTGAGATTTCAGAAGACGTCGAAGTATACGACCATCTTTTGAGACTCACCTCCGGACTTGACTCTATGGTTTTAGGTGAGGAGCAAATTCTTGGACAGATAAAAGATTCAATCGCAGTAGCACGCGATATCCGCACATCAGGCGAGCATCTAAACACACTTTTTGACAAGGCAATAAAGATCGGCACACGTGTGAGAAACGCCACTGGCATCAATAAAGGGACAATCTCGGTTGGCTCGATGGCAGTAAAGCTCGCGGAAGAAAACATCGATGATTTAAAGTCGAAGAAGATCCTTTTGATTGGTACTGGTGAGGCAGCTACGCTTGTTGCAAAATCGCTAAACAAGCGCGGCTACAACTACTTTGTCACAAGTCGAACTATGGAACGCTCAATGGCATTTGCAGAAACAGTTGGAGGAAATCCGATTGGGTTCGAGGACGTATTGCAGAGATTTTCTAACTATGATTTGCTCTTTGTTGCAACAATTGCACCATACTTTTTGGTGACGTACGATAGAATCAAGCAGGCCATGGAAAACAAGAAGGGAGGCATGATGATTCTGGACCTTTCCAATCCAAGGACCGTGGATGAAAAAGTGGCAACAATCCATGGGATAAAAATGATGAATCTTGATCAGATAGCTGAAATGGTGGACAAAAACATCCGCTTCAGAGCCAGCCAACGTATGAATGCAGAAAAAATAATTAGTGAAGAGCTTCAAGTACTTCAGGCTCACATGAGAAGACTAGATGTAGAACCAGTAGTCAAAGAGATATTCAAAGACATCGATGTTAGAAGAACAAAAGAGCTTGAAAAAGCATTGCAGATGCTAGGTGAAACAGATGAAAAAAAGATCAAAATAATCGAAGATTTAACAAAGGCCGTAGTCGAGGGCATAATTTCCACACCCATGAACAACCTAAGGAAGGCATCAGAGCAATCAGATGACGAGCTGCTCAAAGCTGCCTCAAAGCTTTTCAATTACAAGAAAAAAGACGAGTAGTTTTTCAGCCTAGAATTATATTGCTTAGTTGCAGATTTTTTTCATGACTGCCTCATTCCCTTCAAGAAGACTAAGACGTCTACGTAAAAACGAAAAGATGCGGAATCTTGTGCAAGAGGTCTTGTTGTCCGCAAACGATTTGATTTGCCCCGTTTTCGTGCAGGAAGGCCTCAAATCAAAGACCCAAGTCCAGTCAATGGAAGCAATAGAACGTTTACCGTTATCTGAACTCACCAATGAGATAGAAGAAATAAAAAAACTAGGGATTCCTGCGATCATGCTCTTTGGGATTCCTGAGCGAAAAGACGATGCAGGCAGATCTGCGTTTGCGGAAAATGGGATAGTTCAGAAGGCAATTTCAGAAATTAGAAAAAATTTTGGAGACACTGTAGTCGTTATGGCTGATGTATGTTTGTGCCAATATACCACATCTGGACACTGTGGGATTGTAAAAGGCAGTGTAATTGACAATGACTCCAGTATCAAAACGCTCGCAGAAATAGCATTAAGTCAAGCAAAAGCCGGAGTAGACATTGTCTCTCCATCTGCCATGATGGACGGCCAAGTAATGGCAATACGACAGAAACTAGATGACAGTGGCTTCACAGATGTAGGAATAATGTCACACTCGGCAAAACACAGATCCTCATTTTACACGCCGTTTAGAGATGCGGCGGATTGTGCACCACATTTTGGCGACCGCAAGACATACCAGGTGCCATTTACAAATCCTCGCGAAGCACTCCGAGAAATCGAGCTGGACATAAACGAAGGAGTTGATATTGTCATGGTCAAACCTGCCTTGGCGTATCTTGATTTAATTGCAGAAACAAAAAGACGATTCAACATACCAATTTCCGCATACAGTGTTTCAGGTGAATACGCTCTAGTCAAAGGCGCAGCAAAGCAAGGCTGGATAAATGAAGCCGATGTGATGACTGAGATACTCTATTCGATAAAACGCGCTGGGGCCGATATGATAGTAACTTATTTTGCAAAAGCCATGGCAAAACAACTTCTAGACGACTCATGAGAGAAGACCAGAGATTCGAGATAGAAAGAGCGTATGACTTACTTCCACATGTAGTTGGTGCCAGTTGGGCGTGTGTATGGTTCAGGTTAAACCAAATAAGAAATCCCACAAGGGAAGAGTTTCGCCAAAAAACAGTTGAGTTTTTGGCCGTGCTCCAAAATCTTGCCGACATGTACCCAAATGATGATAGATTTACTGACATCAGGTCATATGTGAGAAATCGCCACGCACAAGAAGTCGAGAAGATTTTGGAAGGCAAAAACCAAGAAATCGAGAAAAGATACGCTCGTTACGTAGATTACGGCTAGATTTCCTCTTTCATTTCTGCAATGAAGTCGCGCATGAATCTGGTTCTGCGTCTGGCTTCTTTTTTGGCATAGGCAGTATGCATATTTTTTTCAAGCAAGAGGAGCTTGCGGTAGAAATGATCAACAGTCCACGATTTGTCATCTGGAATCCTTTTTTTGCAAAATGGATCTGATTCATTGTAAAGCATTCTCTCTTCTGAACCGCCAACGCTGAATGTTCTTGCTATCCCTATTGCCCCTAACGCATCAAGCCTGTCTGCATCTTGAAGAATTTTTCCCACTAACGTTTTTGGTTTTTTCTTTCTTGAGTAACTGTGATCGCGTATTGCATCAGAGATTATTTCAATCTCTTTTTTTGTAAAGTCATACCTTCTTAGAATTTTTTTTGCTAGTTGTGCGCTCCTAACAGACGCAGTTTTTGATCTCTTGTCAGATTTTGGAAATTGCACTATGTCGTGGAGTAGGACTGACGCGAATACCAGTTTTTTGTTTACCTTTTCATATTTTGCTATACGTTGTGCATTTTTGTAAACACGCATTATGTGTGAAAAATCATGCGCCGAGTCATTTTTGATTCTCCGTTGTACCTCTACACTTAGAGATTCAAGCATGTTCACGTTAGATCTTCCAGAATTTTGGCTTTACAAATTTTATCTTTTTTTCAGCTATTAACAGATTCCAGTTTATTGAGGCAAAGAGCACAAGTGCCACTATGCTCATCACATCTACAAACAA
The DNA here is from genome assembly GCA_035575435.1 of Candidatus Nitrosotenuis sp. GTDB lineage: Archaea > Thermoproteota > Nitrososphaeria > Nitrososphaerales > Nitrosopumilaceae > Nitrosotenuis. The sequence goes on from DATLXX010000008.1 coordinate 49,734, forward strand.
CACGGCAAGGTATCTTTCCTCAAATATCTGCAGAAACGGGGTGAGGACTGCCTGGCTCACAGACAACATCACATAATAAGCAGCGACTCTTCCAGCCCAATATCCACAATAGATCTGGATGCTTTTTGCTTTCATTAGTCCGTATGTGATAAACAGCATGTTGTCTGGAAGTGGCGTTGCCGCAAAAACAAACGACGCTGCAAAGTAGCCCAGTTTTTTTGCTCGAAGGTACGTTCCGATTTTTTCCAAGTTTGATTTTCGTTCACTACTCAAGAATCTTCTAAAGTAACCGCTGGCCTGTAACAACACGAATCGTCCAAGTGTTGCCCCACTCGCACCAACCACTGCCAAGGCTAGTGGGTCAAGCGTGGGGTCAAGGGCGTGAAACGAGACAAGGACTATCCACGTAGGAGGCATCAAGATTGGCGCAGTATTTAGGATGAACATCAAAAGAAAGATGCCAAGATACCACAACTGGTAAAAAACAGAGAATATGTCGCCCACAGACGTCCTTTTTCTTTCTTTACTAAATTGGTTTTGTATTTGAGCCTACAAAATCATCATAATAATACCCTAAAATTGAAAATTTCAGCTGTTTTGATCGTTATTTCTGAAAAAATGGATGAAATGTCCAACATCTTTAAATTTTAAGTTGTGCATATTATACCATGAGCGCCAAGGTATGGAAGTGTTTTAGGTGTAATCTTGTCTTCCGTGAAGAATCCTTGGCAGAACTACACAAGACGCTCTGTAAACACAGCACGACCAGTGTTGATCTAATCCAAGTCTAGTTTTTATGAAATTATGGTGCAGAGGGTGGGATTTGAACCCACGAACCCCTGAGGGAAGGGATATCTTATTGATGATCTTGAGTCCCTCTCGGTTGGCCGGGCTTCGATACCTCTGCAAGAGCAACTTTTCAGCCTTGATATATAACTGAATATAGGCTGATTATGCATATTTTCAGACACGAGGTAAAAATTGAGGATTTTTTGGATCTCATCTACCCTTAGAAAACTTAATACTACTTTTCTTTAGAGGGTTTTCTGTGGTAACAACAGAACAAGCAAAAAACATGCGAAACAAAATAGACATAGAAGGGACAGTAGAGAGAATGGAAGAACCACGGACTGTTAATCTAAAGACAGGTGGAACCACCGAGGTCTGTAATGCTTTTCTTGTCGATGAAGTAGGCGAGATAAAGATTGCGCTCTGGGGAGACGACATAAAAAAAGTCAAGAACGGCTCCAAAATCATCATAAAAAATGGCTACACAAATACCTTCAAAGGCGAAGTCTCGCTTGGCAAAGGAAAGTTCGGCGAGCTTATTGTGAAGGAATACTAGATAAGCTCTGATTGTTTTTTCCTGTAATCGACTATCATGATTATGGCGCCAACTATTGCCGCCGCAATTCCAACAAACAACAGAATTCCCGAGATGGCAAGTGGTACTAGTGTTTTTGAGACAGGTGAGTTTGGATCAACCAATCTTTCTGACTCTTCGGGGTTTTTTGTGAACATCATCACCGTTGTGATTTGTCGAGTACCAGTGTTTTTCACGTTGAAATTGTATATGTCACTTTTTTCTATCTTCATTGTTTCAAACATTGCAGGTTGGTTTAACCTAAACTTGCCAAACTCATCCCCATAAATGTTCGATATTGTGATCTCTGCCACATCACCGCCTTCATAATCTAGAATTTGTATTCCCCACAGCAATTCTTGCGTGTTTGTTGATGCATCAAACGAAAAAGAATATGATTCACCAGGACCTATTTGTGCTTCGTCTGAGACCTCATCAAACATGCCTTCCAATAGATCAGGTAATGAGAACTGTCCGCCGACTGCACCAGATTCATTGATTATAGAGGTCGCCACAGCAAAAGAAATCACGATCATTGCTACTCCACCGCCAGTTATGTAAAGTCCACGTTTTTTCATATGTGTAGTGACAAATGCCGCCCTATAATCTGTTCAGAATAAAAATTGTGATTAACGCCTTGGCTTTTTCTTTACCTTTTTTGCTTTTCTTTTCAATGCTGCTTTTTTCTTTTTTGCCAACACCATAGCTCTTTTCCTTGCGCTTTTTTTTCTTGCCAGCTCTCTTTTCTTTGCCATTCTTCTTTTTGCGGCCCTTAGTGCAGCTTCTTTGCGCTTTTTTGCCAATTGTTTTTCTTTTAATTCCTGAAGCTTTTTTGTGGCTTTTTCAAGACTTTTTGCTATCAATTCCTCTTTTTTTGTTGCAATCTCCACCTTCCGTTGGAGTTTCTCAGCACTTTGCCTGCTCTTCTTGATGAGCGTAAGTAACGTTGGCTTTACATGAACCTGTTTGTGGATTTTTTCAGAAGTTTTACTCTTTGATTTTTTATACTCATCTATTTCTTCGACAATTTTTTGTGCTGCCAACTGTCGTTGTTTTATTTCCGACTTTAATTCTTGGATTTTTTCTGTAATTTGTGCGAGTCTGTCGGCTGCGGATTGCCTAGCTTCATCCGAGTCAGCATTTTCAAGTTCTATTTGCGCCTGCTCTCTTGCCTCGGTTTCTACCCTCAGGCGATCCTCCGCTGCTTTGATGAGTCTTTCTAGGCTTTCTTTTCTTGCAAGGATCTGATTAAACTCCACATTGATTTCCCCCATCTTTTCCCTAGTATCCTCAATTTTTTTTTCGATGGTGTGCAAGCCAGATGAGGATCTTCGATTTAGTGATTTGGCTTCTTTTAGCAGCCTTTCATTTTTTCGCCTAATCTTTGCAGCTTCGAGTTTTTGCTGCTTTAGTTTGTCAACTAGTTTAGCTAATGAGGCCACGTGTGTCGTCCTACCTGATTATCGATAAGTTATAACTATAATTAGTATTTGACTTAGATGTTAAGAAATTTAACACTGTAGCCCATCTACACGATTCACATCTTAAGAAATTTACTTAAGTTAATCTGCCGTTAATGTGATCCATGGAATTTCATCCGTCTCAGATCCCAATTGTGAAAACCTTTGTCGTCAAAGATGAAAAATCAGCATCAGAGTCTGCAATAGAAATGGTCAGACTTGGATTTGAAAATCAGTTGGGTGGTTACAAAGTACTTATGCCAAAACGGGAAAAACTTGCAAAAAGAATAGGATTCACGATAACTACTGAAATTAATTACATGTTGCGACAGTTAAAACAAGAGCGCAGCCTCAGATATTGGACATATCACCACGATGACGAAAATTATGCAATTGTTCTAATCAGCTCACGTGTTTTTGACCGACTAGGTTTGTGATTTTTTGAAAATATCTTGGAGTTTTAGCTTTTTTCCTATTATGCCTGCAATCAGAATTCCAAAGACCGTTCCGCCTATGACGTCCATAGGATAATGTTGCAAAACATACACCCTGCTGATTGATTCAAGTACTGGGAATATCCAAACCAAATAGCATCCTCTTGGATATCTGTTGGACAGTACATATCCAACAATCAACGCAAGTGATGCAGCTCGAGTGGCATGACCTGATGGGAAAGAGCCATCAGTGCCTAGAACGAAGGTGTCTTTGCCCACATCAAAAGGCAGTTTTGTGCCCAGAAATTCGAGTTTTGGACGCGGATTGTCCACCACATAGCCTTTGATGTAACCGGCGGCGACTGTTCCAGCAACCAAAGTCAGCAACAGGATTAGTCCCCCCCTCCTCGTTTTTCGTATTACGAAGAGAATTATGGCAAATAGAACAAGCCACGGAATATTTCCAATCTCCGTTATTGTCCACATGAGCAAGTCAAGTGTTGGGTTTCCGGCAGATGCTTGGAAGTACAAAATTGTTGCTTTGTCAAATTCCGCTGTCACTTTGGCGTTGACGATCACTGCCATAACGACAAAAATTATAGCAAGCAGTAGGAATGGCCTAGATCTTACATCAAATAACCAGTTTTGCAATCACACAGGACTCAGAGTTGTTCTTTTTAATTTTTCTGGAGTTGTGGTGCAACCTGATCGACTCAAAGATTTTAAGATGGCAAGAAAAGACACAAGGCGTGAAGATTCTGACTCTCAATGATTTCGATGTAAAATCCAAGACTGTTCTTCTTCGTGTAGATATGAATTGTCCAATCGACCCCGTATCTGGTGAAATTTCTGGTGTAAAAAGAATCGAGGAGGCCACAGAGACAATCGAGGTGTTAAAGGAGGCCAAGGTGGTGGTTGTTTCGCACCAAGGACGCGTGGGGAACAAAGATTACATAGGGATGGATCAGCATGCAAAGATTCTGGAAAAACTTGTTGGCAAGAAAATTACTTATGTCGAGGATGTGATTGGTGCGCTAGCAAAATCTGAGATAAAAAAAATGAAAGATGGAGACATCATACTATTAGACAATTTGAGATTTTGTGCTGAAGAGAATTACGAATTTTCGCCGCAGGATGCTGCAAATACAATAATGGTAAAACGCCTCGGCCCTCTTTTTGATTTGTGTGTTTTAGATTCATTTCCAAGCGCCCACAGATCACACCCATCGCTTGTTGGTTTTTCTCACATAATGCCTGCGTGCGCAGGCAAGATAGTGGAACGCGAAGTAAGAAAGCTCGATGAAATTCTTACGGTCGCAAAAGCGCCACACGTAATTGTTCTTGGCGGCTCCAAGGTGACAGATAGATTGGAAGCAATCAAGATGCTCATAAAACGCGGTCGTGCTGACCAGATTCTGCTCACTGGCCTCATTGGCAACGTGTTCATGCGCGCCCAAGCTCGGATCAAATACCCGCTTGGAATCAAGGGTGAAGACGAAGCAGTTTCAAAGGCACACGCCCTGATGGGCGAATACCCAGACGTCTTTTTCACACCTGTCGATGTGGCAATAGACAAGGATGGTGAGCGATTGGAGCTTGATGTGAGGCAGCTTGTAAAGGGGGATCAGATATACGACCTAGGCCAAAAGACAATTGAGCATTATTCTAAGATAATCGCAAGTGCCGGAACCGTCTTTATCTCAGGACCTCCTGGCTTCTTTGAGAAAGAGATGTTTAGCTACGGCACCAAAGCGTTGCTGAGCTCTGTTGCAAACTCGATGGCCACCACGATTGTGAGTGGCGGGCACCTTACATCTGCATTAAAACGATACGGTCTGGCAGACAAGATAACCCATATTAGTACCGCCGGTGGTGCACTTGTACTTTATCTGACCGGTGAAAAGCTTCCTATGATCCAGTCGCTTGAAGCCGCAGCTCAGAGATACAAATCTAAATAGCTGCGCGGCATGCAGTGTTTGGGCAGATCCTGTCCTCAGATTTACCAAGATAGACTTCCATATTACATGCTGGACAGCCGATCTTCTCGAGCGGCTCGAACAGCTTGAACCACTGCGTAGTGAAATTTTGTGCTATGTTCCTCATGACTCCGGCATCACACAAAGCAGCAAAATGCTGTTCCATGTCATCAATGGTGATCGAGTTGTCTATGATTCCGTCTTTTTGGAGAATTGAAAAGATTTCATCGTTTGTGAATCTCACGTCAGGATCATTGTATTTTTCAAATATCACTTTGCGTATTTGGAGCGGTAGGTCAGGCATCTTCAGTATAGCGTTGCAGCCTCTTCTTTTAGAGTGTCGGCGTTTGCATCCTTGAGCTTGTTTGCTAGATATGTATAAAGACCGTATTTTAGAACCTTCAACGAGAGCAAGGCGCATTTTATCCTCACTGCTTGGAGGTTTTCTAATCCTAATTCACCCAAAATATCGTTTTTTTGAATTTTTTTGACTTCATCAATGCTTTTTCCCTTTACTATTTCGGTAAGTACTGAGGTGCACGCCATACATATTGCACAGCCCCTGCCTTGGAATTTGATGTCAGATATTTTGTTGTCTACTACATTCATGTAGATGTCGATGCTGTCTCCACACAGAGGATTGCTGTCATGATATGCAATGTCGGGGTTTTCAAGCTTGCCAAAGTTGCTGGGGTGTCTTGAGTACTCCACAATCATCTCATGGTAAATGTCCGCATTTCCGCTCATAGTTTAAACAGCCTCGCTGCCCTTCCAAGAGAGTTTATCAGTATGTCAACTTCTTCTTTAGTATTGTAAATGTAAAAGCTTGCGCGCGACGTGGCTGCCACATCGAGTCTTTCCATTAGAACTTGGGCACAGTGATGTCCAGATCTTATTGCAATACCGTCTTCATCTATTATAGTAGCCAAGTCATGTGGGTGTATATCTGCAAAATTAAATGAGATCACGCCTCCGCGTTTTGAGATATCTTTTGTGCCATACAGCTTGATTCCTTTTATTTGAGAGAGTTTCTCTAGCGCATATTTTGTCAGTTCGATTTCGTGCTGCCTGACGTAATCCATTCCAAGATTGTTAAGATAGTCTATTGCTGCAGCAAACCCGATCACGTCTGCAATATTTGGTGTTCCTGCCTCAAACTTGTATGGAAGATCATTCCATGTAGTTTCGTATTTGTGAACCTCACGAATCATATCTCCTCCTCCATGGAATGGTGCCATCTGCTCAAGGAGTTCTTTTTTTGCCCACAGTACTCCCACCCCTGTTGGTCCCAGCATCTTGTGTGCCGAAAATGCAAAAAAGTCGCATCCAATCTGGCTCAGGTCTACCTTCATGTGCGGTGCAGATTGCGCGCCGTCGATTAGAACGCGAACTCCGGCCTTTTTGCAACGCCTGATTATTTCAGGCACATCAGATATCGTTCCAAGAACGTTTGACATCTGGCTCACGGTTACGAGTTTGACTCTGCCAGTTTCCAAGTAGCGGTCAAGCTGTTCTAGAATGAGTTGACCGTCATCATCCACACCGATGTATTCTAGTTTTGCTTGTTTTTCTTGTGTCAAGAGCTGCCATGGAACAATGTTGCTGTGGTGTTCATACTCTGTGGTGACCACAATGTCATCTTTGCTTACGTTTTGTCTTCCCCACGCATACGCAACGAGGTTGATTGCCTCCGTCGTACCACGAACAAACACTATCTCTTGCCTGTCTTTTATGCTTAGAAACTGCGCTATTTTGTCGCGTGTTGTCTCATAGGCCTCGGTTGCCTCTTCTGCCAACGCATGGACTGCTCTGTGTATGTTAGAGTTGTGATTTGTGTAAAAATCCGAGATTGCGTTGATTACTTGAATTGGTTTTTGCGTAGTTGCGGCATTATCAAGATACACAAGTGGTTTGTTGTTTCTTACCTTCCTTTGCAGTATTGGAAAGTCTTTACGAATTTGCTCAACAGAGATAGATTGCTGCAATCCTTAAACCTCTACATAGATGTCGTCTTTGTCTACTTTAATATTGTACGTTTTGAGAGGTTTTTCTGCAGGCGGGTTTTGCGGTACGCCATTTTCCAAATTGAAAACAGAGAGATGTAATGGACATCTGACACCATCACTGCTCAAAAAACCGCTCGAGAGATCGGCCTCTTCGTGAGTACAGATTCTATCTGTTGCGTAAATCTTGCCACCAAGATTCGTGAGCAGTAATTTTTTGTCCTCAAAATCAAAACTGAACATTTGATTTATCCCAAGTTGGTTTGTCGAGCACGCCTTTATCCACCTACTCAAGACCCACTCACCTGTACTTGTAGTGTGTCTCAAGCTGGTCTGCTTCTTTATATCTGACCTCTTCTACTTCGACTATTGCGCGCAAGTGCTCATCTGATTTTATGACAAGATCTCTGTTGTTCCATTTGGATTCTATCAGATAGGCAATCCACGCGCGTACTTGGTAAGACATTGAACGCGACATCGGTTCCAAAAATCCTTCAACGATTATTCGCTCCGCCTCTTGTCTGTTCAAGCAGCGTGTTGCGAGATAAAAGATCTGTTCTTCGTCGACTTGGGCGACTGATGCAGAGTGTGTCGCTTTCACATCGTTGGTGAGGATTTCAAGTCCTGGAATTGCATCCGATTTTGCGTCCTTATCTAGCAAAATGGAACGACCAGAAAGAAATGATTTTGATTGCGACGCACCTTCAAGTATTTTGATCATTCCTTTGAATAAGGACTTGGACTTGTTTTTAAGAACGGATCTCTGCACTACTTGTCCTTCAGTAGATGGTTTCCGATGAATCAAGTTTGCTGATAGATCAAACGACTGCTCGTTGTGTCCAAATACGACTTCGGCGTCCTGCGCTGATGCGCCTTGTCCGTCAAGATAATAGTTTGTTTTGTAGCGCGAAAGTAAAGAGCCGAATAACCCAAGGTACCAACTTATCTTTGCGTCTTGCAAGACTGTACAGTTCCTTGTGGAAAAGCTCACTGCGGATTGATCCATAGCTTGGAATGTAGTAAGCTGGAGGTTGCTTGCCTGTTCCGCTTGAACTGTGAGCAATTCGAGATATGCTTGCTGCTTTGTTCCTTTTGGTGCATACAGTTCCTGAATCACACCTGCCTTGCTGCCTTGCTCAGCAACTATCACATTACGAGATATTACCGATGTGCCATCTGGCGATATAGACGACACCAGATGAATTGGCTTTTCCAAAATCGTGTTTTTTGGTATTTTGATGAATATTCCCGAGTTAAATGCTGCATTGTTTAACGCGGTGTACTTGTCTTCTTTTGGATCGCTTGATTCGAAGATTTTCTTTATTAGATCACCGTGTGTTTTTATTGCATCGTAGATTGATGAAATTACTACGCCTTTTGATTTTAGTTCATCAGTGATGTTGATGCGAAAGATGTTGGTGCCAGTCTGTATTATGTGGTTTTCCGACTCGAGTTCGCTAAGCCTTGGTTTGAGCGAGTCAAACACTGCATTTTGTGAGTCTAGAGCCAGCGAGACTTGGTTTGGGTCCATACGCTTTGCGTCAGTGTATTTGTTGTAGAGTGGAGACACTTCCGGTGGCAGTTTTTGATAAAGTAAAAATGAGTTTTTCCTATATTGCTTTAACCACTCGGGCTCATTTTTTGCTGCGGATATTTCAGCCACGTGTGTAGGAGTGATTGTGGATAAGGCAAGTGTTTGCATGGTACAACGAGAGTGTTTGGAGGCGCTATCCTACAGAGTCGTCCATTTCTAGTTTGATGAGTCGGTTTAGCTCTACTGCATACTCCATTGGAAGTTCTTTTGTGAATGGCTCCATGAATCCGTTCACTATTAATGTGAGTGCTTCTTCTTCAGAGAAACCGCGAGTCATGAGGTAGAAGATTTGTTCATCACCTATTTTCCCGACAGTTGCTTCATGAGTTACAGTGGCGTCCTCTTGGTTTATTTCCATATATGGATAGGTATCCGTCTTTGAAGTATCATCAAGAAGTAGTGCGTCGCATCTTACCGATGCCTTTACATTTGTTGCTCCTTTTGCGACATGTAGCAGTCCTCTGTATGTTGTTCTGCCGTTTAGACGACTGACAGATTTTGAGGTTATTCTGGATGTCGTGTTTGGTGCTAGGTGAACCATTTTTGCGCCGGTGTCTTGATGTTGTCCTTTTCCTGCAAACGCAATTGACAGGGTCTCACCATGAGCTCTTGGCTCAAGTAGGTAGATTCCAGGATATTTCATTGTGATTTTGCTGCCGATATTCCCATCGATCCACTCTACCGTTGCGCCTTCGTATGCATACGCTCTCTTTGTCACAAGATTGTACACATCACTGCTCCAGTTCTGGATTGTGGTGTACCTTAGCTTGGCGCCTTTGTGTGCAATCAGCTCAACTACTGCAGAATGCAATGATTCTGATGAGTAAACTGGCGCAGTACACCCTTCTATGTAGTGGACTTCTGATCCCTCATCTGCTATGATGAGTGTTCGCTCAAACTGTCCTATGTTTTCCGCGTTGATTCTAAAGTATGCTTGTAGTGGCATGTCTACTTTGACTCCGGGTGGGATGTAGATGAAAGAGCCACCGCTCCAAACTGCACTGTTTAACGCAGCAAATTTGTTATCTTCTGGCGGAATCACTTTTCCAAAGTATTTTTTGAATATTTCTGGGTGTTCCTTGAGTGCGGTATCCGTGTCCAAAAATATGACACCTTTTTTTGCGAGGTCTTCTCTTAGGTTGTGATACACAACTTCGGATTCGTACTGTGCACCCACTCCAGCAAGGAATTTCTTCTCTGCTTCTGGGATGCCAAGCTTGTCAAAGGTCTTTTTTACTTCGGCAGGAACGTCATCCCAGCTTTTTTCTGTTTTTTCAGAGGCTTTAGCATAATAGTAAATATTTTGAAAATCAATTGCGCCAAGATCAGGCCCCCAATTTGGCATTGGTTTTTTCATGAAAACCTCATAGGAGCGCAACCTAAAGTCGAGCATCCACTGTGGCTCGTTTTTTAGCTTGCTGATTTCTTTGATGACTTCTTTTGAGAGTCCTTTTTTGGAGAGGTGTACATACATCTCGGTCGAATCTTTAAAATCATATTTTGAATAATCCATCTCCAGATTTTCTGTGGCCATAAAGTGCAAAGCTTTGTTATGTTATAAATAGATTATACACTGTTTACTAGTTGTTCGTCGGAGTAGCTATAGCTAACATAGCTCAAGCTAATGAAAAAATATTTTTCATTGCGTCAAAGGCACCATGAACTGTATGTACGTTGGCAACTTTTGGTTCGACGTTGAATTTTCTTAATTCTTCTGCAGTGAATGGACCTATTGCCACAATCTGTAATTTTTGCAGCTGCTTCGCTAGATCATTTGTGTCATAATCTGCAGACATTATTTCAAAAAACCCTCTGACTGATGACGCGCTAGTGAAAACAATTCCGTCTACTTTTTTGTTCGAAAAGGCATCCTTGAATTCTTTCCATTGTGTAGTATCGGAATACGCTTTCACGTCGTAAAGATAGTTTTCTTTCACCACAAGTCCTATTTTTTGCAAAAGCTTTGCTAAGAACTCAGTTGAAGCACCGCTGCGTGGCACGATTACTTTTTTGCCTTCCGCATTCAGTCTAGTAAACAATTCTCCGACCCCCACTGACGAGTATTTTGTTGGCATGTATGATACCTTGACACCTTCTTTTTCCAGCGCCTCTTTGGTTTTTGGCCCTACCGCCATCACCATCGTGTTTGCTACAGCAAGTTGTAGTTGCTGATACTTTCCAGTGTTTTTTGCTACGTCAAAAAGGAGCTTTACTGCTTTTGAACTCATAAAAACAGAGTAGTCAGGGTTGAACTCTTCAATATCAGACAGAAATTCATCTACGATTTTGTCTCCCTTGCTGATAAGCTCGATTGTAGGAATAGGTATCGGTATGGCGTTTTCCTTTGCCGCCAAGTCGATGAACTCCTTAGAATCTTCTTTTGAGCGTGTAATTGCAATTGTTTTCCCCGTGATCATTTTCTCCATCCTACTGCTTTGTGAATCTTTACGACATTTCCTATTATAATTATTGATGGTGGCGTGATTTTGTATTGTTTGATTTTTTGTACGATGTTTCCAAGCGTGCCAACTACCATTCTATGGTTTTCACTAGTGCCATTTTGAATTACTGCTACAGGTGTACGTGCCGATAGGCCCCCCGCAATCAGTTCTTTTGAGATTACCCCGATTCTTGATAACCCCATCATGATCACAATGGTCTCGGCTGATTTTGCGAGTAGCCTCCACTTTACAGGCGATTTTGTTTTTTGCGGATCTTCATGTCCGGTTACAAACACTACAGACGACGAATATTTTCTATGAGTCAATGGTATGCCAGAATAAATTGCAGAGCCTATCCCGGAGGTGATCCCAGGGATTATTTCAAATCGGATTTTGTTTTTTCTTAGGTATTCTGCTTCTTCGCCACCACGTCCAAAGATAAACGGATCTCCGCCCTTGAGGCGGACCACGTGTTTGTACGATTTTGCATATTTTACCATGAGCTGGTTTGTTGCATCTTGGTGTCTGTAGTCATCGCCTACGTCTCTACCGACATAGAGTTTTTGTGCCTTTTTTGGGATCATTGCGATTATTTTTTTGCTGACCAGTCGGTCGTATAGAACTACATCCGCTTTTTTCAAAAGCTCGACTGCCCTAAGCGTGATTAGTTTTGGATCACCTGGGCCAGCTCCGACCAGATATACAGTTCCGCTCATTTTTTGTTCCATTCCTCCAACTTTTCTCTCCAGTCTTTTGCCAATTCATTTACACCTTTTCGTTGTAGCTCTTCTGCGGCCTGTCTGCCTACCTCGCATGGGTTCGATTTTTGCCCTGATTTTTGTACAACCAGCATATCTTTGCCATCAATTGAATATGCAACTACTGTCAAGTTAACTAGATCACCATTTACTTGAGCAAACGCGCCTACTGGGAACCTACATCCAGAGTCCACAAATGACGACAACGACCTTTCAGATTCTACTGCGATTCGAGTGTTTTGGTCTTCGATTGTTTTTAACATGTCCAACGTTTTTTTGTCGTTCTTTCTACACACAATTCCTAATGCGCCTTGTCCTGGAGATGGCGGGAAGTCAATTGTGGGAAGTTGTGTGTAATTTACATGGATGCCGAGCCTGTTTATTCCTGCTTGTGCAAGCACTATACCATCAAACATGCCGTCTTGAACTTTTTTTATTCTGGTTTCCACATTGCCGCGAATTGGTTTGACGATGAGATCAGATCTTTTCCTAGAGACCTGTACTGCGCGTCTTAGGCTGCTTGTGCCGATTACTGAACCATTAGGAATTGTTTCGAGAGTATAGTCTTCCTTGGCAATGAAGACATCGTTGAACGGCTCCCTCTTTGGCACACAGCCAAGTACAAGTTCGTCGGCAAACATCGATGGTACATCCTTGAGGCTATGTACTGCAAAATCCACGACGCCGTCTGCCACTGCTTTATCTATTTCTTTTTCAAAGATTCCTTTTTGATTAATGGTGAAAAGCGGTCTGGCATCGGTGTCACCTTTTGTCTTAATTGTCTTTACCTCATATTCGGTACCCGAATTCTTCTTTTGTAGTTCTGCAATCACCCATCTTGTCTGTGCCAAGGATAGTTGGCTGCCCCTTGTGCCCAGAACGTATTTCAAGATATCACCGCCTTGAGGGCTCCCTCGTAAGCGTTTATCGTATGTTCAATGTCTGAATGTGTATGTGCGTATGATATGAATACAGTTTCAAATTGTGACGGTGCTACAAAAACGCCTTTTTTTAGAAGGTTCTTGAATAGTTTTTCGAATTTTTTGGTGTCTGACTTTTTTGAGCTTGCATAGTCCACTACCGGTTCATCTGTAAAGAACACCTGAAACATAGAGCCGATGGCGTTTACCTGGTGTGGGATCTTCAAATCTCGTGCTGTTTCATCTATCGATCTTGTTAGTTTTGAGCAGAAATCAGCTAATGTAGGGTAGATTTTGTGCTTGAGCTTCGACATCGTCTTAATCGATGCTATGGCTGCGGTAACCGAGATTGGGTTTCCAGCAAATGTGCTAGCTTCGTAGACTTCGCCCAAAGGTGCCAGATTATCCATAATTTCACTTTTGCCACCAACTGCAGATATGACAAAACCGTTGCTAAGAGATTTTCCCAGTGTGGTTATGTCCGGCGTGATTCCAAAGTATTGCTGAGCCCCGCCAAGCGAGAGCCTAAATCCGGTTATGATTTCGTCAAAGATGAGCGGTATATTGTGCTGTTTTGTGATTTTTCTGATATCTTGTAGAAAATTTTTGTTTGGTAAGATGAGGCCCATGTTCCCAAGTACTGGCTCTACTATCACACCTGCTACATCATTATTTTTTTTAATTACCGATTCCAGCTGGGCTGCGTTGTTATACTGTACCACCAGTGTGTTTTTTGAAAAATCGTCTGGAACTCCCGCAGAAATCGGCATTCCGTGGTGTGCAGAACCTGCCTTAACCAGCATTGATTCATGCGCGCCATGATAGCAGCCTTCAAACTTGATCATCTTTTTCTTTTTTGTAAACCCTCTTGCAAGCCTGATCGCAGTCATGGTTGCCTCGGCTCCAGTGTTCACAAGTCGGATTTTGTGCATTGACGGATAGATTCGAGTGATTAGTTTTGCAAGTTCTACCTCGAGGTCAGTTGGCGCCCCGTACATCGTTCCCATTTTTAGTTGTTTTTGTACAGCACCTATGATCTCCTTCCTTTTGTGCCCAAGCAACATTGCACCATATCCTGCGCAGAAATCTAGGTACTTGTTTCCGTCTGCAGCCCAGATATAGCCACCTTGGGCTTTTTTTACAAAGAATGGATAAGGTGCAAAGTATCGTACTGGGCTATTTACTCCTGCAGGAATCAGTTTTTTTGCTTGCGTAAATAACGATTTTGAATTAGGCAACGATTTTGTTTGGTTTTTTCGTTATTATTAATTCTAAATGCTACCTTTCTTGACCAGTCCTTGTTTGTCGCTATGACTCGCACTTGGCCACTAGGTCACTATCTTTTCCTGAGGCAGTGCAAGAGTCATTATCATCTCCGCCGTCAATTATGTCTGCGCCAGACCCGCCATCAAGTGCATCCTGACCTGATTGTCCTTTGATTATGTCTGCCCCGTTATCTCCCTTAATCATGTCGTCGCCTTCGTTTCCATACATAATGTCATCGCCTTCGCCTCCAAAGATGCAATCGTTTCCTTTGTCTCCAATTATGATGTCATCTCCGCCAAATCCGAATATTAGATCTGCAAGCGTTGTGCCAAGCAATGTATCATCCTCCTCAGTTCCAAGGATCAGATTGTACGAGCCTTGTGGCTTGCCACATGCTTGCACTATTACGGACTGGGTCTGGTTAATCGAGTTGCCATACTTGTCAACTGCCATCCAGGTCACTATGGTTTCACCAAGCGGAAATACTGATGGAGCGTTATTCGTTATTTGTGGTAATGGATCTGTCAGATCAGCCGCAGTTGCCGTCCCCACAGATACAGGTGTCTCAAGTGCGATTGCGTCAATTACAATATTTTGTGGTACTGTGAGCTTTGGTGCAGTTGTATCCACTACTGTTACCTTTTGCGTTGCCGTAGCAGAGTTGCCAGCCTCGTCGGTTGCAGTCCATGTCACTATTGTCTCGCCTAGAGCGAATGTGTCTGGGGCGTCGTTTGTGATGGACGTAATATCCAAAATATCTGAGACTTGTGGAACTTCAAGTGTAACCTTGTTGTTCTCAACTCCTGTGGCCTCAACAATTACTTGATCTAATTTTGCGAATTTGGGTGGAACCGTATCGACAATGATTACTTTTTGCGATATGGTCTGCAAATTGCCTGCTTGATCTGTAGCAGTCCATGTCACTATTGTCTCGCCCACTGGGAACTTTTCTGGGGCGTCGTTTGTGATGCTTGCAACGCCCACATTGTCAGATACTGCTGGTGCCTCCAACGATATGGTGTTATCTGATTTTGATGTGGCTTCGGCC
>DATLXX010000009.1:0-20050 GCA_035575435.1 Candidatus Nitrosotenuis sp.
TTTGCCTTCTGTGTTGTAGAGAAACCCATGTTGAGAACGACAAAAGCTAAAGCTGCTGCCACGATTACAAAAGCAATCATAACAATTGCAGACTCTACGCCTATGACTCCTCGATGGGATCGTCTATGTCCTTTTCTAATAAGGTTCATTGGTTTTCTATGACACCGTCAGAGTATATGCTAGAGTGTGATCAGGATGATCAAACATTGAATTGTGACAAGGCCGTTTGATTGGTTTGAGAATTCAGTGCAGGCATATCCATTCCGCGGACTTGGTGTAAATTATTTGCGAAAGATCGATCACTGATGTTTGTTTGATTAAGACAGACAACAACTAAAATCATTATTATCTTTCTGATTTTACATGATGTTCATTCAAAAGAATTTTAATCGAAAAGATCAAAGCTTTCAAGACAAACTGACTGGTGGTATGCAATGAGCATTCAAGAAGAGCTCATCACGTCGTTGTCATACTTTGGTCTTGAGAAAACCGACGCGATGGTCTATCTAGGACTTTTGCAGATGGGTTCCGTCACAGTCGGCACCATGTCTGCAAAGCTTGACATAGACAGGGGTAAGGCATACAGATCGCTAAACAAGCTGAGAAACTTGGGGTTGATCACAACCACTTTCTCAAACCCGACCATCTGCAAAGCAATTGAGCCAAAAGAAGGCCTCACCACAATAATGCAGCGACGAGAAGACGAAATAGTGACGATGCAAAAGCTCTCGCGCAAGATAGTCGAACAGCTACAACAGATCACAAGACCGGAGACTACTACTGAGATCTCGTCATTTTCGATCATCCAGGGAAGGGCAAACATCTACGCCCGAATTGGAAAGCTGATCCAAGAGTCCACAAAAACCATCTACATAGTCACTACGGTTGAAGACATTCTGAGGATGTACCATACTGCCATTCCAGAGAAAATCAAGATGTGCAAGCAGAACAAGGGCGAAGTCAGAGTTCTGACTTGGACAAACAGTGAGAATTTGCTGCCGCTCATAAACAGACTGAACGCAACTGAAACCAGGATTGGCAAGCTCCCATCAAAGAGCAGAATGATAGTAGAGGAGGGAAATCAGCTGATTATGTCCGGCTCCATCAAAGAGTCAATGGACCTAAACGACGACAACGACTCCATCATGTACACAAATTCCTCTGAAATGATTAACAACATGTACAGTTTGTGTACTCATTTGTGGAAAAAAGCAAAGCCGATCGAGCTTTTAATGTAATTTTAAATTAATTTGTGATTGTCTTGAAGGCTGGGTTTGAGGCAACCCTCGCAAAGGCCTCATCCATTTTAGCCACCTGCTTGTAGGCAGGGTTTAGGCTCGTTGCGATTTGGAGTGCCTTTAGCGAATCTGTAATTCGCCCCAGCAAAGCAAGCGACTTTGATTTTGCAAATATTGCTTCTGTATTTTCTGCATCGTTTGTGAGAACCTGTTCCAACAAGCTTAATGCTTCTGTGTGCCTTGCGCAAAGCTGCAGCACCCTTGCCTTTTGAAGCAACGCATCCCGATTGCCTGGCTCAACCAAGAGCGCCCTTGAGAGGCACTCAAGCGACTCTGTGTACTTGCCTGTGCTTACCAAGGCTGCTGCCTTGTTTTTGTTTGCGTCAAAGTTGTTTGGGTCGTCTCTGAGGATTTGATCAAGGCAGGAAATTGACTTTTCATACTGGCCCAAAATGGAATAGAGTGATGCCTTCTGAAGAATGATGTCATTGTCGCTGTCTGGGATCTTCTCAAGGCATGCCAATGCGTCCTCGTATCTGCCTAGCAAGGCAAGCGATTGTCCTTTACGATATAGTGAGACTGTGTGGGTTGGGTCTTGAGTCAACACCTGCTCAAAACACGAAATTGCGCTTTCTAGCCTGCCAAGCTTTTGGAGCAACAGGCCTTTGTCAAGAAGGCAGCCCAAGTGGTTGGGTCGAATTTGCAAGAACCTTTCAAATGTGCCCAGAGCGCCGTCCAATTTGCCTGTATGAAGTTGGCACAGCCCAAGATAATACAAGGTTTCTTCATGATCTGGATTAATCGATTGTATTTGCTCCACATAGGACAGCGCATCCTGGTATCTTCCCATCTTTATTAGAATCATTGCCTTCGTGTATGCCGCATCCAGGTTCATTCTCTCAATTGAGAGAGTCTTATCACAGTATGCTATGGCGTCTTTGAACATGCCCAGGCCGAAAAGCGATTTTGCTTTGTAAATTAGAGAGCCCAAGTGTGCCGAATTCGATTCCAGTATTTGATCGAATTGGGCTATCGCAACATCAAACCTGCCCATCTTGAAGAGGAGTCTTCCTTTTTTGAATAGTGAGTCGGTATGAGTGGGTTTCTTGCTCAGTATTTGGTCAAAACACGCCAGGGCGTCCTCGTAATTTTGCATCTCCTCGAGTATTACTCCCTTGTCAAATATTGCAGAGACATGGTTTCCGTCCAGAGTCAGTATGTGGTCAAATAATTTCTGCGCGTTTTGGTATTTCTTTTGCGATACATACAGTCTTGCCTTGTCATACAGTACCTGTGTGTTGTTTGGACTGATTGTGAGGGCGTGATCAAAAGACGCCATCGCCTCTGTCTGCCGACCAAGCTGTGATAGAAGGACTCCTTTTTGGTGCAACGAGTCTGCATGGTTTGGATCAATCTCCACTGCTTTGTCAAAACACGAAAGCGCTTCTGTATTGTTGTGAAGCCGAACCAGCATCGCCCCCTTTTGGTAGTATGCATCAGCAAAAGCTGGGGCCAATTCTATTGCTTTATCAAACATTTCAACTGCCTCTTTGTACCTTCCGAGCTTTTCTAGTGCCACACCCTTACCAAAGATAGAGTCTGTGTGATTGCTTTCTATCTCAAGTGCCTTGTCAAAGCACATCAGTGCATCATTGTATTTGTTGAGCATGCAGAGTGTCTGCGCTTTGTAGTATAATGCGAGATAGTGGAACTGATCGTACTCTAATATTTTATCAAAGCATGTCAACGCCACTGTGTACTTTTTGTTTTCATACAGGACCACGCCTTTGTGATATATGACGTTGGAGTCGAAGGGGTTGATGGCCAGGGCGTGGTCGAAGCAGGCGATTGCGTCGTCGTAGCGCTTGTTTTGCGAGAGGGCAAGGCCTTTCTGGTAGTGGGCCTCGTAGTACTGCGGGTTGATGGCCAGGGCGTGGTCGAAGCAGGTGATTGCGTCGTCGTATTTTGACAGCTTGTGTAGCAAGAGGCCTTTGTGATAACACGCCAACACGTGTTTTGGGTTTTTCTCTAGAACCGCGTCATAGAGCTGGATTGCGTCCTCGTTGAGGTTCAAATACGACATGGTCTTTGCTTTCTCAAACATTGCAGGCACATTGGACTTGTCTGCCAGCAGTATTGTGCCAAAGCACTCAAGTGCGTCTTCATGTCTTGAGAGCTTGTTGAGAGACAAACCCTTTTCAAATAACGAGGCGGTGTGCGACGGCTCCCTTTCGAGTATTTTGTCGTATATCGAGATTGCATCTTGGTATTTTTGCAAATTAAAGAGCGATTTTGCGCATCCAAGCTGTGCCTCTAGGTGATCTGGGTTTAACGACAGTGCTGTGCTGTAGCAAGTCAATGCGTCGTTGTGGTTGCCAAGGCTTGCAAGGAGTTTTCCCTTGCGGTATATTGCGTCAACATAATTTGGATCAAGTGTAATTGCTTTCTCAAAGTTGGCAAGTGCATTTTCATAATACCCCAGAATTTGTAGTGAGACGCCTTTCTGGCACAACGCATCGCGTAATTGTGGATCTGCCTGTAGTGCCTTGTCGTATAGATTTATGGCATCAAAGTGTTTTCCTAATGAAGCCAGTGCGACTCCTTTGTGGTACAAAACAAGTGGATCAGATGGCCTGATCTGAAGTGCCTTGTCATATTCCACAATTGATGATTCCAGAAGACCTAGTGAGGACAGTGCAATGGCTTTGTTGCAGAGCGCCTCAAAGTTTGTGGGTTCGCGTCCTATGACTTTGTCAAAGTACGCGATGGCCTGCTCGTACTGTTTTAGTGAATGTAGTGTTTTTGCCTTGTCTAGCATGGCTTGCATGTTGTTTGGTTCAAGCTCTAGTACTGTGTCGTAGTATGTCAACGCGTCATCGTATTTGCCGAGTGAGTGGAGCACCTTTGCCTTGTAGTGAATGGCCGCTAAATTGTTTGGTTCAAGCTTTAGTGCTGCATCGAGGTTTATCAGCGCATTTGCATGATCGTTGAGATTGTGCAATGATATTCCTTTGTTTAGCAACAAGTGGGCATTATCCGGCTCAAAGGAGAGTGCTTTGTCTATGTACGACAGTGCTTCTGTGTGGCGGCCAAGCTGTGACAACACCATGCTTTTGTGATATATTGCGTCTGCGTTGTTGGGGCTGGCTGCAAGAACTTTGTCAAAATACACCAGTGCTTCTGTGCGACGGCCAAGCTGTGACAAACAAACTGCCTTGCCTATGGTAGTTTCAAGGTGGTTTGGATTTATTGCTAGAATCTTGTCAAAGCATGATATTGCCTCCTCGTTGTGTCCAAGATACATAAGGCACAGGCCCTTGTTGAAGATGCTGTCACCGTGTTTTGGGTTGATCCGCAGCGCTGCATCGAAGCACTCCAATGCCTTGGCATACTGACTGAGTAGCTGGAGTGTGCGGCCTTTGTTGCAAAGTGCGTTAAAATGATTTTGCGATATCTCAAGCACCTGATCATATACTGAGATTGCCTGCTCGTGCATGCCAAGATACGACATGGTCTCTGCCTTCCCGTACATGGCGTCAACGTTTAGCGGCTCGTTCTTGAGTGCCATCTCAAAATATTTGAGTGCCTGCTTGTGATCACGCAGGGAGCCAAGTATGTTGGCTTTTTGCAAGATTGCATCAACAAAACCAGAATCTATGTGCAATGCTTTATCAAAACACTCCAAGGCATCAGATTTCTTGCCTAGCTGGAGCAGCGACATCCCCTTGTTATACATAGCAAGTATATGTGCCGAATTGAATTCCAGTGTTTTTTCAAAATAAGATATCGCAAGCTGATGCTTTCCAAGCCTTGACAGACACACTCCCTTGCTGAAGAGCACGTCCGCATGGTGCGGATCCATCTCCAGCGTTTTATCAAGGCAGGAGAGGGCGGCTTCAAACTCACCTATTTCAACAAGCGAGAGGCCCTTGTTGTATATGGCATCAAAAGACTTTGGATTTGATTCTAGCACCCTGTCAAAGAGCGAGACGGCTTCCTTGTGGTTGCCAAGCTTTGATGCAGCTATGCCTTTGTCGATTAGGATCTGTGGGTGATTTGGCTCGATGTTTAATGCCTTGTCAAAATACGAGATCGCTTCTTCATAATTTGCCAGATTGAACAGTGCCAGTCCTTTTTTGTAGAGGCCGTCAAAGTAGTTTGGATCCAGCTGAAGAGTCTGCTCATAGCAAGAGAGTGCTTCATCATGCTTTGAGAGCACTGCCAACGAATCACCCTTGCAATGCAGTGCTTCAAAATATTGCGGATCGATTTCAAGTACTTTGTCAAAGAGTGAGATGGCTTCCTTGTGGTTGCCAAGCTTTGATGCAGCTATGCCTTTGTTGATGAGAGCTGCGATGTCCTGCGGATCTGTCCTGAGGGATTTTTCATAGAATGTGATTGCCTTTCCATACTGTCTGTCATAAAAATAAAAATTTCCAACAAGCAGGTCCATGTCCTTGTCTGACAGCTTTCTTTGGTTTTGCTTGGACAACCGCCCCTGGAGTTTTTCCCTGACCTTTAGCATGCTCTGTATCTTCGATTTAGTATCAAACGGCAACTCCACTTTCTGCTTCAAGTCCAGTTCGTTTTTGATGCCTTGACTTTCTATTAGTCGTTTGATAAGACCGTTTACTAGGTGCAATTGGTTGAGGACGATATCATCAGATGAGCCCATTACATTGAGTAAATTTCAAAGATTTTTTCTAATATCGTAGTATTTGTTCAAAAAGCTCAAACACCGTCTTATATGATTTTTTTAGGGCAAAAGAATGTTTGAGATTAGGTATAATCCTAGCTGTATTCATAGCTTACACTATCACAGTCAGCCTAGCGTATGCTGAAGAGTTTGACGTCAGGTTTGTTCCTTCAAAGCTCGTAGAAAACTCAGAAGCAAAGATGCACGTTTTTGTCACCGATGGAACCCAGATGATCCCAACCAAGATTTCAGGCTTGACCGTCACGTCGCTTGATTCGTCTGTGTTGCACGTCGAGGGGGTACAGGAGGGCAGCTCGCTTGTGACCGAAGTCACAATCAGAACAGGCAAGGCCGGAACCACCACGATTTATCTTGCTGCGCCCGGGTTTACATCAAAAGAGATTCCAGTCACAGTGTATGGAAACAAAAACAATGCGGCAGCGTTGCTGATCAAAGTCACTCCAGACACCTTCACCACAAGCGGCCTAAGTGAGGGATACATAGCAGTACAGCTTGCAGACGAGGACGACTTTCCAGTCATTGCAAAAGAGGACACAGTAGTCACACTCAGCACTGCGAGCAGGGACATTGTTGAGTTCTCTACCCAAAACCTCATCATCAAGAAGGGCGAATATTTTGCGTATGCCAAGTTCAGCATCAAAAAGCCAGGTACCGCGGTATTGTATGCTACTTCACCCGGTGTTGAAACTGAGAGCGCGACTGTGACGGTTGAAAAAGACGAAGATCTCACTGTAAAGCTATACACATATCCAAAGACGCTGACCATACATGACGCATCGAAGGGTTTCATCATAGCACAGCTTCAGGACTCCAGTGGAAGGCCCGTCCTTGCACAAAATGACATTACTGTTTACTACAAGCTTGTGGACTCTGATGATAACGAGGCCACCAACTACAGTTCGACTTACAACTACAAGTCGTCTGGTTATTTTTCTATAAGCAAGGGATCGTACTGGGCTTACACGCAGTACTCCCTGCCGCAAGGCATTGAAGACACGTATGAGCTGATCATGTCCACTCAGGATCCCCTAGTTGTACAAAGCGAGGAGATTGTAGCAAAGGATCTAGAGCTGATGGACGACAAGATAGTCAAATTTGAGACTCTTCCTGTATTGACCACTGGTAGATCCGAACTGATAGGCGTTGTATATTTGGAGGACGAAAACGGAAACCCCGTTGTTGCGAAAAGAAACATACAGATAAAGATTGATTCGTCTGACAGCAAATCTCTTTCCGTTCCCGATGTCACCATCATCAAGGGTGACCAGAGTGCTCTAGTGTACGGCACCGTGAGCAACAGTGCTCCTTCCGACCTCGAGCTTAGGCCAGTCGTAAACAATGTAGAACTTACAAGCGTGGATATTTTTGGCCCAGACAAGGACTCTCTGGAGCTTGTTGTAGAGCCCCTGATACCAGATGTTCTTGCAGGCACTAGTTTTCCGCTCGTCCTATATCTGAAGGACGGTGCCGAAGTTACTAACTTCCCAGAAGCCCAAGAGGTTTTCGTTGCACCAAATCAATACGTCGAAGTTCAGCCAAAGAAGATCTTGCCAAAGGACAATCTGGTGATACTCGATGCCAAGGCGCAAAAGAAGGGGACTGCAGCATTGGCAGTTGAGGTTGGAGATTTTGAAGACACTGCCACAATTGAGAATCTTTCATTGGATCCAGCAAATCTCATCTTTGATCACTCAAAGACGATTTTTGTAGGCAACAATGATGTGTTTGCCATCCAACTGGTAAACTCTGCAGGCATTCCTACGTATGCAACAAGCGACGTAGAGATCAGCGTGGTTGTAAAGGATCAACAGATGTTGGACATTCCTTCAAAAGTGACCATACCCAAGGGGAACCATTACATCTTGTTTGATGTAGCTCCAAAGGCAAGCGGCGAGACCGAGATTTCGTTTCTCTCAAAAGAGCTTCCGCTCCTCAAAGACAAGATAACAATAAGCAGTCTTGTGCCGGAGCTTAGCATCACTGCACCTGATTCCATAAATGCTGCAGAGGGCCTCATTGTGACTGCATCCGCCAGCTCTGGAGGAAAGCCGCTTGCTGGACTGAGTGTGCGGTGGCAAGTCGATGGAGCTTCCCTAGATATGGCTGACAGCACCACTGGGCCGACCGGCGAGGCTGCAGCATCAATTATGCCACTAGGCCCCCAAGTCACAATCAAGGCTACTGTAAGCGGACAGCTGTACCCTGATGCCGCCGTGACAAAGACGATTCAAGTGATTTCTGACGATGTGCCCATAGTCGAAGAGCAAGCACAGGAGCAGTACTCCTTTGAGATCTTTGGTTTTGATCCCATATTGATCATAGTTCCAGGAGCAATCGGTGCAGCTGGTTTTATGTTGAAAAAGAAAGGGCAGCTCACAATAAAAAAATAAGTTTTGGAGTTTTGCACAGAACACGGTTTTTTGTTTATTAAACAAACAAAAAAATCGTATGTTCAATTCGAACATCAGCTTGATTATGAAATTTGATTTTCAAGTGTAAATTAGCAAAAACGGAGTAGTGATGAGATTAGCTAAATTAAACTTTGGTCGTAAGCTTGGCACGTTTGGCAGGATTCTGAAAAATTCGGACAAGCAAAAAAGAAGCTTGGTGTTTCAGTCCCTGCTGAGCGGCGACGATATCACGCTAGACACGTGCACCTTTGAGGAGGTGTTGCCGTACTCGCTCCTGTCAATTCCAATCTCGACCATCACTCCAAACGACAACATCTGGATTGCCACATCGATGCTAGCAAGAATTTCCGACATCACAAGCAATCTTGTGGTCATGGAAGATGAGTTCCCAATCGGTACTGTGAGCGCCTCCGAGGTAATTAACGGCCTCCAAAAGGATCCAACTCCAGGCTTTTTTGACTCCGCTGTCACCAAGATAATGAATGTGGACTATTACATAGACTCCAGAAACGTCAACGTTGCCAGCATCTTAAAGCGGATGGAGCGCGTAAGGAACCCTTTTACCATTATTCAAAACGACAGGACAAGCTTTTCGCAGTTCTCTATTAGGCAGGTTCTCGAGATTGGCGCATTATGCAAGAACAACGTATCTGCTTCCTCTTTTCCCAAAAAGCAGATTCCAACGTACAAAAGAGAAGATACAATCAGAAACGTCGTCGAAATACTAACCAAAGACAGAAACCAGTTGGCTCTCCTTGAGGGCGA
The DNA here is from genome assembly GCA_035575435.1 of Candidatus Nitrosotenuis sp. Taxonomy (GTDB): domain Archaea; phylum Thermoproteota; class Nitrososphaeria; order Nitrososphaerales; family Nitrosopumilaceae; genus Nitrosotenuis. The sequence goes on from DATLXX010000009.1 coordinate 9,132, forward strand.
AATTTCATTTGTAAACTCTGAGATCCTGCTTGAAAAAATAAAGGAACTAAATACGCCGCAGGCCCAGAACCTCCTTGAGCTTAGCGCTAGCACCTTCAAGACTATCACGCCTACTTTGATTTCAGAGCGCATGACACTTTCTGACATCTGCAAGATCATGATCAACTCCAGATACCCCTGTGTGATGACTTCGGAGCAAGTCATAACACCGCAGGACGTACTTGAGATCCTCTGCGAGGAACTCTGATGCCAAATAACTCGCTGAATCGCCTAAAGGAGCACCTAGAGCTTATGAAAAAAGAGCTCGGTGAGACCACAGCCCAAATAAAACAACTCCAAAACAAAAACACAGAATGGCAAAGCCTCGACCTTGTTCAGGGTGATTCGATTGACGAGCTCAAAAAACATCAGGAAGAGCTTGTAAAAGAGATAACACGAATCCAAAAACAAATCAAAAAGTCAAGATCAAAGGCGCTGCTTGTAGCGGAGCTGTGCGTCCTGCCTGCCGTATTTTTGTTGATCATGGTGTCCGGCATTGGGGATATGCTGACTGATCACCCACAACCACAGACAGTATTGAAGACAAGATATTTTACCGAAAACCTCCGCGGCGATACAGTAGACACATGGAAGTCGTGGCGCCTTGTGGGAACCACACTCAACGTCAACATCCTCAAATCGCCGCGGGTCACAGACCATCAGCTGGATGTAATCAAAAACGCGATACTTTCTGAGCGCGCCTTGGAGTTTGATGATTCCTTGGTGCACAAGGGGCCAAAGGGCTCAACATCCACATATTATGAGGGCTGGGCCGGTGCTCTCAAGAGCGTATCAAATGTGCAAACAAAATACAAGATCCCAGCAGACTTTAACTTTGTAGACAGTTCTGGTGGTGAGGGCGACATCATAATCACTTTGTCCAACATAAAAGATAGCGACGGCTACACCGGCTACACAAAGTCCATCACAGAAAACAACGAGATACTAAAGTCATTTATCACAATTTACGACATTTCAAATCTCACAGACGAGCAGCTTGCTACCATACTAAGACACGAGTTTGGCCATGCCCTCGGCCTTGGCCACTCCACTGCACCCGAAGACCTCATGGCCCCCTCAATTGACATGACCATACCGTACATTTCCGAGTGCAATGTGCAGGCAATCGTAGACTTGTACAATGCAAACGAAGGAAGCAAGACAGTCTGCGAAAAATAGTTTCTAAAGGCTGTTCTCACTTAGAATCATTGCAAGCAGCGCTGCCCTCGTGAATTTTCCGTACTCTGCCTGCTTGAAGTATTTTGCCTGTTTGGTCTTATCTACGTCTGTTGAGATTTCGTCGATTCTTGGGAGTGGGTGCAGTATGATCGAGTCGTCTTTCATTTTGCCCACTACATCAAGCCCGATTTTGTAGCTGCCGCGCACCTTCTGATATTCTTCTTCATCCGGGAATCTCTCTTTTTGTATTCTAGTCACGTACACCACATCCAGGTCGTCTATGAATTCATCCAAGTTTGTCGATTCTTTTAGTGAAAGCTTTTTTTGGATTTCATAGATCGAGTCTGATCTGATTTTGAGCGACTCGGGAGACACAAGACGTATGTCCACATCATAGTTTGAAAGCGCGTACAAAAGAGAGTATACCGTTCTTCCGTACTTGAGGTCCCCCACGATGCCGATTTTGAGGCCGTCGATTCTGCCTTTTTCTTTTTTGATTGTATAAAGGTCCTGTATGGCCTGGGTCGGATGCTCTTCTGTTCCGCTTCCCGCATTGAGCACTGGCTTTTCTGAGATCTCTGCAGCAAACCTGCTTGAGCCGTCCAGTGGGTGGCGCAGCGCCAGCGCATCAGAATAAATCGACATCATTCTCACAGTGTCCGCAAGGCTTTCGCCCTTTTTTGTCGAAGATGAAGATACGTCTGCTATCCCAAACGAGGTTCCTCCAATCAGCGCCATTGCTGCCTGGAAGCTGAGACGCGTGCGTGTGCTTGGTTCGAAAAACAGGTATCCCAGCGTCTTTCCCCGTCCAATTTCGCGTCTGTGGTTTGGGTCCATTTTGATTATTTTGTCCGTGGCCGCAAAGATCTTTTCGAATTTGTCCTTGTCAAGGTCACGCACAGATATGATGTCTTTTTGGTAAAAATCACTCATTTCTTTCAATCATATATACTGGTTACTATACAAAGTATTCTGATGCAGGAGTCAAACCTGATCGTAAGGCGGATAAAGGACGGTACCGTCATAGACCATATTGAGGGAGGCAAGGGCCTCAAGGTGCTTGAGGCGCTTGGAATAGACGGCAAGGATGGCAACGTCATCACTATTGCGCTCAACGTGCCAAGCGGCAAGTTCAACAAAAAAGACATAATCAAGGTCGAAAACAGGTACCTGCAGGACTACGACACAAACAAGCTTGCCGTCATCTCGCCGAGCGCAACCATAAACATAATCAAAGACTACAAGCTGGTCGAAAAGAGGCGCGTATCCCTTCCAAACAAGATAGAAAAGATCTTCCGCTGCTCAAACCCCGACTGCATCACAAACAGCCACGAAGACATTGATTCGGTCATGGACGTAATAGACAAGACAGGGCGCGTGCTCCGCTGCAAGTACTGTATGAGAATACTCGATGTAAACCAGATAAGATATTATTGAAAATTAAAACAAGTGGTGGGGACTTATTGTCCCAAGATAATGAACATCATTACTATTCCGTAGATTGCGATTGACTCGACCATACCTACGAAGATGAATACTTTTGACTGTAATGCTGGGTTTTCACTGATTACAGCAAGACCTGCAGATCCCACATAACCAAGGCCGATGCCTGCACCGAATGCGGCAAGACCGAATGCCAAACCTGCGCCAAGAATCTTCAGTGAGCCAGAGTCTGTTGATGCAGCAGCCCCTTCCTCAGCTGCAAATGCAAGGCCTGTCATTGCTGAAAGTGTCACGACTGTCGCCAAAAGTAGTGCGAAAGTTTTCATTTTCGATTATGCTCCAAGGTGTCCATTATTTAAATCATGGTATGCTTTTTTGAATTTTGTCCAGTGTTTTTGTTTTCAGAGATCTCAGCTCTGTTTTGATCGTGTTTGCTTGAGCTTCGTATTCAGCTTGCAATGATCTGTCTGCTTCCTCCAGTAGTTTTTTGATGTCTTGCTTTGCCATTATTTCTTCTTCTCCATGACCGCCTTTACTTTTTTTAATCTTGCGAATTCCTCTCTTTCTCTTTCCTCAAGAGTTGCCAAGATGAATTTGATGCGCAACCTGTACTGCGGTATGATGACGTTTTCAAGGGCGTTTAGGAGCTTCTGCGTTTTTTCAAGCGCCTTTGCCAATGCAAAAATAGAATTTTCGTACTCTGCTGCCTTGCAGATCTTTGGCAAGAGAACCTTGATCTGCTTTGCAGCCCTGTCAATTGAGGAGTTTGTGTCTGCAAAACCATAAGGCATTGACTTTGTGTCTTTTTCTGTTACGTTTAGTGTGGGAATCGATACATCTACAATCCTTCGCACCTTGGTGTCCACCTCCATGACCGCAGGGGCGGACTGGGCAACAGAATCCACCGTGGCAGTTCCCAGAGAGAGGTAGGCGTCATTTACCGACTTGTAGACGTCCTGAAGCGGCTCCCAGATGCCTCCCCTTGCCTTGTTTGCCTCTGTGATCATCTCTTCTATGTTTTTTAGTAGTACCTTTCTTTTATCGTCGAGAATCTTTTGGACCATGGTGGCGACCTGACTTGAGCGCTTGTATTTGAGCAGCTCAATCTTGGTTGCCGCGACATTTTGCCCAAAAGACATCTCTAATTATCTTTCCTTGTAGTATTGCTCGATGAATTTGTCTTTGACTTTGGTGATCTCGTTCTTAGGCAGGAGAGAGACTACCTTCCACTGAAGCGCCAGTGTCTCTTCTATGGTGCGGTTTTCGTCCACTCCCTGTGTGAGGAACTCTTTTTCAAAGGCGTCGCCGACTTCGAGGTATTTTAGGTCAACTCCTGTGAGGCCCGCCTTGCCTACAATTCCCGCTAGTGCGCGTACTTCTTGGGCTCTAGAATAAGCGTCATAGTTTTGGTTTGAGATCTCTTGGTGGTCGGCTCGCGTCCTTCCTTCGCCGATTCCGTCCTTCATGATTCGAGAAAGGCTCATCAATATGTTTACCGGCGGGTATACTCCCTGTCTGAAGAGATCACGGCCCAATACGATCTGGCCTTCGGTGATGTATCCTGTGAGATCCGGAATTGGGTGTGTGATGTCGTCTGAAGGCATTGTGAGAATCGGCATCTGTGTGACGCTGCCCTTTTTGTCGCGCAGCCTTCCTGCTCTCTCGTATATTGTGGAAAGATCTGTGTACAGGTATCCGGGATATCCCTTTCTTCCCGGCACCTCTTCTCTTGCGGCGCTGATCTCCCTTAGAGCTTCAGCGTAGTTTGTCATGTCAGTCAGAATTACAAGTACATGCATGCCAAGGTCGTAAGCAAGATATTCTGCTACTGTGAGCGCCACCCTCGGTGTGATGATCCTCTCGATTGCAGGATCGTCTGCCAGATTCAAAAACAGAACGCTTCGTTTTAGTGCCCCCGATTCCTCAAGACTCCTTCTGAAATATTCCGCCTCAGAATACTGCACGCCGATTGCCGCAAAGACCACTGCAAATTCGTCTGTGGTGCCAACCACTGTTGCCTGTCTTGCGATCTGTGCTGCAAGTATGTTGTGCGACATTCCAGAGCCTGAAAATATTGGAAGCTTTTGCCCCCTGACGAGTGTGAGCATTCCGTCGATGACTGAGACGCCAGTCTGGATAAAGTCCCTCGGGTACTCTCTTTGTTCTGGGTTCATTGGAGCTCCGTTGATGTCTAGGAATTTGTCTGCAATTGGGTCCGGCAGGCCGTCGATGGGTCTGCCCAGGCCGTCAAAGACCCTGCCGAGCACCTGCTCAGACACCGGCATCTCCATGACTTTGCCCACGAACTTTGCGCTGGTTCCTGAGACTGAAAGGCCTGTTGTTCCCTCAAAGACCTGGACGATAGCCTTGTTGCCACCTACTTCGAGCACCTTGCCGAGTCTTTTTTGTCCGTCGGTTGTTTGGATCTCCACCAGCTCGTCGAATGCAACGCTTTCTACGCCGTCAACTATGACGAGCGGACCTTTGATCTCTGCGATCTTGCTGTACTGGACTCCGCCCTGTGCGCTCAAGCTGCAACCTTCACTCCGGTTATCTTTTTGAACTCTGAATCGATCGTGCTTGCTATCTGGTCGAGTTTTGCCAGCTGGTTTTCTGGCACTTCCATTCTTGCCTTGAGCAGTGTAGCAATTACTGGCATAGCTCTAATGTCTGCAAGCGATGCTCCGTCTTTTAGTGCTGCCTGGCCTCTCTTGTAGAAATCGACAAGGAGTGTGAGAAGCTTGAACTGTTTTTGTGGGCTGCAGTACGTGTCAACTTCATCAAAAGAGTTTTGCTGCAAGATTCCTATTTTGATCATTCTTGCAACCTCGAGGATGAGTTTTTCTTCGTCCGGCAATGCTTCAGGTCCCAAGAGCCTTACGATTTCTTTGAGTGTGTCCTCTCTTTGCAGGATTCCGTATGCTTCACGCCTTAGCTCAAACCATTCCTTTGATACATTTTCGCCCCACCATTTTGCGATGTCTGACAGATACCCTGAATAGCTGTTCATCCAGTTGATTGACGGGTAGTGCCTCGAGTACGCTAACTTGGCATCGAGTGCCCAGAAAGTCTTGATGAATCTCATGGTGTGTGTTGTGACCGGTTCTGTAAAGTCTCCTCCAGACGGCGATACTGCACCAATCAGAGTTACAGAGCCGTCCCTGTCTGGGCTGCCTTGGGCCCTGACGCGTCCTGCCCTTTCATAAAATTCTGCCAATCTTGATGCCAGATATGAGGGGTATCCTTCCTCTGCTGGCATTTCTTCCAGCCTGCCGCTCATCTCTCTGAGTGCTTCTGCCCACCTGCTTGTCGAGTCTGCGACAAGCACTACGTCCTTGCCCATGTCTCTGTAGTATTCTGCAATCGTCACACCCGTGTAGATACTTGCTTCCCTTGCGGCCACCGGCATGTTGCTTGTGTTTGCAACAAGAACGGTTCTGTCCATCAACGGCTTGCCGGTTCTTGGGTCTTTGAGGTGTGGGAATTCTACGAGCACCTCGGTCATCTCGTTGCCGCGCTCACCGCATCCAATGTACACCACAACTTGGGAGTCGGCCCATTTTGCGATTTGGTGCAGGGTCACTGTTTTTCCTGTGCCAAAGGCGCCCGGAATAGAGCCAGTTCCGCCTTTTGCGATCGGGAAGAAGGTGTCTATGACCCGCTGCCCTGTGAGCAATGGGATGGTCGGGTCGTACCTGCTTTTATACGGCCTTGGCTTTCTTACCGGCCAGTAATGGTACATTTTGATTGGCGTCTTGCTTTCCGACGTTGACGCAAGCTCAGTTTCCAAGTCGTACTCGCCCTCGCCGACTATCTTGGTTATCTTTCCGCCCGGATGATCCGGTGGAACCATTATACCGTGTTCAATGAGATCTGTTTCTTGCACGCTGCCGATGATGCTGCCAGGCTCTACTGTATCACCGACTTTGACTTTGGGTGTGAACTTGTATTTTTTTGTCATGTTCACCGGAGTGGTTGTGATTCCGCGTCCGATGAAAGATCCCGATTTTTCTGCAAGATCCTTTAGCGGCCTTTGGATTCCGTCATAAATTTGGCCGATGATTCCTGGGCCGAGGAGCACGCTGAGCGGGTTTCCTGTTCCGACTACCGGCTCGCCAGGCTTGAGGCCGCTTGTTGATTCGTAAACCTGAATAAATGCTACATCTCCTGTGAGACGAATTACCTCGCCGATGAGTTTTGCGTCTCCAACGGAGACGGTTTCATACATTTTTGCATCAGACATGCCGTCTGCTTTTACCGCAGGACCGCTGACCCAGACAATTCTTCCTTTAGCTACCATACCTTCTACCTTCCGAATTTTGATGCAATATCTTTCCTTATTAAAGGCTTCAGGCGTTCAAGTCGTGCATCGATCGTGTTGTCAAATGTCATGGTGCCATCCTTTGATTGCACCTTGATGCCACCGAGGCAGTCGATGAGCTCCGATGAGAGCGTGGCCCCCTTGAACTTGGGGAGAAGTGACTCCACAACCGGTTTGTCTTTTGAGTTTGTCTGAATTATGATTTCCGATGTACCTATTGCATCGATTGATTCTTGTAACAACGATGAGATCAGATTAGTGTAATTTTTATCTCTGTTTCCGTCCTGGATTTTTTTAACTGCTTTTGCAAAGACCTTTTCTATTGACTCCTCGACTAGCAAGAGCTGTTTGTTTCTTGCATCCAAGTCGGCGTTTCCGACTATCTGTTTTTCAAGCTTTTCTGCCTCCTTTTTGCCTTCTGATACTATCCTGTCATATTCTTGCTCAAGTGAAGCTTGTGAGTTGGAGAGCATTGCTTGTGAGGACTTGAGGGCCTCTTTTAGGCTGGACAGGATCTGCTCTTCGGTGCTTTGGAGAATTTTTTCTACAGTGCGTTCTAACGCCGAGTCAACGCCCATTAGTCTGGCTCCAATTTGCAACGGATTTTAATGTTTGGGGCGCTCCGATCCATGACGAGTTTTGGCGCCGTCAGGTTTGGAAAGATTTTAAAATCCTCCAAAAATCCGTTAAGGTGTCTTGGTCGTAGCTGATCTAAAGCTTGGTAGCATCATTTTGCCTAGATCAGAATCACCGCAGGCAGTGTCCCGTCTTGCCGAATTTGAATGGTTTCACAAAATAGAGACTGAAAATGACACAGTGACTCCTGAAATCGATGACCTTTTGCTGCGGGCGCAAAAGACGTACCAGGCAATTGACGATGTGGTCAAGGGGCTGCAGATACCGCTTCAGGTTGGCATCATGGAGGTACTCTTCAAGGGAACAGTCATCAAAAAGAAACAGTACGAGCTTGACGAGATCGAGTCGATGGTCGCAGACTTGGAGAAGAAAGCGCCTTCAATAATCGACGGCCCAGCAAAGCTTCTCGAAGACGCAGCTGCCACTCAGAGGTCCATCGACGAGTACTCCACCATAAAAGAGACACTCGACGTGGTAAAGAAGCTCAACGTGGACATTGGCGGTTTTGGCTTTATGAAGTATTTTTACACAAACCTTTTTGTCATCAATTCCTCCGAGTTTGCTGAGGTCAGCCGAGCCCTAGAGGGAGTCACACTCTACAGGTACGAGCTTGAGACAAAAGACAAGATCGCAGTGATCGTGATCGGTCTTGCAAGCGAGTCTGACAAAATACTCAAGGTATTCCGTGGTTTTAACTCGAATCCTTTTGTCATACCTCAGGGGCTACCCCAGGTGCCCTCCCAAGCATACTCTCTCATAGAGTCAAAGCTTGCAGAGCTTGGAAAAAAGCTCAAGTCGCTTGAAGAAGAGCTGGCAAAAACAAAGCAGGCCATACGCCGAGACATCTTGTCGCTTCATGAGAGCGCATTTTTGGCAAAGGAGGTCCTCGAGACTCTTCGAAAGCCTGGAGGCACAAAGAGGTTTGCTGTGATTCAGGGCTACATACCAAAGAACATGGAATCAAAATTCAAGGAAGTGACAAAGCAGTGGATGTCCATTACCGAGGACATCAAGGATCCAAAGTTGCTACATGGAAGGCCCACGCTGTTTGATAACAAGAGGTGGGTGAGGACGTTTGAGGTAATCACACAAAGTCAGGGCATACCAAAACGCGGCGAGGCAGACCCGACTCCCATGATCTCGCTGATGTGGCCCATCTTTTATGGCGTGATGTTTGCCGATCTTGGACACGGTCTTTTATTGATGGGCCTAGGCCTCCTCTTTAAGATGAAGGGCCAAGGCGTCATGTCAAGATGGGGCATGCTGATTGCAATATCAGGCGCATCGGCAGCAGTTGCAGGCGTCGGGGCAGGAGAGATGTTTGGGTTCCACATAGACCACCTGTCCCCATTCGAAAAACTTCTGGAGGGACCTCTAAAGCCAGTCTCGTGGCTTGTTGGAATAATTAGTGTTGCAGAGCTAACCTTTGAGCAGGTGATCACAATACTCAAAGTCTCGATATTTCTTGGAATAATTCACCTTGTGTGGGCCTTCATCCTAAGAATCAGGAAGCTCAAAAAGGAAGGCCACACGCAGATGATGTTTCTTGAAGCAATTCCAAACCTGACTCTGTACGGTGGAATCGTCGTCATCATGATGTGTGCAATAGGTTCCAGCTACGACGTCATGAACATGTACTCCAGGTCGCACAACGAGGTCGTCCCGTGGGTGACGGTATTTCTTGGCGACTGGGCAAGAGTCTGGATAATCACAAGAATCGCAGTAGTCATCGTCTTGGGTTCCATGGCAACTATGATGGTTGGCGGAATCCTGCACGCAAAGCACCACCCCGAGGACGGTGGCAGTGCGGCAAACGTGATCATGGAAGTTCTTTTGGGCAAGACAGTAGAATGTCTTGCGCACACCATCAGCTATGCACGACTTGGGATCATGCTGCTTGTGCATGCCGCGTTGCTGCTCACGGTAAACAATTCTTTCCATTCTCTTGGCGGCTGGTCGTCACCTGGAGGAATCGCGATGATCGTCGGAGGGAACTTGGGGATCATGATGATCGAAGGACTCATAGTTTACATCCAGTCATTGAGGCTCCACCTTTACGAGTTCTTTACCAAGTGGTACGACGGCGGCGCTCAACCGTTCAGGCAGGTGGTGCCTGAGTTGTTGTACAACCAACTCATTTGGAAAAGAAAATAGCTACTCAACTGGCAGTTCTGTTCTGTTGGACCATTCGCCCCAGGAGCCAAGGTAAACTCTGACGTTTGCGAATCCGAGTTTTTTTAGCGCCAAAAACGAGTTTGCGGCCCTGTATGCGCCCTGGCAGTATGTGACCACCTCGGCGTCTTTGGGAATTTTGTAGAGAGTGTCAAGCTGTTTTTCGTCCTTGAGTGTGCCGTCTTCGGCTATGTTCAGATTAAAATCAACATTGATTGCGCCTGGGATGTGGCCACGTCGTGCCCCCCGAATTACTGTGCCGTCGTATTCTTCTTTTGAGCGCGCATCAACTAGCACCAGTCTGCCTAGGTTTTCGTTAACATATTGATAGTCGGCGATGATTTTTTGGTTTATCTTTCCGTCGAATTTTGATGGCAGGAAGCCGTTCGTCTTTGTCTCAATGGGCAGTTTTTCTGACTGCCACTTTTTTAGGCCGCCATCAAGCATAAAGGCGGCAGGATGTGAAAAATACATCAAAAGCCACACGCCACGCGAGGCAAGCATTCCCGAGACGTCATCGTAGAACACGACTTTTTTTTGCTCACTCACACCTGCAAACGACAGAATCCTTCTTGTTTGTTCGTTGAAGATCTCGATTCCTTGCTTTGATGTGTCGAGCCAGTGAAACGCAAAAAGATCCAGATTCACCGCACCTGGGATGTGGCCCTGTGCATATTCTTTGTAGGATCTCGCATCTATGATGAGAAGATCTGGGCGGCCTAGTTCTTTTGCAAGTTTTGTAGTTGTGATAAACACGATTTAGATTTCCTGATTCGTGTTAAAATTATTTTGTAAATAAAAAGTAAAGAAAGGAGGGATTTTCCTATTCGTTTACGTATGCTCTTTCGCCGTGCTGAGCTAGGTCGAGTCCTACCTCTTCTTCCTTTGGAGTAACCCTGATTCCTCCAGGCCATACTGCATCCATTACTTTGAGAATCACTATGGTGATTCCAAATGCATAGCCTACAGAGATCAAAGCTCCAAGGACGTTGATAGCTTGTTGCTCGTAGCCTTCTGGTGTTCCGGTCCATGCACCGATGCCGTTACCTGTGTCCCAGATGTGCGGGCTTGCCAGCGTGCCAGTGAGAACTGCGCCTGTAAAGCCTCCCATTCCGTGGACTCCCCAAAC
>DATLXX010000010.1:0-68353 GCA_035575435.1 Candidatus Nitrosotenuis sp.
GTTTGGGGAGTCCACGGAATGGGAGGCTTTACAGGCGCAGTTCTCACTGGCACGCTGGCAAGCCCGCACATCTGGGACACAGGTAACGGCATCGGTGCATGGACCGGAACACCAGAAGGCTACGAGCAACAAGCTATCAACATAATCGGAGCGTGTATTTCGGTGGCCTATGCATTCGGAATCACCATAGTGATTCTCAAAGTAATGGATGCAGTATGGCCTGGAGGAATCAGGGTTACTCCAAAGGAAGAAGAGGTAGGACTCGACCTAGCTCAGCACGGCGAAAGGTCGTACGTCAACGAGTAACTCCCTTATTTTTTCAATTTGTGATTGAACAGATTTTGATATTTGCAGATGGATTCTTTGAATAACTAAACAATCGTTTAATCTCACATCGACAAATCTTATACTTTCTTGATGTATTACACTCACATTGCGAATCTAGTTGCTCAAAAAAACCAGCGGCTCCACACAAACCTGCTTCTGTTCCTAGTCATTCCTCTAATCGCATACCTTGCGCAAACTTTCAGCGTGCCAATAATTAGATTCCCAGTTGTAGCTGTGATTGTGTTTTTTTCTTCTTGTTTTGTAATGTCTGTCAAAAAAGAAGGATTTGCGGCAGGATTCTGTGTCTTTTTGGGCTGCGCCACCATCATAGGAGGATTGCTGATAACAAACGATATTACAGTTCTGGGAAAATCCCCGATCAAATTCCAACTATTCCATGAAACTGCATCAGATCAGATTCAACGTCTACACATGTCCAAAGATTTTTTGCATCTATACAGTCTATTTACAGGAGTATCTTGCATGGCTCTTGGTATGATTTTTGCATACAAACCATCGTTTATCCAGGTGAAAAACTTTGTTCCGTATGAATATCCATATCCAATATGGAACAGCAAAACACAGCCAATGACCAAATTCAGCAATCTGATGAGCACAAGGGATCTGCTCACTCATAAAGAGAGAATGCTTTTGTGTAGATACAAGTACTTGCTTGTCTCAATTAATGGCAAATTGTATCTGGTTCCTCCAAATGAGCTCATCCCAGAAGATTCTATCGTGATGCGCACAAAATCAGGCAACACACTGTGCGGCATCTCGCGATTCTAGTAGAAATCATGCGCGTTCCTTTAATTATTGGAATGCGTCATACTGTGTGGCGGGCGGGAGGATCTCTTGTCGGGCTTGTGCCTGACATCATGTGAACCTGCTTGCCTGACACATTTTCAAATTTTGTATAAAATTGAAATCGCCACCAGTTTTGACTGCACAACTAACGCAGTTTTTGTATAAAACAAACACTGTTCTACAAAGCGCTGGTAGCTGGTGGAGATAAGTTTCTACTAGCCTATGTTACTATTGGCATCGTGGCTAGCTAATGATGTCTTGTTTTATTTCACCAAATAAAAAAAGTAGGAGATAGCAGGGGATTGTGGATTTGACTATCTCCTACCTGTTTCAGAAAAGATTTTCTGCAACTTTGATGCAAGTTCTTTTTTTGCCTCAGATTGGGTGAGAATTGACGTCCAAACTTTGCCAACCGCTTCAAAGACAGCATCTGCTGCTTTGTCCATGGTCGGTCCGTATGCTGACTCGATTCTTTTTCTCATCCTTTCTACCATTGCTTCGTGATGGGCTGCAAAAAATGCCTTGTGCCAACCCACCATAGCGTGTTGGATTGGATTAATCGTCTCACAATCACAGCACTGCTCGCACGGTTTGTCTGAGTTGCAAGCACACACTTCTGCGCCCTCGTTCTTACATGATTCTACTGTACATTCCATAGTTACTTTCTTCCTTGTATTTACTATAGAAAGGTAAGTATTTAAATCGGAAAGTAACTACATTGAAAGTAAGTGTCGTGATGGTAAGTTGAAAGAAGAATACAAACAATGCCTAAACCCGGCAACATGTGATGTGGTGACATGTTGTCCTATCGACAACACTCTCAAGATAATTGGAAAAAAATTCACCATCCACATCTTACGCAACATGGGCCTACTACACCAAAGCAGGTTTAACCAACTTTTAGAATCAATCGAAGGAATTAACCCCAAGACACTTTCAATAAGACTACGTGAAATGGAAAGAAGTGGACTAATAGAACGAAAGATCTACCCAGACACACCACCCCGCGTAGAATACTCTGTCACTAAAAAAGGATTCGCACTGAAACCAGTGATTTTGGCAATGGCCGAATTCTCAATGAAATATTGTGCAAAAGATGTCTTCAAAGATGGAAAATCAAGAACATTAAAACAAGTTTTCTATCCAAGAATAATTGATGTGCCAAAAGAGCACAGAAGATAGCTTGTATTAGCTGTCAGGGTCGTAATACTTTCTACTAATCCTGTAAGAAATTGTATTGTTCGTCAGACTACAATCTATGTCGCAGCCAAGTGCACCGAACGCAGACATGTAATATGTCTGAAAATAGATAGACCATTTCATCCCCATATCATGCTTCATGACGAATTTGACAAAATCGTCTTCTATTATCTCAGTGAAATGGAAACCGGAAGCCTTCGCCCTGCTTCGAAGGATGGATATCCATTCTTTTACATCTAGTTTGCCACGCATTGCCAAAAGCATGTCTTTTGGAACGTTTTTTCCGCTTGCTTCTGCAACCTCCATTATGGTTTTGTCGTCCAGCCTGTCAAAATACGAAATGAGGATGTCTTTTGGGATTGGAACCCACCCTGTCTTTGCAGCCACTATGTCCCAGTCTACTGCGTGCGCCAGGAGCTGGTTTATTGCTGAATTTATGGTTGTATTTTCTGATTTTGCATAAGAACGGATCTTGTCAAGAGTCTTTTTGCTTATTCTGGCAGTAATGGTCTCCGTCTTTTCACTCCTGTATTCATTTGTCATAAAATTACCATTTTTTGTAAGATTCTATAGTTAAAGTATCTTCTCAAAATTACACAAAAACGAAAAAATTGCTTGCAAATGATTACAAATGAACACATACCATCATAATCGAGTCATAGATTTCACGACATTTAACAATAATGAAGAACTATAATCTGCAATGTTTTCAGTAGAGCCAGTGTGGACTGAATATGGATCACCACAATACAAATCCTACACTCTTGGCAACTTCAGAGAAATACCACAAATTCGGAACATACCTGAGGAAAAACAGTTTGAAATCGAGGTTGTCGGAAACGTACTTCCATTTAAGACAAATAACTACGTCACGGATCAACTTATAGACTGGAATAACGCCCTAGATGATCCAATCTTCATTCTAACATTTCCTCAGAAAGGAATGCTAAAGCCGCACCACTATAGGAAAATGGCAACTGCGCTCAAAAATGGTGCTGATAAAAAAACTATACAATCCATTGCAAACAAAATTCGACTACAACTAAACCCGCATCCAGCAGGCCAAATGCAGCACAACATCCCACAGCTCAAAGACGGCACAAAACTTTACGGAATGCAGCACAAATACAAGGAAACAATCCTCTTCTTTCCAAGTCAAGGGCAGACATGCCATGCGTATTGTACATTTTGCTTTAGGTGGCCACAATTTGTGGGAATTGAGGAGCTCAAATTCGCAAGCAAAGAGATAGATCTTCTTGTAGCATACCTAAGAGAACACCCAGAAGTATCAGACGTGCTCTTCACGGGTGGGGATCCAATGATTATGAAGGCGCGGATCCTTGCTCAATACATAGACGCACTACTCGAGGCAGACCTGCCAAATCTCAAGACGATCAGAATAGGCACAAAATCGCTTTCGTACTGGCCATACAGATTCCTGACCGACAACGACGCAGACGAAGTGTTGAGGCTATTTGAAAGGGTAACAACAAAAGGAATTCACTTGGCATTTATGGCGCACTTTAATCACCCAATAGAGCTTTCGACAATTGCAGTAAAAACAGCGATTCACAGAGTACGCAAAACTGGAGCGCAGATTCGGACACAATCTCCCGTCCTTGCCCACATAAATGATGACCCACGAGTCTGGTCTGATATGTGGCAAAAACAAGTAGCACTTGGATGCATACCTTACTACATGTTTGTGACAAGGGATACTGGGGCACAGCACTACTTTGGAGTGCCGCTGGTGCGTGCCCAAGAGATCTTCAGGGACGCGTATCAAAAAGTCAGTGGCTTGGCAAGAACTGTACGCGGGCCAAGCATGTCTGCAAATCCAGGCAAAATACAGGTACTTGGCACAGTAGACATAGGTAAGAAAAAAGCAATAGTGATGCGCTTTTTGCAGGGAAGGAACCCAAAATGGGTACAAAGGCCGTTTCTGGCAAAATATGATAAAAAGGCCATATGGATTGACGAGCTAAAGCCATTTTCCGGAAAGAAATTCTTTTACGAAGACGAGTTGGCAAAAATTCTCAAGAGATCTAAAAAAATATCTGTTGATACGAAGGCAAAGGAAGAATCAAAACAACAATTGGTTTTGGTTACGGCAAAAAATACTGAAACTACAGAAAAAACAAGCTTGGAAAAATGGCGCATTGGTAGAAAAAACTATCCGTAGGAAGCCTAGGATGAGGAATAAAATGTCGCATGTATTCTCAAAAAGTGACGGAAAAACCATCTCTAGATTTGGCAGATATCAGCTAGAAGAAGAGCTCGTCTTAGATCTGCCAGGTAACACCATCACGATTCACGATCTGGGGAATGGCAGAATTTTGTACAAGCGCAATTCGGGAAATGAGACCGTTAAAAAGCTGGTTCAGGCCAAATTAGAAACACGTCAAATCGAGTTGGCGCCAGTACTGCCGGTACACATACCGGCGTACAAAACGGATTTTTTCTTTATGCGTTTTGAGGAGCCGCTCTATATGGAAGAAGGCTCTTCAATAGAAACAACACTTGCATTTCCTATCGAAGTAGGCCTTTTCTTCGTACATCAAGACAAGACAAGCGGGTTTGATTTTTTTAGCTGTGATCCTACTAACTCGCGTTTTGGCTTGTACGGCACGCCTGAGGATGGCAAGCTCTGCAAATATGCGACAATTTCACTGACTGGCACACACGTTTTGCCACAATCATTCACACATGCACAACTCAAATTGAAAATTGCAAACGAACTAGAGGAATCTGTACGCATGGGCAAAATTGTGTTTCCGGTAACAGATCACGATCTCTATTATCTTGAAAATCAAGTGGTGATGGACGGACTTGATGCCACCATAAAAAATCGTGTGGGCTTGCATGTAATAGAAACAGTGCAAAATCCCATTGTAAAGCAAACAGAATGGAATCTGGCTCCCCGTGACACAGAAAAGACAGACTACAAATTTTCAATGGAGAGGGGTTTTGACTAGTGGTCTTTGAGATTTTTTCAAGCGGCTCAACTGTAAATCTGCTCGGCAACCAAGTCTCGGTGGCCTCACTCGTCATCGGTGTGGTGATAATGGCGGTGGGCGTGATAATTGCAAGGATAGCCAGTGTCATCTTTAAAAGATATCTTGCAGCGAACCTGCCCGATAACACAGCAACGAATCTGCACAAGATAATCTATTATGGAATAATTGTCATCACCTTGCTTGCGGTTGTCACAAGCCAAGGAATTGATCTGAGCGGGTTGATGGTAGCAGGTGGAATCTTTGGCATAATAATTGGTTTTGCAGCTCAGTCTGTAGTCTCTAATCTGTTTTCCGGCATCTTTTTGATGTTTGACAGGCCAGCAAAAACAGGGGATCTCATAGAGATTCCTCAAAGCAAGATATATGGCAAATTGATGGACATCACCATCTTTTCAACGAGGATAAAGCTTTTTGATGGTTCTATAATGCGGGTTCCGAATGAAAAAATCTTCACGTCGGAAATAAGAAATGTCTCGGGCAGCGAGGTTCGGAGGCTGGAAGTGGTCGTGGGCATAGCGTACAAAGAAGACATCGACAGAGCTATTTCAGCAATAAAAAAAGCAACATCCAAACTTTCGTATGTTTTACGCGAACCGGAGCCAGCGATATGGACAGAACAGCTGGCAGATTCAAGTGTCAACCTCAAGGTTCTGGTTTGGATACCTCGTGATGAATGGGACAATGTTGGCCCCATCTTGCTAAAAGAAATCAAAAAGGACATTGATGACGCAGGAATCGAGATCCCATTCCCGCAAAGAGTCATACATTATGTGGAAAAGGCAAGGAAGCCTTCTGATTCGTAGGTGAGCGTATGCTAGATCTCGAAAAAAACAAGCATGAAAGACAAGACGCGTCCAAGCTTTTCGTCTTGATAAACTGCATTGATGACAAGGTAACAGCAACTATTGAAGAGTTAAAACACATGGAGCATGTCTTGGAATCAAAACAAATTGATGGACCCTATGACATCATAGTCAAGGTTCAGTCCACATCCAATGAGGAATTAAAAAAGACACTTCACAAAATTCGCCAATTGAACACAATCAGGCACACATTAACTCTTCGTTCCAGTGATGATGGCGGTATTCTAGGATAAATAATGCTTGACTTGCCTAAACGAGACCACATACTCGACAAAATCCTCAAAAAAAAGTTTGATTTTGTAGAATTTTGGTTCGTCGATATGTTCGGCGAATTGCATTCGCTAGGAATTCCATCTTATTCTTTAGAGGAAGAACACTTCAACAAGGGGCTACAAAAGCTTGATGCAAGCTCGATTAGGGGGTTTAGGTCTGTTAATGACTCTGATCTTTTACTGATGCCTGATGTGTCTACATTCAAGGAACTCCCAAACTATTATGACAAAACAAAAAGGCGCTCAGCTAGAATCTTTGTTGACATTTACGAGGAAAATGAGGACGGCTTAAAGGCCAGATTCAACAAAGATTCCAGAGGAATTGTCACAAAGGCAAGAAGTGAACTGCAAAAGGCGGGAATACAGCAGGCCAGGTTCGGGCCGGAAATAGAGTTCTTCATATTCGATTCAATAAAGCTCTTGCCCGCCGCAGCAAACGCAGTATCGTCTTCCGGAACTATAGGTTATTCGATAAAATCAGTAGAGGCGCCATGGTCGCAGACAAACACAGCGGTCAACTTGCGCGGTGGCTACTATTCAGCAAAACCGCGAGACACGCTTGACAGCATCAGAAAAGACATCTGCGATGATCTACATAGATACTTTGGCGTCAAGGTGGAAGCACATCACCATGAAGTTGCAACCTCGGGTCAATGTGAAATAAACATACAGCACGACGAAATGCTGTCCATGGCAGACACTGTAACTACGATAAAAAACATGGTGAAGGTAAAATCAAAGCATGTAGGAAAAGTTGCTACATTCATGCCAAAGCCAATTTACGGTGACAATGCATCTGCAATGCATGTCCACCACAGCATATTCTCGGACAACGAGAATCTTCTTTATGACAACAACGACAAAACCGCCGGACTAAGTCAGATGGGCAGGTACTATATGGGGGGAATTCTAGATCATGCGGCAGCACTGTGCGCCATATCGAATCCGACGACAAACTCCTACAAAAGGCTGGTCGCAGGTTACGAGGCGCCTATTGGTATATGTTGGGGCTTGAGCAATCGAACTGCCGCAATAAGGATCCCAAAGACCTTCAGTGGTGATCACACAAAAAAGCGAATAGAGTATCGAGTTCCAGATCCTACCTGCAATGTATATCTTCTTGAGGCCGCAATAACCTTGGCAGGGCTCGATGGCATAAAAAGAAAAATTGATCCTGGAAGTCCAGTGGAAGAAAACGTCTACACAATGACTTCGCAAAAACGAAGAAGCCTCAACTTGAGGCTTCTGCCCTCTACACTAAAAGAAGCACTGGAGGCGCTGCAGTCAGATAGGAGTTTTCTAGAACGGGTCTTTACGAATGAATTTCTGGACACATACGTCTCAATAAAGTATGGTGAGTATTCCATTTTTGCACAAACGCCCACAGTGTGGGAAGTTGCGATGTATTCCAACATATGATGGAATCACAATTGATTACAAATGACGGAAAATCAATCACGAATTTCTGCACGTTTAAGTCTTGACAGACAAAAAAAACATTATGAAAAATGAGACGAAGACGTTGACAAAAAACTCAAGCCTGCAAAACTCGTCAAACTGGATGTTTTTTGCTGGAGTGACGCTTTCGTGTATTGGTGAGGCGATTTTGCTAAGTTATCTGGTATTTTTATTTGGAGAGATAAAAATAACGGATTTTGCTATGGCATTCGCAGCGCTAGTGACAGGAAACCTCCTCATGTTAAGGGAAAACAAGACGCAGGCAAGAACCTAGTCAGCTCTTGTTTGCCGTCTCCATGTTGGAATCAACTGGCATGTGGGCCTTTGCCTTTGTCAGCGCAATTGTTGTAATTATTACAGAGCTAAGTATTATGACAAAAACAATTTGTGGATAGGATTCTGCATTTTGTAAACCCATTGTAAGGGGAATGGTTGCTACCACGGCGGCCGCAAGGCCGCGAGGAATCATTGACGCAGTAACCTTGTTGTCAAACACGCTGAATCTGTTTCTGAGTGAGATTTTTACTATGCCAATTCTTGTAAGATAAATCAGCATTGCTCCAACTATGCCAAAGAAAATGAATTCGAGACTTCCTATGGTGGCAAGCAAGCCAACAAAAACGAAAAAGAACGATCTAACTAAGAAAGTAAGTTGGTTGTGAGTTGGATCGTCAACTGAAATCTCCGGCACCTTGAATCTCAGATAACGCGAAATAAGCTGTTTGTTGCCAAGCATTAAGCCAAAAATGAGTGGTGCCAACGCCCCTGTTCCGCCTAGTGATTTTTCCACGAAAAATATTACAAACAGGATCCCAATTGTAAGCATGTATGAGTGTTGTGCGTTTTGAAGTCTGGTGGTAACATATGTCCATGGGATACCTATGCCAAATCCCAAGACAAGGCCGACTGCAACAGATTTTCCAAATGAATGCACAGCAAGGTAGGGATCAAGCTGACCTGAAATGAGCATCTCAATGAGCACAAAAGCAATGATGGTGACAAGGATGTCTGTCATCGCAGATTCTAAGCTGAGCATTGACTTTGTTTGATCGGAGATGGGGAGCCTTCTTACCAGCCCAAAGACGATTATGGAGCTGCTTCCCCCAACTATGGTGCCAAGCAGAACGCTTTCTATTAAACCCCATCCAAGGCCGTAGAATGCAACCAAGGTTACGCTGATTACAGAGGTGATAAAGCCAGCAACCGAAAGGAACAACGCGTAATGCGCCGTCTTTATGACGGTACGAATATCCAGATTGAGGCCGCCATCAAACATGATCAAAATCAAAGCTACTGCAGCAAAATATGGCACAATCTCGATTACTGTGTCTGTTGATATTATGCCAAGTACAGGCCCAATGACGACGCCAAGAATCATCAGAAATGCAATGTCCGGGATGCCGGTTCTTTTGAAGAAAGCTTCGCCTGCAACACCCAGAAAAATTATGATAGCTCCCGCCAAAAGCAGAACTGGAGCTGACATTATTTCGCCAATTAGGGGGTTGAATTGGGGAATAAAATCTTGGAATCCAGAAAATACTTCTCTTATGATCCCAGACAAGCTCGCAGGGTCGTCACTCATAAAAATTCTAGATTCTCATCTCTTAATAATTTAGTTTATCGTAATGCGGAATCTACCATGAGCGCAATAAACAAGACGGCAAGGTAGGGACTTGAGAACTTGAAGAGCATCCACGAAGCTTTTTCAGATGGTTTTGCAATGACCCAAAATGACAAGGCAAGCATTAGGGCACCTGACGCAACAGCTGTGTACAGATAAATTTCGCGCATAACCGGCTCCTTTCCATCCACAGTCAAAAAGAAGGGCACAACAGAGAACAAGACCATCACCAGCGTGGAGGCTGCAATGATTCTGGCAGATGTCTTTTCGGACTGGACTGCGGTGAGCATAGGCACATTTACCTTGTTATAGTCGTCCTTAAAGTGTAAAGTCAGCGCCCAGATGTGCATTGGGATCCAGATGAATACGAGGCCTGCCATGACGAGGCCGAAATCCCACAAGCCTTGCAGGGTCACTGCCGAATAACCGATCATGACTGGGGCGCCACCACAGAATCCGCCAAGTATGATGTTTGCCCTGCTCCTTCTTTTCAGAGTAAGCGAGTACACCACGACATTGTTTACCAGCCCAAACGCCATGAAGATTCCTGCCCATATTCCGTTCCAGAATCCTGCAGTGTAAGAGATGGCAAATGCGCATGCCATCGAAATCGCAGCCAAAACAAGGCCAAAGTCTCTTGCTTTTTCGGGCGGCGAGATTCTTCCACTTGGGATGGGACGCCCCTTAGTTCGCTCCATTATTGCGTCAATGTCTCTGTCGTGATAGTTTGTCAGGGTGTTTGCCGACGCAGAACCTGCAGCTACTCCCAACAGCATTAACGCCCATGTTGCTGGGGAAACGGAAACTCCATACACGTTTGATGCAGTAATTGCCGCTCCAAAGGCAGTAAATACAAGAAGATACCAGATCTTGGGTTTGGTAAGCTCATAGTAGGTCTTTATTTTTGAGCTACCCTGTACCTTTTGCATAATTTTTCCCTTCCTCATCAAAACAGACATCGAAAATTAAATGTAACATGCGAATCAGGCTTGGTGGTTATAAGGCATGGTCTTTGTGCGCCTCTTCATCTCAATAAAGCTCTCAGATGCCAAAACGCCCTGAATTCGGCCTATCCCCTCTGCTATGAGCTTGTGCATTTCCGCAAGGTTCATGGCATACATTGTCACAATTATGTCGAATCTGCCTGTGACTTCGGAGATCTCGCGTACTCCTCTTATCTTGAAGAGCTCCTCGATTATACTGTCTCTGTATTTTGAGTCCATGTTGATGCCGGTGAGCGCCTTTACTCCGTACCCGAGCTCCTTGTCATTTACAACTATAGTGAACCTCTCAATCAGCTTTCTTTTTGTGAGCCTTTTGATTCTGCTGTATACAACAGAGGGGTTTACTTTGATTTTTTCTGAGAGTCTTGGAATCGATATTGAGGCGTCTTCGCTCAGCTCAGACAATATGGTGAGATCCAGATCATCAATTTTCGCCGTCTAAAACACCTGCCATGTCCAATTCTTTCGGGTTTTATAAGCTTACGATCAAAAAATTGCAAAAGATGCTAGATTTTTCCTTTCTTGTAAAGCATCTCGGCCAAAAGAACTGCGCCCTTTGCGGAGCCCATCTTTTTGTTGTGCGAGAAGAGGACATACTTGACGCCGTTGTCGAATATGGTGTCTTCTTCAAGTCTGCCAATGGATGTGGTCATGCCGTCGTTGAGCTCCCTGTCGATTCTTGGTTGTGGCCTAGTTGGATCCTGGTGAACCACCAGGTAGTCTTTTGGCGCCGATGGTAAACCTTGGACGCTTACATGATGCGAAAATTCCTCAATTGTGTTTTTTACTTGGTCTACCTTGGCCGGCTTGGAAGTCTCTACGAACACCGACTCGGTATGCCCGTCAATTACTGGCACGCGCGTGCAGGTGCAGCTCACCTTGATGTCTGCCGGCTCTATCTTGCCGTCCTTGAGCTTGCCTAGGATTTTTGCCGTCTCTATTCTGACTTTGTTTTCCTCTTTTGGGATGTACGGGATCAGGTTGTCTGTTACGTCTAGGGCCGAGACGCCAGGCGACCTGCCTGCGCCGGATATTGCCTGCATCGAAGTCATGATGACACGCTTTGCTCCAAAGTTCTCATAGAGAGGCTTCATTGTTATTGCAAGGCCTGTCGTCGTGCAGTTTGGGAGGGGCAGAACAAAGCCTTTCCAGCCGCGCTTCTTTTTCTGAGTCTCTACAAGCTCTAGGTGGTCATCGTTTATTCCAGGAATCAAAATAGGAACGTCTTCTTCATATCTGTAGGCAGACGAGGTGCTAATCACGGGAACCTCCTTTGCAAACTTGGATTCTATTTCCCTTGCTGCGTCGGATTCGACTGCTGAAAAGACCAGGTCAAGCTCAGATGTCTTTACTTGGTCTATTGAGACTACCATCATGTCTCTTGCGTACTTGGGCACGTCTCCGCCCACCTGCCACTTGACTATTCCGGAGTTGGGGTCGCGTATTGCCTCGATGTATTTTTTGCCAGCTGACCTTTCCGAGGCTGCAAGCTGGGTCACCTCAAACCAGGGGTGATCCTCAAGTGAGACTAGGAACTCTTGGCCTACTGCGCCAGTTGCGCCCAATATGGCTACTCGCTTCTTCACAAGGGAAATTTTCGTGCGTTCAATTAATAATCCTTAGCCCACAAAAAACGTAACAACTAAACCCGCGTTTGCTTTTCTGAATGTGTGAAGTTTGCCAAAAACATAGCTACGCACGCACAGATCCCGCACGGCGGCCTGTACTCTATTAAAAACCCAAAACCAGAGATCGTGGATTTCAGCTCAAACATCAACCCCCTTGGCTGCCCAAAATCGGTAAAAAAGCTGGACTGGACCTCAAAAATCCCAGTCTATCCGGATCCTGCCTCACTTGAGCTCAAAGCCCACCTTGCAAAATACCTCGGGGTGAATGCTGGGAATGTGGTTGTCGGAAATGGTGCCACTGAGATAATATACAATTTCTGCAGAGCCACGATCACAAAAAACACGCCGGTTCTGATTGCCGTTCCGACGTTTGGGGAATACGAGGCGGCATCTCGTCTATGCGGCGCAAAATTGTCATTTTTCAAAACTATGAACCTTGAGGAGGATCTGCCAAGATATCTAAAAGAAATTCCAAAAAAAGGAATTGTTTTTGTCTGCAATCCGAACAACCCGACAGGAACCTTGATGAAAAAAAACACTCTGCTGAAAATAATGGAACACGCAAGAGCAAGACGCACCGCCGTCTTTGTTGATGAGTGCTTTATTGAGCTGTCAGAGCTTCCGGCTCAGTCGATCGTCAACATGACAGCTAAATTTGACAACCTGTTTGTTCTGAGGTCGCTGACAAAGTCGTTTGGGCTTGCAGGGCTGAGAGTAGGATATGGGGTGGGGAACAAAAAACTGGCCGCCACGCTAAACAACATCAAGATCCCGTGGAGCGTGAGCTGGCCGGCACAGCAGGCCGCAATTGCAGCGCTGGCAGACAGGACGTTTCTTGCAAAAAGCAGGAAACTAGTAAAAACAGAATCAGACTTTCTTAGAAAAACCATCTCAAAAATCGGCGGGTTTTCTTGTTTTGAGACGTCAACTAACTTTGTGCTGATAAAAACAAAAATGGACTCGCGTCTTTTGCAAAAAAAATTGCTGAGTAAAAACATCTTGGTGCGCGACTGCAGCACATTTAGAGGTCTTGGGAAAAGCTACATCAGAATCGCAGTCAAGACGCACAAGGAAAACCTAAAACTGATCCGAGCTCTGGAGGTGCTTTCTTGACAAACACGCTGATGATTCAGGGTACGTCCTCCGGAGTCGGAAAGACCACACTCGTAACTGCGCTGTGCAGAATTTTTGCAGACAAGGGATACACTGTGGCGCCCTTCAAATCACAGAACATGTCCAATTACTCCTACACAGAGAACGGATTTGAGATATCTCAGGCACAGGCAATCCAGGCAATGGCGGCAAGGACCGACGTCTTGCCGCACATGAACCCGATCCTGCTCAAGCCGCTTGGGAGCTACAAAAGCGCCGTCGTAGTTCAAGGCAGGCCATACAAAACCATGACTGCCGACGATTACTACAAAAAATTTGCCCTCACAAGGGGACTCAAGCTGGCCCTTGAGTCATTCCAAGCTCTAAAGAAAAGATACGACCTTGTCATAATTGAAGGGGCAGGCTCGCCCTCGGAAATCAACTTGCAAAAATACGATATTGCAAACATGCTGCTTGCACAAAAAACAAACTCGCCTGTACTTCTTGTGGCAGACATTGAAAAAGGCGGCTCTTTTGCCAGCATCGTAGGAACAATGTCGCTCCTGCCGGCACGCCACCAAAGGCTGGTCAGGGGATTCATAATAAACAAGTTCAGAGGCGACATCAAGATCCTGCAGCCAGGATTTGCCAAGCTGAGGCAGATAACATCTAAATCTGTTTTCGGCGTAATCCCGCTGGTCGACTTGGACCTGCCAAATGAGGACTCGCTTGACAGCAAGATACATCTTCTCAGAAAAGAAAACAAACGGAAACTCGATCACCAAATAGACAAGCTCGCAAAAACAGTCAAAGCTAACCTACACATCAAAAAGGTAGAGGAGCTGCTAAGATGATCCTAGTTCCGATTCTGATTGTAGTTGGAGCATTGGCGCTGGACTTTGCGTTTGGTGACCCAAGAAACAAGATTCATCCTACGGCATGGGTTGGAAGGCTGGTGGCGTGGCTTGTTCCATTTGTCAAATCTCCAAACACAACAAAAGAAAAGCTTGGGGGCGTTTTCGTCACGCTGACGGCGACAGGACTTGTTGCATCTTTGATTTTTTTGTTTACGATGGCTGCAAAGCTGCAGACTGATCTGGTACACACAATTGCAGTCATGGTGGCCGGTGCGATGTTGCTCAAGACAACAATCGCAGTCAAGGGCCTGCAAAGACACGGGGAGCTTGTAATCAAGTCGCTTTCAGAAAACAACCTGGACGAGGCACGTGCAAGACTGTCTTTGCTAGTCAAGCGGAACACAAAGGATCTTGATAGGAACCACGTGGTCTCTGGGGTTCTTGAAAGCACAAGCGAAAACATAGTTGACGGCATAACTGGGCCGTTGTTCTATTACGGCCTTTTCGGCCTTGTTGGCGCATTTGTGTATCGCACAGTAAACACAATCGACTCTATGGTGGGATACAAAAACACATTGTTTGCGAATGTGGGGTGGTTTGGCGCAAACTGTGATAAGGTGCTAAACTACGTTCCGGCAAGAATCACGGCATATGTCATCGTTGTTGCGGCTTTTCTGATTGGAGCAGACTGGAAGAACTCGTTGCAAACCATGAGGCGTGATGGAAGAAAAACAGTCAGCCCCAATGCTGGGTATCCGATGGCCGCAGTGGCCGGCGCACTGCAAACAAAATTTGAAAAAATCGATCACTATGTTCTTGGAGACGGAACGACACAACTGGATATAGAACACTTTAGATCCACGATCTTGTTAATGAAAGTGAGTTGCATTCTGTTTTGCGTACTGGTCACCA
Organism: Candidatus Nitrosotenuis sp.; assembly: GCA_035575435.1. GTDB lineage: Archaea > Thermoproteota > Nitrososphaeria > Nitrososphaerales > Nitrosopumilaceae > Nitrosotenuis. The sequence continues at coordinate 15,059 of DATLXX010000010.1, forward strand.
TACCGTTGGTGACACTGCTTTACTATCTTGGCTGGTGGTTGCATGTTTAAGCAGGCAGCCTCTGTGCTTTCTTTTCTTACCATAATTCCGGCAGGGAATTACGACCTTCGAAGCGTTGCCAGACACATGTACCTGTTCCCGCTGGTGGGGCTCGCGATAGGACTGGCGGTGGGCTCTGCCGGATACGGACTTGGATTGTTTTTGGATCCGCTCGTAGTGGGCCTGCTTGTTACCGCAGGCCTTGTCTTGATTACAGGAATCCACCACACCGACGGTCTGTCTGATTTTGCAGATGGGCTGATGGTTCGTGGCACAAGAGAAAAAAAACTCCAGGTGATGCGTGATCCCTCTGTAGGTTCGGCAGGAATAGTCGCAATAATTTTGTATGTTGCAGCTGCGATAATTGGGCTGTCCTCGCTCAAAGGTTTCGAGTTATTCTATGCTATTTTGGCAGGAGAAATAATTGCCAAGTTCTCCATGGTGCTCATAACGAGCATTGGGCCTTCCGCGTGGGAGGGCTCAAACACGCCCTTTGTGGATTCGATGAGGGACAGAAAAAAGCTGGCAGCTGGGGCGGCAATCACGGTGGCACTGCTTGCAGTTTTGCAAAACAACGCTGCCTTTGTGGCGCTGGGCGTCGGGGCTGCTTTGAGCATAATGATTGCCATGGTTTCAAGGAGGAGCTTTGGCGGGGTCTCTGGCGACGTAATGGGTGCCGCAAACGAGATCGCCAGGGTCTCTACATTTCTGGTGTTTGCATCTGTATGATCGGTCTTGTGATGGCAGGGGGCAGAGGAACGAGGATGGATATGCCAGGGGAAAAGCTTCTCTTGGAATACAAAAAACCGATAATTCTACATGTCTTGGATGCTTTGCGCGACTCTGGCTGCTTCTCAAAAATAATTGCAGCAACAAGCAGGAACTCGCCGCGCACAAAGGAGCTTCTGTTGTACGAGGGAATAGACGCCATCCAGACAGACGGCGAAGGTTACGTGTCGGACCTAAGGTCGGTTCTGTCTAAGTTTGAAGATCTTGTTTTTGTTGTGTCAGGTGATCTACCTTTACTCGATGCAAAGACGGTAAGGGAGATGGTCTCAAGGCACAAAAAAGACGCGGCATGGCACAGCTTTGTTTTGACAAAAAAATTCCTTGACCTGCTAAACATCAAACTGGAGTTTGCCGTAAATTTTGACGGCACAGAGTGCTACTACAGCGGAATCTCAATTGTCGATCCGCAAAGAATCTCTGGCGGTGAAATCAAGGAAACACTTAGCATTTTTGATGACGAAAAGATCGCAGTCAACATAAACACAAAAGAAGACTACCAATCACTCAAGAATTCCTGAGACCGTGCCAAATATCTTTGCCACGGAACCGGTTGGTTCTGCGATTACGTTGCCGCATGATTTGCAGGTGACAGTGGTGGTGACATGCGAGTACAAGATGTTTTCGGCGCTGCATTCTTTGCACTGTACCTTCTGGAACTTGCTTTTTGGTTTTGGAACGAGTATGTGGCTTTTCTTCATTGTGCAACCAACTCTAGCTTTCTGAGCCTGATTCCTCTTTTATTTGATTTCTTTTTGCACTGCGGACAGGTGAAGATCAAGGTTTGTTTCTTTGTTGTCTTTGCAGGTTTTGCCAATTTGGGGAATTTCTGTCCTCCGTATCCCTTTTTGTCCTCTTCGTGCCTTCGCTCGCCAATAGCAGAGCCTCTTCTCTTTCCAGCCTTGTACAGGGCTACCTTCTGCAAGGTGTGCGTCTTGCATTTTGGACAGTACCTGTTCATTTCCTTGGGCACGTTCATAGAATGCAACGCCCCACATGGTAATTTAAAACATGCAGCTTTTAAGGTAAATAAGGTCGCTTTACAAACTCATTTTGTGCCTTCAGAGCTTGCCACCATGATTTCACAGCTGAGTGCGGTTGCAATGGGTGACAAAAAGGCAGACATGGTTCTAAAAAACTGCAGGCTTGTCAATGTTTACACAAGGGAAATAATTCCAAACACCCAAGTCGCCATCACAAAGGACAGAATCGTCTACGTAGGAGACGATGCCTCGCATACGGTCGGCTCGGCCACTACGATAATCGACCTTGAGGGAAAATACCTTTCCCCATCGTTTGCTGATCCGCACATCCACATAGACCAGTTTGTGTTGCCATCGGAGCTTGCAAAACACTCGCTGCTTTGCGGCACAACCACCTTGTTTTCAGATCCTATTGATATTGTGAGTGCTTGCGGATATGCTGGCTTCAAAGAGTTTCTGAGGGCATCAAGCGGACTGCCAATCAGGATATTCTCTGTGGTGCCCGGGGGCCTCCCAGTAGACCCCAAGTTCAGCCACGCAAGGACACTGTCTTTGGCACAGCAGAAATCTGCAATAAAGCTTGACGGCGTGGTGGGGCTGGGCGAAGTATTCTCGTGGACAAAGGTCACTATGCGTCATGGCGACACAATGAAGGCGATCTCTCAGATGCTGCAAAATGACTGCATCATAAACGGACACACTGCAGGTGCGTCAGACAAAAAACTAAACGCGTACATATCATCCGGGATTCTCTCATGCCACGAACCAATAGACTATGATCAAGTAATGGAAAGACTCAGGCTTGGCATGTGGGTGATGATGAGAGAGGGCTCGATTCGCCGCGACCTCAAAAACATGGTGCCGCAAATTCTCCTCAACAAGCCATACACCGGAAGGCTCATGTTTTGCTCAGACGGGCTGGATCCAGCAGAGCTAACAAGATATGGCCACATTGATCACTGCGTAAGGGAGGCTGTACGCTTGGGCATGGACCCAGTGGACGCAATATGTGTGGCATCAAAGAACTGCTTTGATTATTACAACATGGGAAAGGATCTTGGAGGAATCGCCCCAGGCAAGCTTGCAGACATGCTGGTACTTGACAACTTGGAGCAGGTCAAACCCCGCAAGGTCTTTGTGGGAGGGCAACTTGTGGTCTCAAACGGAAGCGTGGTGACAAAAATCCGCAAGCCGCCCATGCCAGGCTGGATAAAAAAAATGGTAAAACCTGCAAGGAGGTTTGATGAGCAAGACTTTGCAATAAAGAGCAAAAAACCCACAGTTGTCGCAAATGTGATTGAGCTGGAAAGCGAGATAATAACAAAACACGCTACCTCGGAGCTGGTAACAAAGGACGGCAATGTAGTCCCGTCGCCAGATAAGGATGTCTGGAAGGTGGCGGCAATCGAGAGAACCACCGGCTCAAGGAGGCAGACCGTGGGATTTTTGAAGAACTTTGGCGCAAACGTGGGGGCTTTGGCGTCCACATGGAGCTTTCATGAAAACGACATGATTGTAATCGGCTCCAATGAAAAAGACATGGCTGCTGCTGCAGACCACCTTGTCAAGTCACAGGGCGGCATCGTCGTGGTAAGGGACTGCAAGGTGCTTGCTTTTCTGCCTCTGCGCGTCGGCGGCATCATATCTGAGGAGGGATTCGATGACGTATTGCAAAAATTTGTTGCGGTAAATTCAGCACTAGTCGACAACGGGTGCAAATTCCAAAGACCGCACCTAGTGCCGCTCTTTTTGCCGTTTCTTGCACTGCCCTCAGTTAGAATACTGTCCACAGGAATAGTGGATGTAAAGAAAAGATCGGCACTTCCACCTCTAGCAAACTTTTAAAGACGGGTCAAGAAGAGCTTTTTCATTATGGCATCAATCCAGCAGACACCAAGCGGGCCGGTTCTGGTTTTAAAGGAAAGCGCGTTGCAACAAAAAGGCAGGGACGCGCAAAAAAACAACATAATGGCGGCCAAACTCGTAGCAGATCTGGTACGAACAAGCCTTGGGCCAAGGGGGCTGGACAAGATGCTAGTTGACTCTATTGGCGATGTCACAATTACAAACGACGGTGCCACCATACTAAAGGAAATCGACGTGCAGCACCCTGCAGCAAAGATGATGGTGGAGATCTCAAAAACTCTGGACAATGAGGTCGGAGACGGCACTACATCCTCTGTTGTGTTTGCAGGTGCGCTTTTGGAAAAAGCAGAAGAGCTGCTTGCAAAGGACGTGCACTCTTCGGTAATTGTGGAGGGCTACCAGGCTGCCCAAGAAAAGGTAATGGAACTGTTATCACAGCTGGCAAAGAAGATAGAGCCAACCGACGAAGAGTCTCTACTCAAAATCGCAACTACCAGCATGCAGTCAAAACTAATCTCGGAGGACAGCGGCACCCTCTCAAAGCTTGTGGTGGACGCAGTGCTGCGCGTAGCAGAAAAGAAAGGCGAAAAATACATTGTTGATCTTGACAATATCAAAGTGGAAAAAAAGGCGGGAGGCTCAATCCAGTCCACGGAATTGGTAAAAGGAATCATACTTGACAAAGAAGTAGTGCACAGTGGAATGCCGACGAAGATAGAGAAGGCAAAGATCGCGCTTTTGAATGCCGCACTCGAGGTAGAAAAAACAGAGATGAGTGCGGAAATCAGAATTACGGACCCGACACAGATGCAGATGTTTTTGGAAGAAGAAAACAGGATGCTCAAATCAATGGTGGACAAGCTTCACCGTGTCGGCGCAAACGTGCTCATCTGTCAAAAAGGAATCGACGACATTGCGCAGCATTATCTGGCAAAATACGGGATACTTGCGGTGAGGCGCGTAAAGGAAAGCGATATGACCAAGCTTGCAAAGGCAACTGGTGGCCGCATCACTACAAACCTTGATGACATCACAGAGCACGACCTGGGACACGCCGAACTGGTGCACCAAAAGAAGGTCGAATCAGACAAGTGGGTCTTCATTGAAGGATGCAAGAATCCAAAATCCGTCTCTATCTTGGTGCGCGGTGGCTCCCAAAGGGTAGTCGACGAAGTAGACAGATCACTCCATGATGCATTAATGGTTGTCAAAGATGTCATAGAAAAACCCGCCATCGTGGCAGGCGGGGGTGCCCCAGAGGCATACTTGGCATCCCAGCTGAAGGACTGGTCTGACAACTTTGAGGGGCGGGAACAGCTTGCAATAAGAAAGTACGCCGAGGCATTGGAGGTAATTCCGCTCACAATCGCAGAAAACGCCGGCATGGACCCAATTGACACCATGGCAAACCTCAGGGCAAGGCAGAGCAACGGCAGAAAATGGGCAGGAATCAACGCAAAGGAGGGCAAAATTGATGACATGTTGACGCTAAACATAGTGGAGCCTGTCGCAGTAAAAGAACAGATAGCAAAATCTGCAACAGAGGCCGCATGCATGATTCTCAGAATTGACGACGTGATTGCTATCTCTGGCGCACCAGGCAGCGGACCCAAAAAGTAATTACTGAAAAACTTCAAAACGTATCTTTTTGTTAGATTTTTGTGTACAGGATAGGCGTTGATCTGGGCGGCACGAAGATAGAAGGGATCTGTCTTGATGAGAATCTTCATGCTATAAAGAGGAAACGAATTGCCACAAACCAGCAAAACGGTTACCATTCCATTGTCAAGTCGATCGTCTCGCTGGTGGAGGAGCTCTCAAAAGGTCTTTCCGACTATAAAATCGGAATCTGCACCCCAGGAGCAATTTCCAAAAAGAGCGGGCTTGTCAAGAACAGCAACACCCAGTGCCTCATAGGGATGCCGCTAAAAGAAGACTTGCAAAAATCGCTCAATCGCAAAATAGCAATGGACAACGACGCAAACTGTTTTGCTATGGCAGAGGCCACAATGGGTGCGGCCGCCAGCTATGGCGTCGTGTTTGGCGTCATAATGGGAACCGGAGTCGGCGGCGGCATCGTAATAAATGGCAAAGTGCACAGGGGCCGAACATACATTGCGGGAGAATGGGGCCACCACACACTGCATCAAAACGGCAACATGTGTTACTGCGGCAGGCTTGGCTGCGTTGAGACATACATAAGCGGGCCTGCCCTTGAGAGAAGATGGAGCGAATTGACAGGCAGGTCTGAGCAGCTCTCAGACATAGTCAAGGATCTAAATTCTGATGCTGCGCAGCATTGGAAGCGGGAATTTTTGGAGAATTTCGGAGTGGGGCTTGCAAACGTCATAGATATTTTGGATCCAGACGCAATTGTTCTTGGCGGTGGTGTATCCAACATAGATTTTCTTTACACTGAAGGACGTGATGCAGTATACAGGAATGTCTTTAGCGATCTGGTTGACACGCCAATTCTGAAAAACAAACTTGGTGATTCAGGTGGGGTCTTTGGTGCAGCACTGCTTGATGATAGCACCTCCTGACATACTCCCGACCCTAAAGGGTTCGGGGTTCTGCTTTTGCTGATTTTCCGTATCATATGTCGCCATCAAGCGGGTTTTTGCAGAGCCAACACCGAGTTCCACGGTTGCAGTCGTCTGCTGCATTGCCGTATGGGGGGTATCAGTGCTCCTCTTGCACAAATCTCTTTGTAATTGGAATATGCCATGTGGCCTACTACCAAACGAGGAGGTATTTGTGTCGACATTTCCGACCAAGACTTGCTTGGATTTATTGGAATGACCCAGCCGATGTACAAACGATCCCCAGAAGACCGTTTCCGGTGCGATGCCGGTGATCTCCATACTGGATTCCATGTGTTTGGATTAGATACAGATTGTTGTATGGTTTGTGTGGAATATTGATTTGTGGTGTGCTCGCTTTCATCCCTGCCCTAGAGGGCTAGGCTTTCCCGCTCGCATTTGTAATTTGTGCAACGCCTTATTCAAACATCAACCAATCTGATTCTGGCTTGTTGGTTTTGCATCTAGAAATTTTCGTATGCGTAAAACACAACGGATTTTGTCTCTTTTAACAAATCAGAGCACATTCGAACAATGTCGCCTTCAGTGCCAGTCGGCCTCTCTTTATCTAGGAGATGGCCAAATTCCGGATTGTCTCTGAGTTTTTTATACTCTTTTTCATACCAGATGAGGAAATTTATTGCGTTAAGGTTGCCGGTCTTTTTTGCCTTGGCTTTGAATTTCTCCAACCCGATTCGATCAACATTGCACCCAAATTTGATGCTGTATTCATCTAAAAGATGGGAAAAAACATCATGAATGACTCCAAGAAAACTAACTAACTCTGAACCAATCTTTTCAGTTCTCTCCATTTTGGCAAGTATGCTTTCAGCTTCAAAAATTTTTCTTGCAGCGGTCATATGATGATCCTTTTTTAAATCGTGAACTACTGTCGTCCAATCCACGGTTTTTTTGCCACATTTCTATAAATTGGCTGTCTTTTTTGCTGTTTAGCCAAGTCTTGCAAGCTCCAGATCTATTTTGGCTTTTTCAAGTGCCTTCTTTGCATCTTCATAAGCTTTGGCCTTGACTGTATTTGTCCTGTCTGCATTGTACGCTTTCTCTGAAGCTCTTAATGCTTCTTTTGCAGAGTCAACAGCCGCTTTGGCGTCTTTGATCTTCTTTATCTTTGCAGAATTTGTAGAATCGACTGCGGATTTTCCTTTTGGTTCTTTTAATTTCGTTTCTTTTGTTACTGATTCGAGTGATTTTTTCTCAGCTTCTAGATCTTTTTTCTTTTTTTCTTTTTCTTGAGCCTGGATCAATTTTTCCCTTTCAGCAGCTTTTTTTCTAGCTTCGCTGTCTTTTGCATATGCCTCCGTGGCCTGAGTGAGCAGTATTGTACACGCAAATAGTGCAAACAAAACCAAAAATGAGTGACTTGTCTGTCTGCTCTGCAAACAGTCATGCTTGTTTGCCATACTGTGTATTTTCAGGAATTTTCTATATGCGTCTGTTTTTTCGCTTTAAACAAACATCAGAAATGCAGACATACAAAATCTGACATACTCCCGACCCTAAAGGGTTTCAGGCTTTCCCGCTCGCTTTTGTAATGAATTCAGACATGAAAGTGATTCCAACAATAAAACAGGCCTCTCTTGTACACGCTTCCGACCCTGTCATATTTCAAATGTGCCCCCAAATCAGCATTTCCCCAATGTGCTTTTTGTGGTCCTGATAACAACCAATACAACAACCGTATGTCTAATTTTATGCTCATGTAATTTTCTAACTCTTTTAGTTTCTCTGTATTGATTTTGTTAAATCCACTACCGTTACAACTTACGGAAACCACCAGATCGTCATCATTTGCATCTTTAGTTACAAGAACGATTCTGGTGTTGGAAATCCATTGGATTTTCTTTCGTACTTTTTCAAAATTTTCATAGGCCTTTGGTATCATTTTCAGAATCTCGTCAGATGTGGGCTTTTGGTCGTATTCGTATGGGAATTTTTTTAATGCCAAGACTTCTTCGGTATATCTTTTCTTGTGCTGTCTATCTATTGGGGTGTACTTTCTGCTTTGTGTCTGCGTGTCCAAATCAAACCAGCTGTCGTTGTTCAAAAGCACGCCTTGGTATTTCTCTGGGACATTCCTGCTCAGCCATTCAAAAGCATCCTCTAGCTCAGGCTCGCCCCTATATTGATTCAGATGAGCATTGTTCCCAGACAACGTGTATCTCCCTGCAAAAGGAAGATAGAATCGGGGCTCGAATAATTCAATGTATTTCTTTGTTGTTTCCAGCTTTTTTCTTGCTTTGAGGTTTGCCTGCTCGATTTTTTCGTTTTCTGGCAAATTGTAACAATGGGGCCAAGACGATGCCGCAACATAGCCAACTAACAAAAAATCAATCTTTCCGTACATCGATTTGATGGCAAGGGCCGTAGTTTTTCCTATATCATATGGACAATCATTGGTGTTTACTATCACTTGGGATTCGTTATCGAATACTGCCATGGTGTCTATCTGGGTGGTTTTGTACTTGAATTCTAGCAGTCCGCAACCCATCAAATTACCGCAAATAGCCGGATCGCAATTATCCGCAGCAAGAATATTTACATGAAAATTGTTCTTCAGCCTTGTTCTTACTCCATGCTCAAGCTCTATTACTTTGAAGCCTAATCCCTCTAGCTTTTGCTTGAGGAATTTTTCTGGAAAATTATGTATCAGGATTGGAATTTTTTTATCCAGCTTGGACAATGTGTTCGAAGAGCAATGATCCGGATGAATATGGCTCACATAGATAAAATCCAGATCCGCAAAGTCTTCAGGCCTAAACTCGTATGGAGGATAGATTCCCCACGAACCAAGATACTCTTCGCCTTCAAGCCAGGGATCGCATAAAATTTTAGTCTTTGACCCCTCAAAATCATCCTCGATTAAAATAGAGGCAGAATTTAGCTGAGTAATTTTCAAATGCTGGAATTTTTCTCAGTCTTAAATAAATAATTATTGATGATTCCTAGCCAATTGGAAAGATCTGACAGTCGTGACAATGTCAAGAGAAATTTTTGTTCTGCTGAAGTTATCTGGCCGAACTTGGCAGTAGTTCACTGTGGCTCTATGGTTGCAGGTGGCTTGCTTGACACCACGTATGAGACCCACGTGACATCATCTATCTCGTTTGTTATCCGGTTGCTGATCTTTGCAAGAAGCTCGTGTGGCAGTCGCGTCCAGTCTGCAGTCATGGCATCCACAGAATCAACAACTCGTATCATCACTATGTTTCCGTATTTTCTCTCATCGCCCACCACGCCGACTGCCTTGTCGTCTCCAACGGTCGCATACGCCTGCCATACCTTCTCATACCAGCCTGACTCTTGAAGCTCTTCTTCTACTATCTTGCTTGCAAGCCTTGCTATCTCTAATTTCTTCTCTGTCACCTCGCCAATCACCCTTACTGCAAGGCCAGGGCCTGGGAACGGGTGCCTCATGAGCAGATTTTTGGGGATGCCAAGGATGGCAGCCACCTTGCGGACCTCATCTTTGTAGAGGTCGCGAAGCGGCTCAAGCACCTGCAGGTGGAGCCAGTCTGGGAGGCCGCCGACATTGTGGTGTGTTTTAATCACGGCTGCGGGGCCTTTTGAGACGCCGCTTTCTATGACGTCAGGGTATAGTGTCCCCTGCGCAAGCCACTTGAAGGGGCCGTTATTTTGCGCAAACTCTGTGAAGATCCTCACAAACTCCTCGCCCACTATCTTTCTTTTTCTTTCCGGATCCGTTACACCTCTCAGCTTCTCAAGAAACTGCTTTTTTGCATTAATTGCGGTGAAATTCACTGCAAAGTTGTCTTTGAACATTTTTTCTATCTCATTCTCTTCGCCCAGGCGCAAAAGGCCGTTGTCCACAAAGACACATCGAAGTCTGTTGCCTATCGCCCGGTGGATCAAAAGCGCCGCAACCGTAGAGTCTATGCCGCCGCTTACCCCGCATAACACGTTACCGTCGATTTTCGCAATCTCGGAGACGGTTCTTTCCACAAAGCTCTCCATGGTCCAATCTTGGCTGGCGCCGCAAATGTTTAGAACGAAATTCTTGAGGATCTGTACGCCGTTTTCTGTATGGACCACTTCTGGATGAAACTGTATCCCATAGATCGACTGCTGCCTGTTTGCAATAGCGGCTGCCTGAGACCGCTCGGTGTGGCCTATTACCTCAAATCCGGACGGTATCTTTTCTGCCTCGTCCCCGTGGCTCATCCATGCCCTCACCGAACTTCCGATGCCCCCGAGGAGATCTGCACCGTTGTCTACGGTGAGGACAGAGTGGCCGTACTCTTTGTTTGCGCGCTTGACTTTGCCACCAAAGTTGTCTACTATGAGCTGGTGCCCGTAGCAAATCCCAAGCAAAGGCAGCTTCATCTCAAAGATCTTGGGGTCTGGCCTTGGGGCGTCCTTGTTGTAAACGCTGGACGGGCCGCCGGAAAATATTATCCCCTTTGGATTCATCTCTCTTAATTTCTCAGGCGTTATGTCATATGGGACGAGCTCTGCGTACACTGAGAACTCTCTTATTCGTCTGCAAATGAGGTGGCTGTACTGGGAGCCAAAATCCAGCACTATGATTTTGTCCATTGCATCACTTGGAGTTCTCTATCATTTTTGATAATGACCATGTTGCGGTGTTGATTATCTCGTTTACCCGTTCCTTTTGACGGTAGTTTTTGATTATTATCTCGCGCAAAAGCGAGCCGTCCTTGTTTATCAGGCAGTTGATTATGGAGCCCTCGTCCAGAACCCCTCTCTCAAATTCTGCCATGTCCTTTCTTTTCATTTCGCCGATTATTCTCTCAAGGAAAAATGACTTGAATGGGTGCATGTCCTCTCTGAGTGAGACGCCGTCTTCTAATACAATTGAAACTTGTTCTGGTGTGACGCGCGCGTTGGCAATCACAGTCCCGTCGGTATTTTTTCTAAGGGGAATGTAGTCCTCCTTTGCCGAGTCCTTCAGCGCAGACGCCTTTGTGAAACTTTGTTGCTTTAAAATGGAATTGATCAGGGCTAGGTTTTTTTCCAACGCCTCGATCTCTTCTTTGTGCTTTTGAATCTGTGCAGTCAGCCTGTCTTTGATCTCAAGGACATCCCTGATTTGGTTTTCTGAAAACTCCATACTTGTTCTGGCACCCCAAGAGTATTAAATTCATTCTGGGGAACGACAAAGGCGTTCCAGCTCGTTCCAAGTTATTTTCTTGAATCCCTCTATCTGCTTTGATAGCGTAAAAAGCTGTGCATCGGCCATCGGCGCCATCCACTCCAAAAGCATTTTGCCCCACCGCAGCTTTTTCAGCTTGATGCTCCTTTCGGACCTCTTTGTGTTAGAGTACCTGCCTATCTTGGGCCCAAAGTCCATCCCTAGCAGGAAGATCCTGCTTGCGCCAAAATGATTTGCCAAAAATACGCACCTGTCGCCGTCGGTAAAGCCGCCAAAGTTCTCTATTTTGCCAACCTTCCTGGTTTGCGTGCTGCCGACACAGTTCTTGAAATTTTTTGCAAATCCGAGCCTGAGGATGTTGTCACCGTGTGCGTGGACGACAAATATGGTGTCTGTCTTACCAATCTTGCCTAGTGTTCCCAGGTTACCGTCAAGATCGGTGACCACTATGTGGGGCCTGATGCCGTTTTTGACCAACGCGTCCAGTGCTGTTTCGGCACAAATCTTGATTGGCTTTTTGTGTCTTTTGAGAACCGGTATGGCGCCTTTTAGTGACGGGCCAGCACCTATGACAAAGACCGGCTTACCACTGATGAGTTTTCTCAGATTTTGGGAGGGGAACTGATTTTTAAGAATTAGATTCAGCAAGGCAGCAGAGACAAGATCTGCCTCTTTGCTGTAGCCGAATTCCTTTACAATTTGACTGTATTTTGAATTCCACCCTCGAATCGTCAACTAACTCTAAAATTATGATGGTTTGCCATAAATGATGTGAATAAACTGGGCCCAGTCCAAGTCGGCGGGGCAAATCCGATCAGAATAATGGGCATTCTTAACACAAGTCCTGAATCTTTTTACAAAAAATCAGTAAAACGTGGAAGGCAAATAGCTTGGGCAGTGCAAGAAATGGAACAAGACGGAGCCGATTTTGTAGACGTTGGCGGAATGTCGACTGCACCATATCTTTCCACGATGGTGTCGGAAAAGGAAGAAACTCGCCGCATAGTTGAAGCAATCAAGCAAATCCAAAGAGTGTCCAATCTGCCCATCTCGGTTGACACATGCAGGGCCAACGTGGCAAAAGAGGCGCTGGAACTTGGGGTCGACATCATCAATGATGTGTCGGGACTAAAATATGATAAAAAAATGAGCCAGGTGCTTGCAAAGTATGAGCCCTCGCTAGTTGTGTGCGCATACAGTCCGGTGCAGACAAGAGGGGATCCAGTACTGCAGACAAAGTCATTACTCAGGCAAAGCATCTCCATCGCAAAATCTGCCGGAATAAGCAAAGACAAAATCGCAATAGATCCGGCAATCGGATTTTTCAGAAGATCCGGCAAAAACCCTTTTTACACAAAAATCCGTGGCGACTGGCTCAAGAGGGATCTCCAAGTATTGCAAAATCTCGACTCGTTGAAGAAGCTAAACCTGCCCATCTTGGTGTCTGTGTCAAACAAGTCGTTTCTAGGAAAAATTCTCGACAAAAAAAATCCCGCCGATCGAATCTACGGCTCCATTGCGGCCGAAGTAATAGCGGTGCTAAATGGAACAAACATAATACGCACGCACAATGTAAAAGAAACCAAAGACGCAGCTCTAGTGGCGCAAATGTTTTCAAAAAAATCTAAGAAAAGCTTATAACGCATATCGAATCTCCTTTAGAAGGTTTACTTGGAAATAAAAGAAGGATTAACTTTTGACGACGTTCTTCTTGTGCCCAAATACTCTAACATAACTACCAGATCGCAGACAGATCTCAGAACAAAGCTCTCAAAAAACATCTCGCTTAACATACCGCTCATCTCTGCAAACATGGACACCGTGACTGAGGCCGCCATGGCAATAGCTATGGCAAGAGAAGGTGGAATAGGCATCATCCACAGATTTCTGACAGTGCAGGAAGAGGTCGAGGAGGTGCTCAAAGTAAAGCGATCTGCAAGTGTCATAATTGAAAACCCCTACCACATATCGCCAGAACAAAAAGTCAAGGAGGCAATAGAGTACATGCACGAAAAAGGAGTGTCAGGCCTGCTTGTGGTCAAGGACTCTAAGCTTGCCGGAATCCTGACTGGACGCGACGTCACATTTGAATCAGATCCAAACAGGCTCGTCAAAGACGTGATGACAAAAGACGTCGTTACCGCCAAGCCTGGGATCTCACTGGACGAGGCAAAAGAGATTCTAAGACAGCACAGAATTGAAAAATTGCCTCTAGTCGACGAAAACGGCGCAGTGAGGGGACTCATAACCAGCAAAGACATCACCCACAACGAGAATTATCCTCATGCGTCAAAGGACAAAAAGGGGAGGCCGCTTGTGGGAGCGGCAGTGGGTGTCAAAGGCGACTTTATGGAAAGAACCGAGGCCCTCCTTGAGGCAGACGCAGACGTAATCGTCGTTGACATTGCACACGGCCACAGTGAAAACGCGATCAACACCATTCGCCACATCAAAAAGGCATTCCCAAGCTGTGAGCTCATAGCGGGAAACGTCGCAACGGCAAGAGGCGCAGAAGACCTCATCAAGGCTGGGGTGGACGCAGTAAAGGTGGGGGTGGGCTCAGGCTCTATATGTATAACACGTGTGATTACGGGCTCCGGCGTGCCCCAGCTTACGGCAGTTTATGACTGTGCCCAAGTTGGCAAAAAATACGACATACCGATAATCTCTGATGGCGGAACCAGGACGTCGGGTGATGTGACAAAGGCGCTTGCAGCTGGCGCATCCACGGTGATGATTGGAAGCCTGTTTGGCGGCACAGACGAAAGTCCTGGCTCTTATGTGATGAAAAACGGCAAAAGATACAAGATCTACAGGGGGATGGCCTCATTTTACGCGGCCCTTGGAAGAAAGTCAAAGGAGACTGGCACAGTAGCAATCAACGAGGATCTAAACGACTATGTGGCAGAAGGAGTCGAGGCAATGGTTCCATACAAGGGAACTGTCACAGACATCATAAAGCAGCTTGCAGGCGGCGTGCGCTCAGGCCTCAGTTACTGTGGAGCCCAAACAATACCGCAAATGCAGCAAAACGCCGAGTTCATCAAAATGTCCAGGGCCGGATTTGCCGAAAGCCAGCCTCATGACGTGGACCTGATGTAAGTTTTTTATTGTCTGGTGCAAACTGAATCTCGTGCTCACCAGGACAACAGCAATTGGAATAGGTGTTGGCGCTGCAATCATCGCCATAGGACTGTACGCCCTTGTGACCTCGATTGGGCTTCAAAAAATCAATTTTGACGAAAAAGTTCCGGTGGGGGATTCTATAACCTACCAGTTCGTCGCACCAAAAAGCGCGCACCAGTACTTTAACGTGACAGGCGAGTCGTTCCACATCAAGCTGCAAACTCCTGGAGGGGGCATCCAGGCAGATGACGAATTCAAAAAACAGATCTCATTTGACTGGTACGTCCTAGAGGAGGGCACAAACAGGATCCAAATACAAAACACAGGACAATCGGAGCTTTCCGTCAGAGGCACATTTGAAAAAAACACGGACCCAATACTGTTCACTTATCATATAATGGTGCTCACGGCAGGTGTGGTGATAATCGGATTTAGCGCGGGCTTTAGCGTGCGCAAGCCAAAGGGCTTCTAAGGGAGCCTTGCTTTTTTGTAAGAGCCAAGAACCTTGAGAAAGAGCGAATTTTCACCGACCTTTTTTAGGAGAGCTGCGATTTTTGGGTCTTGCTGGGATCCGTCGAAATCCACGTAAAAGTTGTATTCCCAAGGGGTGCTCTTGTTGGGCCTCGACTCTATCTTTGTGAGGTTTATCTTGTATTCGTTGAACTCTCTGAGTATGTTGTAGAGGGTGCCTGCTTCGTGTTTTACGGAGAAGATGATTGATGTCTTGTCGCCGTTGGGCGCAGCCGTCTTTGAGAGGACCAGGAAGCGGGTGTAGTTGTTTGCGTTGTCCTCTATTCCCTCCATGATGACGGGGACGCCGTAGATCTCAGAGGCCCTCTTGCTTGCAATGCAGCTGATGTTTTTTTTGTTGAGATCTTTTATCATCTTGACGCTGCCTGCGGTATCATAGGCAGGGACCATCTTCAGCTTGTATTTCTGGATGAATCTTCTGCACTGTCCCAGAGCTTGCGGGTGGGAATACACCGTGTCTATGTTCTGGATTTTGTCAAAACCGATGAGGCAGTGCCTGACCCTGTAGTATATCTCGCCTACCACACTAAGAGTTGTTGAGAGTAGCAGGTCGTAGCTTTCGCCAACGCTTCCTTCAAGCGAGTTCTCAACGGGCAACACGGCGTAATCGGCTCTTCCGTTTTCAGCAGCTTCCACAACTTCTGTGAAGGTGGACAGCGGTACGGTTTCAACTCCATCTCCAAAAAACGAGATTGCCGCGTCCTCGCTGTACGCCCCTCGTTCTCCTTGGAACGATATTTTTTGCATCTTAATCTCGCAGTTTTATGAAATCGGCTTTTTCGTAGTTGGTTGAAATCTTTCTGTCTTCGACAAATCCGCAGTTTGGGCATTTCACCCTGTCTCGTAGCGGCACGACGCTGCCACCACAAACGTTGCATTTTGTAAACAGCACACCAAGCTCAGGCTCGTCTATGGTTGCATGAATGGTGCCGTTTTTGTGGGCCTCCACTCTTAGCGCGATGATGTCGTTTACTCTGGCAATGACCCGCCTTCTGTCAGGGTTTTGGCATATGCATTCGACGCCGGAAGAGTTTGGCTTTCCGTTCACATACTGGATGGAAACTGCAATCATTGAGGAAAGAACTGCTGCAACGGTACCTATGACAATGTCGCCTTTCTTTGGGATGGACAGCTGTTTTCCATTTTTGACGTCCACCCTTCTATTTTTTTTGTCAACATTTGCTATTCCAATTGTAGCCGAACGTATGGTGTCTCCGTCGTCAAATGTGTTGTCGCCTGCCTCCATCTCTTCAATAAACCCAAGCCTGTCTCCAGGCATGACAAACTCACTCATTTCTCTTCGTGTAGGCTAGCATCTGGCCAAATAAAACGCTTCAGATCTCAGAGTCACATACAGGCATGTCTTTGAGGATGTCTTTGCCGTCCTCGTCGACAATTGATGGGGCCACAAGGCAAATCTTTCCGTTTTTTCTTTTGCAGTAAACCTCGGACTCGTTGTTCTCCTTGTCTCTTGCCCAAAAAGAATGCGTCTGAGAAAAGTTGGGGTTTTGGCCGCTTTTTTCGTAAATTTCTTCCGCGGTCCAGACTTGGTCACGCACAACGGAGCTGCTTCCAAGCTTCAAGCCCTTGATTGCGACGACATCGCCATCCTCGTCCTTAATTACGCAACTGACGTGGATCCTGGCCTTGGGATACCTGATGAAATTCTTTTTTGCGTGTGAAAAATTGTTTTTGCGTGCCATCTACATCAATTAAGAACGAAAAACGGTTTTTGATATCAAGTTACTTTCCTTGTCAAAATTCATCTCAAATTGTTCAATATTAAGATTTTTGTCAAGTCACAGCCAGTGGGAAATCTGCAGGTATCCTTCAGGACTCTGGCCTCGCAGTATCTTCAGTAGGGCGTTGGCTTGTGGAGTAGACAACACCGGCTTGTCAAACTGGTTGTCAGTTGAGATGCGCGGACAGGCCACCTGGATGAATGCGTCTATGCCCTTCAAGTTGCGGAGGCGGTCGTTTGTGATGTCGGTCAGCGCGAACAACTGGACCACCCTGCCTTCCTTTTCCAGCTCGCGCTTGAATTTGAGTGCGGCAGTCTTTGATATTTGGCCTTCTTTTAGGCCCACTATGATTCCAAACGTCTTTGCCTCGGCCGCCTTGTAAATGGCAAGAGTTGCCTTTTTTTGCAATTTCTGGGCAAACTCGGTCACCTCTCTTACCTCGTTGAAATACGGATCCAAGACATACGTCGGCTTGTTTGTGGCAAGTGCAAGGCCTGCCGCATGGAAATTGCTCTGGCCCATGAAGACGTTTGCATCGACTATATCTTTTACCTCCATGGCAGGGTAGAACTCGCAGCCAAAGACCTGGCCGTCATTTAGCTGGCCTGCCCCCCTGCCCACCTTTACTGCGACTCCGTTTAGCTCAAGAATTTTTCTTACGGACTCGATTTGATTTAGATGCTGGCTGTCGGTGACAAGAGACACTGTCTTGCCTTTCAGAATGCCGGCAATTTTTTGCGCAACGCCGTCGAAGCTGACGTCGTCGAACGCATCCACAAACACTACGTTGTCCAGAGACTGCATGCTGATTGTGTGGCCTATGTTGAACAAAATCTCCGCAGAAAGAACTTTTGCTCCATTTGAGTTCAGATCGCAAGAGCCCCAAGTAGTGTCCGCAAGCACATAGGCGGGAATCCCAAACCTGTTCATTATTTTCAAAGCAGTTTCCTGCACGTACGGCAAAATCCCGTCAGGGCCGTTCAATGCAACGGAAACAGGCCTGCGCCTCTCAATTACCTCGAAGATCTTCTCCTCGTCTATTCTTATCAATGTGGAGCTCTTCTTTTGCATTTTCAATTTAAATCCAGCTGATATGCAGTAAATCACAAATTGCCGCCTTGTATTTGGTGAGTATGCGCAAGACGGTGCTGAACGTGGGCTTTGATGATACCGACTCTCCAAAAGGAATGTGCACCACTTATCTTGCATACAGGCTCGTCGACTCGCTAAGAAAAGAAGGCGTCAGGTTTTTGGACTATCCGAAACTGGTGCGGTTCAATCCGAACATACCTTGGAAGACGCGTGGGAACGGGGCGGTCTCATTTAGGATCGAAACGCCCAATCCAGACAAAATCAAAAAAAAGATAATCAGGTTTGTGATCAGGTTCTCGGATCTCAAAAATGGCGCAAACCCTGGCGTGGTGTTTTATGAGAGCAATACAATCCCAAAACATTTTGTTGAATTCAGCAGGGAGGCTCTTTGGAGACTAATAAGTAGAACGGACGCAAAAAAGTTCGTCGTCAAGAACAAACTGGAATCGTTTTTCATCGGCAACGGCCAGGGCCTCGTCGGCGCAATAGGTGCCATCGGGTACCAATTCGACGACCACACCTATGAGCTTCTGACATATAGAAAAAAATCGCAGTTCGGAAAAAAAAGAAAGATTGCAAGCTCAAGCGTCAGACAGATGCAGGAACTCACCTACCCGCACACCTTTAACAGCTACGATGCAAAAAGACAGCGCGTACTTTTTGCGCCACACGGCCCAGATCCAGTATTTTTTGGAATCAGGGGCGAAGACGCAGACACACTCGTCTTTGCCACAAAACTGATCAGGTCAGCTGAAAAGCCGGTGGGCCACCTGATCTTCAAATCAAACCAGGGAACGGGTGACCACCTCAGAAACGAACTCGACGTGTCTTCATTGCGGCCGTACCTGTCTGGCACCATCACAGGGACTGTTTCTGAGGAACCGCAAATGCAAAAGGGGGGGCATGTGCGGTTTGGCCTAACAAAGGACGGCGTCATGGTGAACTGTTACGTCTACAGGCCCACAGGAATAACAAAGCAGGCAATGGGCTTGATCCGCGGCGACCTGGTACGAGTCGGCGGTGGCATCAGAAAGTCATCGCCAACACACGGAAGAGCACTGAATGTCGAATTCTTTGAGGTCCTCAAACTACAACCAATGTCGATCCAAGTCAACCCTCTGTGCAAAGCATGCAACAAAAGGATGAAGTCGAAGGGGCGTGGGCAGGGATACGAATGCATCAAGTGCGGCAAAAAGGCGTCCAAAAAGACAGTCCTGCAAATCCCAAGGCAGCTCAAAAGGCAGCTGTATATTCCGGAACCGTCGGCACACAGGCACCTGACTAGGCCGTACCAGAGGATCGGCTTGACCAACAAAAATTCAGAGTTTGCGGCAAACTGGTTTGCCCAATACAAAAACTAGCGGGGGGTGGACTTTCAGGAGTTGTACTCCACTTGAACCACCGATCTGCGGGTTTCACATCAGAATGATTATGAGCCCGCCGGGATGACTTAGTCCGCAGAGACTGACTTCCCCACCCCGCTGATCAAAGGTTGAATACAGGTGATATATACGCTCTTGGATCTGCAAATCATTAATTAGCATTTCAAAATTTTCCACAGTGTGAACAAAAAATTCAGAATAGCTGGCATTGCAGCCGCATTAGCTGTCTCTGCAATAATTCTAAGCTCGCCGTCGCAACCGCCACCGCTGCCGCCGCCGACAGCGCAACAAAACGAGGCAATCAAGATACTTGCAACCAACCTGCAAAGGCCATGGGCTGTAGCCTTTGCGCAAGACAGGATCTTTGTCACAGAAAAAGGCGGCGATATACGCGTCATAGATTCAGACACGCTGCTTGAGGAGCCTCTTGCCACCCTGCGCGTAGCCAAGGTGTTCGGCGGGGGGCTGTTGGGGATAGCAACACATCCTGACTTTGAGAACAATCACTTTTTGTATGTGTATTACACTTATTCTGAGAACGACACACTCTGGAACAAAGTTCTCCGCATCACAGAATCAGACAACAAGATAATAGACGCATCAACAATCATTGACAGGATTCCAGGCTCGCAGTTCTACAACGGGGGCGTGATCAAATTCGGCCCTGACGGCAAGCTCTATGTGGCAACAGGACTCTCATCAGAATTTTCACACAATGCCCAGGACCCAAGCTCCCTTGAGGGAAAGATCCTCCGGCTAAATGACGACGGCACAATACCTTCCGACAATCCGTTTGCCGGCTCGCCTGTGTTTTCTTTGGGACACAGGGATCCGCAGGGAATGGCATGGGACAAAAACGGGAATCTCTTTGTCACCGAATTCGGCCCAACAAAAAACGACGAAATCAATCTGGTCAGAGCGGGACAAAATTATGGTTGGCCTGAGCAAGAGTGCGGCGGAAAGTTTGTAGGCCCCATCATGTGCTACGACCCAAGCATCGAGCCTGGGGGAATTGTGTTTTATAGTGGTGACAAGCTAGGATACACGGACAGCTTGATCATGGCAACTTTGCGTGGTGCTAATCTCTACAAACTGGAGGTATCTGAGGATGGTGTCCTCTCACAAAAAAGCATACTTAGCGGCCTTGGCAGAATAAGGGACGCAAGCCAGGGGCCTGATGGTTATCTTTATGTAATTACCTCGAACACGGACGGAAAAGGGTTTCCTGACAAGACAGACGACAAACTGATAAGAATTCTGAAGTAAGTTGGATTCGGCAATCTCGGGCTTTTTTGAAAAAAACAGGAAGGAGCGACTGGACATTGTCGCCGAGTTTGCAGGCCTCACACAAGAAGAAAGGAAGATCATCGAAAGTGGAGGCGGCATCGGCTTTGAGGAAGCAGACAAGATGGTCGAAAACGCAGTTGGCACGTTTTCATTTCCGCTTGGGATTGCAACCAACTTTGTCATCAACAAAAAGCAGTATCTGGTGCCGATGGTAACCGAGGAGCCATCGGTGATCGCGGCAGCATCAAAGGCGGCCAAAATCGCAAGGGCCCATGGCGGCTTCACAATGCAAAACGACGAATCATACAGCATAGGGCAGATCCAAGTGGTAGGTGTAGATGTTAAATCGGCAATCCCACAAATCCTCAAATCATCAAAGGAGATACTCGAGCTGGCAAACTCGAAGAGCTCTACTCTGTCCAAGATGGACAAAGGGGCAAAGGAGGTTTCTTGCAGAGAAATAAAGACTGATTCCGGCCCAATGCTGATTGTGGAGCTTTTAATCGACGTGGGGGACGCAATGGGCGCAAACGTGACAAACACCATGTGTGAGGGAGTCGCACCATTAATTGAAAAAATCACAGGTGGCAAAGTAATTCTCAGGATACTCTCAAATTATTCCACGCGAAGACTTGTGCGCGGCACAGCAGTATTTGACAAAGACCAAGTAGGTGGACAAGAGACAGTCGACAACATAGTGCTGGCGTACCAGTTTGCTGCGCACGACCTGTACAGGGCAGTCACCCACAACAAAGGAATCATGAATGGCATAATTGCAGTTGCCAATGCCACCGGCCAAGACACGAGGGCAATAGAAGCGGCAGCCCACGCGTACGCTGCAAGAAGCGGCAGGTACGGCTCGCTTACGGAATGGAACAAAGACAGAAACGGCAACCTAGTGGGCAAAATAGAGATGCCAATGTCTGTCGGCGTGGTGGGCGGTGTCATCGGCACGCACCCAATGGCCAAAGTCTGCACCAAAATTCTGGGCATCAAGTCAGCCGGCGAGCTTGCATGCGTAATGTGCGCAGCCGGCCTTGCACAGAACTTTGCAGCATTGCGAGCATTGGCCTCGGAGGGGATCCAGAAAGGCCACATGAGGCTGCATGCTAGAAAAAATAAAACCCATCCCACCTGATGAAATATGGTTGGCATAAACGCATCTTCACAATCGCCAAAAATAATAGAGGTAGCAGATTTCACAATACCATGACAAAAGTCAAGTTTGCCATACCGAAGGGAAGCCTCGAAGAGGCAGTCTTTGGACTCTTGGAAAAATCATGGACAAAGGTGCAAAGAAAAAGCCGCACATACCGCGTCACCTTGGACGACCCTGACATATCAGTCAAAATGCTAAGGCCGCAGGAGATCCCCACATTTGTCTCAGATGGGATTTACGACGTCGGCATTACAGGCAAGGACTGGATCGCAGAAACAAAATCCGACGTAGAGGCGCTCCTGGATCTGGAAATCGGCAAAATAAAACTTGTAGTTGCGATTCCTGACAATTACAAATTCAAATCACTTGATGAAATGATTGTGGCGTATTCCAAACAAAAAAAGATCCTCCGCATCTCATCAGAGTATCTTACGACCGCATCAAAATACATCAAGCAGCTAAATTCCTACAAAAAGATCTACGGGACAAAAGATCCTCAAATAGTCACACCATGGCTCAGAGTTGGCGCAAACAAAAACGTGCAAATCCACCTTTCCTTTGGAGCAACTGAGGCCAAGCCCCCTGATGCAGTCGATGCAATAATGGACGTCACAGAGACTGGCACCACCTTGGGCCAAAACCAGCTCAAAATAGTGGATGTCGTCATGGAGTCAAGCGCTCACCTGATTGCAAACAAAAATGCGTTGCGCGACAAATCAAAAAGGGAAAAGATCTACGACATCCTGACTGTGATAAGAGGCGCAGTACAGGGAAGAAAGTACCTGCACATCTATCTCAACGTGGAAGAAAAAAATATGCAAAAGCTGCTGAGCAGCCTGCCGTCGCTGAAGAGGCCCACAGTGAGCCCACTTAGCGCCAAGGGCTGGTACGGCGTAAACACCATAGTGCCAAAATCAGAGTTCCACAAAATGATTCCAAAGCTGCGCAAAATAGCTCAAGGGCTGGTAGTGCACGAGCCAAGACAGATACTGGAGCTTGAGGAGATAAAGCGTGATGAAGAAAATTGATGCGAATCATTCCGGTCAAAAATGTGGATGCGTTCATCCCACCTGCGGCGCGCAAATTTGACAAAAAGCTAGTTGAAAAAATCATATCTGAAGTGCAAAGAAAAGGCGATTCTGCGCTCAGGCGATTTGAAAAAAGATTCAACAATGTAGACATCAGGACGCTGGCTGTTTCAAAAAAAGAAATCACAAACGCGTACAAGGCAGTATCAAAAGAACAACTTGACGCAATAAAGCTGGCACAAGACAGGCTTGCAAAGACGGAGCTTGCAGCAAAAAAGCAGCTAAAAGAAATCAAATTTACGTCGGGGGGAATAAAAATCACAAAATCGTTTTTGCCGCTTCAAAGCGTGGGCTGCTACGTGCCGGGAGGCCTTGCCCGCTATCCTAGCTCCGCAGTGATGTCGATTGTGCCGGCCAAAGTCGCAGGAGTAGAAAATGTCACAGTGGTAACGCCGCCCAACAAACAAGGCCTAGTAGACCCACTGGTGCTGGTTGCAGCAGACGTTTGCGGTGCAGACGCTGTCTTCAAGGTGGGAGGGGCTCACGCCATCGCGGCGCTTGCATTTGGAACTGAATCGATACCACGGGTGGACAAAATTGTGGGACCTGGCGGCTCATTTGTTACGGCGGCAAAATATCTCGTCTCAGATAGTGTGGCAATCGATATGCTTGCGGGACCCACAGAACTTGCAGTGCTTGCAGACGATTCGTCGGATCCAAAAATGATAGCACTGGACCTGATCTCCCAGGCAGAGCACAGCTCGGACACACGGTGCTGCCTGATAACTACCTCAAAAAAGCTCGCACACAGCGTATTAGATGAAATCAACAAAATGATTCCCGGCCTGCAAAGAAAGGAAATTGTAAAATCCAGCCTCAAAGAAAACGGCTTTGTGGCTCTCTGCAAAAAAACCTCGGACGCAATATCTGTCGCAAACAAGCTTGCGCCGGAGCACCTGGAGGTACTGACAAAAGACCCAAAGGGCATCTCAAAAAAAATCTATTCCGCAGGATTGGTACTGCTTGGCAAAGACACACCGTCTGCTGCAAGCGACTATCTTCTTGGCACGAACCACATACTTCCCACCAACGGGTTTGGCCGCTCGCGTGGCTCGCTTTCTGTGCTCGACTTTCTAAAAATACAAACCACTGTGCAGGCATCAAAGCGGGCACTGCAAAAAATCCAAAGGCCGCTCAAGACGCTAACCAGCTCTGAAAGCCTGCCAAACCACTATGATGCAGTGAGGAGCAGGATATGAGGCGGTGGTACGACAAAAGGCTTGCCGAGCTTGCAAAGCTTCAGGGCTACCAAAAACCAGAATACCACCACGGCGCACTCAAACTAGACTCCAACGAAAACTTTGTCATCAGCAAGCAGCTACAGCAGGAGATCATCGATCTTGCCAAAAAAAACTCTGATGTGCGCGAATACCCCCTTGGGAAAGCAGAAAATCTAATTGACTCGCTCTCAAAGTACCTGCAAATTCCGGCCTCTATGATAGGTGTTGGCAACGGCTCAGATCAAATCCTCGACCTGTTTTTGTCAAATTTCGCATCAAGAAAAACCAGGATCCTGACTTCGAATCCGACATTTGGATTCTTTGAGGAGAGGTGCAAACTGTACTCCATACCTACCATAAAAGTTCCTTTCTCAAAGAACATGACACTGGACCTTGACGACTTTGCGTCTAGGGCAAAAAATGCCGACATCTTGTACATAGACTCGCCCAACAATCCGACTGGATTCCAATTCAAAAAGGAGGAGCTTCTGGAACTCATAAAAAAATTTGGAGGCGTCGTCATAGTGGACGAGGCATACGGCGAGTTCTCGGATTACTCTGTGGCAAGCTTTACTAAAAAATTGGACAACCTCATCGTAGTCAGGACATTCTCAAAGACGTTTGGCCTGGCAGGACTCAGGCTTGGATATGTGGTGGCAAACAAGAGATTCATAGATGTGTTCTCGCGCGTGCTGCAATACCCATATCCACTCAATACGTTGGCAATCGAGGCAGGCATCATTGCCCTGCAAAGAGTAAAGCAGATCCAAGAAACAGTAAAGATAGTCAAACAAGAGCGCGCCAGAATCATAAAAAATCTGCGCGAAAGCGGCGCATTTGACGTCTTTGACTCTAAAGCAAACTTTGTGCTGTTTGACGCAAGGGGTGCAGACAAGAGAATCTATACTGCCCTGCTTGAACAAGGAATCTCTGTCCGCAAACTGGGAAAAATAGGCAAACACGAGGGCTGCCTGAGGGTCACTGTGGGCACCAAGGAGATGAACTCCAGATTTTTGCTTGCAATACGCGATCTTTTAAAGTAATTATTTATATGCCAAATGACATATATGCCAGCAAGCATATATGCTGGACATAATATAAAAATAACATGATTATCGGCAAGCCGACAGAAAAGATAGTAGACAGAAAAGATGAAGTTGAAAGAATTGTAAATTCAACGTTAAACCCTAAAGCAAATGTAAATTATGCACTCTTGGGCCATCGAAGAATAGGCAAGTCAACAATAATTTTAGAAGCAAAAAGGAAACTAGAAAAACACAAAATCATTGTGGGATACATAGATCTTGGCGAGTATCGTTATTCACCAGTTGACTTTGCAGAAGCACTGACTGAACGGCTGACAGATGCGTATGCAAAAACATTGCCAAAATCATCCAAAATACTATCCAAAATAAGCTCCTCGCTTGCCCAACTAAAAGAAATAAAGAGGCTTAGAGCCAGATTCATTACAAGTATAGATGAGGACGGAAGACCAGTCATAGAAATTGATCCATACATAAAAGACAGAAATGAAAACTATCTAAAGGCATTAACAAATGTATTTGATTACGCCAACAAGCTCTCCAAGGCATCTAAAAAGCGAATCGTAATAATGATTGATGAATTCCAGCACGTCGTAGGTTACAAGAGATTTAATGAATTACAAAAAATACTCGATATATTCAAAACCATCTTGGAACGAAGAACAAACGTCTCCTTTGTAGTTAGTGGCTCAAAAATTCATTACATGCAAAATATACTGGGCGAGGGCGAAAGTCCATTATTTGGCCATTTTGTAATAATTGACATAAAGCCATTAGAAAAAAAATATGCCACAGAGCTGTTTGAAAACTCTGACCCCAAAGCAACAACTGCTGATGCAAATCAAGCATATGATCTAGTAGGAGGCCACCCGTATTATCTGACCATGCTTGCAGAAGCAAGAAAAAACAAAGAAGCTATAAAAGATGTCTACATGAGACTACTTACATCTCCTACTGGCGGTTTGTACCTGTACGTCAACTATATCTTGACAGAGGATCTTGGTTCGAATTATAAAGACACTAACTATCCAAAAATACTGTTGGCGTTGGCAACAGGAGAAAAAACAATCTCGCAAATCTCAAAGGAGACATCAATAAGAATAACAGATTTACCTAAATTAATGACCACGCTAATCGAATATGATATTGTAAGTAAAATAGAAGGTAAATATTCAATAACAGACAAGATAGTTCGCGATTTTTTTTACTACAATTTTCTAAAGTGAGTAAATTGACATACATTAACAAAGCAAATGGGATACGTTTAACTAAAAACGCTTCAAAGTCAATTGGTAGTATAGACGGGATAATCTTTGATTGTGATGGAGTCCTAGTCGATGTATCAAAATCATACGATCTTGCAATAAAACAAACAACTGCATTCGTTCTACAAAAATTTGCAAACATAAAATCAATTCCGATTACAAGTCAGATAATTTGTGGTTTTAAGGAGAGCGGCGGATTCAACGATGAAGTTGATGTCACTTATGCTGCAATTTTGTCTTTGGTCGCTGCAAAAAAAATCGGTGCCAATCCAAAAAAATTCATTGCCAAAGTAATAGAAAATGCAGATGAAACAGGAATAGAATCCGTTGAAAAATTCCTTGACAAAATAGATCTGTCTGAGATAAAAAAGAAACTTGATTATCCAGGCCCGCACTCGACCAATCCGCTGTATATAATATTTGATCAGATCTTCTACGGCCCAAAATTGTACAAAAAGATCTTCCACAAAAAATCCCAATTCACAAAGAGGGGACTGATAGAAAATGACCGGGTTCTTCTCACAAAAAGATTGCTTGCCGCATTAAAGCAAAGATATGGAAAAAAGATTGCAATAGTTACAGGACGCGGAAGAGCATCCACCAGCTACTCGCTTGGAAGTCTGTTCAAGTGGTTCGATTTGAAAAACTCGGTTTTTTTGGAGGATGAGTCAAGAAAACTCGCCAAGCCGAATCCGAAACCACTTATGACTGCTGCCGACGGCCTGAAGGCAAAACACTGCCTGTATGTTGGTGATTCCATGGAGGATCTGATAATGGCAAAAAAGGCAAATGGTGCAGGCAGAAAAATCACCTTCTGCGCAATATATGGTACCGGCACGAATCCGGCTGAAAAAGTAAAGTTCTTTATGCAAAACAAGGCGCCCATGATTCTCAAATCAATAAACCATCTTCCAAAGGCATTAAATTTAGCAAACCAGACTTGAACTGTGTGGCAAGGACAGGCACAATCAAAAGGCAAACAAAAGAAACCTCGATCACTGTTTCTGTGAATCTGGACGGAACCGGCAAGACCTCGATCAGCACCGGCATAGATTTCTTTGATCACTTGGTAAGCTCCTTTGGCAAGCACGCCATGCTTGACCTCACAGTGAGGGCAAAGTCAAATGACCGAATCGTGCACCACCTCATAGAGGACACCGGAATCGCCATAGGTGCCGCAATAGACAAGGCGCTGTCCAACAGGGCCGGCATCACAAGATTCAGCTACGCGTCTGTGCCAATGGACGAATCGCTTGCAGAAGCATCAGTGGATCTGGTGAGGCGGCCATACAACAAAATAAATCTCTCAATTAAAAGAGCGCAAATCGAAGGGGTCTCAAAGGAAGACATTGAGCACTTTTTCTCATCGCTTGCGCAAAACATCAACAGCTGCATACACATAAACGTCAGATACGGGGAAAACGACCACCACAAAGTCGAGGCCGCAATCAAGTCACTTGCGGTAGCATTCAGGATTGCAGCAAGCAAAGACACAAGACAGAAGGGAATCCCAAGCACGAAAGGTTCAATGTAGATGAAGGTAGCAATTTTCGATTACGGAGCAGGAAACATATTCAGCCTCAAAGTGGCGCTTGAAAAACAGGGCGCCCAGGTGGACGTAATAACAAACTTTGATGCGCCAAACAGCTACTCGGGACTCTTGCTTCCCGGAGTTGGAAACTTTGATCCTGCAATCCGGAGCATACGGGATTATTCCAGCAAATCATTTAGCGATTACGTCAAAGATGTGCCGGTGCTTGGAATCTGCCTTGGAATGGAGATGTTCTTTGAAAAAAGCGAGGAAGGAAAGGAAAAAGGCCTTGCAGTAATGGAGGGCGAAGTGGTCCTTTTGCCAAACAAGTTCAAGATCCCCCACATGGGCTGGAACAGCCTCAAGATAAAAAGGCAGAATCCTCTACTGGACGGAGTACCGGACTCGTCGTGGGTCTACTTTGTCCACTCGTACAGAGTCAAGCCGAAAAATCCGGACATCATAGTTGCAGACTCTGATTACGACATTGCGGTTCCGGCGGTGGTCAACAAGGGGAATCTCTTTGGGACGCAGTTTCACCCAGAAAAATCAGGAAAGGTGGGCTCCCTCATGCTCAAAAACTTTCTGCGAGAGTGCAAAAAGTGAAAGTGATTCCCGCAATCGATCTCATGGAAGGCCGAGTGGTACGGCTGATCCAAGGAAAGCCCCAAAACAAGACAGTCTACAGCGACAAGCCAGAAGAGGTGGCCAAAAAATGGGAAAAAGACGGAGCCGACATGCTGCATGTGGTGGACCTTGACGCTACATTACAAAGAGGCTCCAACTTTGAGCTGATGCGCAGGATCTCCAACCAGGTGAGCATCCCAGTCCAGGTGGCGGGGGGCCTGCGCACAGAATCTCTGATAAACGACGCACTGGAGTTTGCAGACAGGGCAGTAATTGGAACCATTGCGTTCAAAAACGAGGATCTTGCAAAATCCCTCGCAAAGAAATTCGGAAGCAATAGAATTGTGGTATCTGTGGACCATGACGACGGAACGGTAGTAATAAACGGCTGGCAGCAGCAAACCACGACAAGGCTGCTGGACGCAATCTCAAGTTTTGCCGGAAATGGCTTTACAGAGTTTTTGGTGACAAGCGTGTCGCGCGACGGCACCCTTTTGGGCCCAGACACAAAGACCCTTGCTGCTGCATGCAAAATAGCAAAGAACGTAATTGCAAGCGGCGGGATATCTGGGCCGCAAGACATCAGCAAAGTAAAAGAATGCAACGCTTACGGCGTCATACTGGGCAAGGCGCTCTATGAGGGGAAGATATCAATCCAGGAGGCAAAAAGGCTGGCTTGACTCTCACAAAAAGAATAATTCCGTGCCTTGATGTGGCAAACGGCCGCGTAGTCAAGGGGCTCCACTTTGAATCAATCAAGGACGCAGGGGACCCAGTGCTTTTGGCAAAAAAATACAGCGAGGAGGGAGCAGACGAGCTTGTGTTTTTGGACATTACAGCGTCTGAGGAACAAAGAGAAACAATCCGCTCGCTTGTCTCAAAGGTTGCACAGGTAATAGACATCCCGTTTACTGTGGGCGGTGGAGTCAAAACACTGCAGCATGCACGAGACATACTGCTTTGCGGCGCAGACAAGGTGGCAATCAACACAGGCGCAGTCAAAAATCCGCAGATAATCACCGAACTGATGGAGCTGTTCGGCAAGCAATGTGTAGTTGTCGCAATCGACGCAAAAAGAAACTACAACGTATCTGCAGGAAAGAACATCTTCTCTGAGGGAGGCAAGAAATTTTGGTTTGAGGTGTTTGTGTATGGGGGCAAAAAGGGAACCGGCCTTGACGCAATAGAGTGGGCAAAAAAGGTCCAGGAGCTTGGGGCAGGTGAGATCCTCCTCACCAGCATCGACAAAGATGGCACAAAGGACGGCTACGACCTGGTTCTGACAAAGGCGATCGTGGACTCGGTGCGCATTCCAGTCATTGCGTCGGGCGGATGCGGCCAGCCAAAACACATGCTTGATGTCTTCAAGGAGACAGATGTGGACGCCGCACTGGCAGCCTCGATATTCCACTACGAGTCCCACTCTGTGGACAGGGTTAAGCAGTACCTAAAGGAGAACAAAATCCAGGTCAGGCTGGATGAGATAAAGCAATAACTTTATAGGCTATATAGTTTTTGAGTGCCATTTTACAAAAGCGAGCGGGAAAGCCTAGCCCTTTAGGGCCAGGGAATGAAAGCGAGCACACCACAAATCAATATTCCACACACCAAAAGCTATACAGCATCTGTATCTAATCCAAACACATGGAATCCAGTATGGAGATCGCCAGCGTCGCACCGGAAACGGTCTTCTGGGGATCGTTTGTACATCAGCTGGGTCATTCCAATAAATCCAAGCAAGTCTTGGTCGGAAATGTCGGCACAAATACCTCGTCGTTTGGTAGTAGGCCACATGGCATATTCCAATTACAAAGAGATTTGTGCAAGGGGAGCACTGATACCCCCCATACGGCAATGCAGCAGACTACTGCAACCGTGGAACTCGACTGTGTTGGTTCTGCAAAAACCCGCTTGATGGCGACATATGATACGGAAAATCAGCAAAAGCAGAACCCCGAACCCTTTAGGGTCGGGAGTATGTCAGAACCTCCAAGTCCTAGGACGTCAGCTTGGCGAATCAAAAGAAAGAATCCTAAGCCAGTCATCAGTATCAAAAACAGCAAACGATGTGCTTGACAGAGAAGGCGATATCCACTTTAGGGACTACCTTGGCATGCTACAGTCCACCGAAATAAACGTCATAAAGACAATGGCCGTCCACGGAGTATCAAATCCAAAGGAGATCTCCGACGCATCAGGCATGAATCTCAACGAAGTCACCGCGTTGCTCGGCATGCTCTTGGACAAGGGCGTGCTGCAAAAAACCGGGCGTGGCCAATACAAATTCACCGACAACATGTTCAAAACATGGCTGTCAACTCACACACAAAGCTAATATGGAAAAATCCGCTCAAAAAATCATGAAAAAGACTCTTGCCGACTTGGACTTTGCAAAGGGGGACGGCCTGCTGCCAGTCATTGTCCAGGACATAAACACAAAAGAGGTCCTGACTCTGGCATACGCAAACAAAGAATCACTGGAGCTGACAAAAAAAACAGGAAACTCGTGGTTCTGGTCCCGCTCAAGAAACAAACTGTGGATGAAGGGAGAAGAGTCTGGAAACACGCAAAAAGTCAAAGAGATACTGGTTGATTGCGACTCTGACGCGATCATATACCTGGTGGAGCCGGCAGGCCCCGCATGCCACACAGGCCAGCGCGCCTGCTTCCACAACAAGCTTGACTAGCAAACCCGCTGGAAGACGACCTCGTCACCTGGAACGGTCTGGTTTATGATTCTAAATTTCAGCGGCGCGTAATTGGTCCCCTTGAATACCACAGTCCACTCGCCAACCAGATCATCGATGCTGCAGATGTTGCGCGCCTTTGATATTGAGGGCTTGAAATACTGGTTAAATCCGGGCTTGGCGGTGGCATCAAACGGTATGGAAATGTACGTTCTTGAGGCATTCGGCATAAGAAACACCATACTCCCAATGTCTCCTGGCTGGAGGTTGTCAGTCACTATGAAGATGTTTTCGCCAAGCCTGTACTCGTGCTTGTTTATGGCAAACGGCCCGGACCTGTTCCAGTTTTTGAACTCGTCCACCTTTTCTTTGGGCTTTGCGACATCGATCGGCCCGACAAAAAGTATTGCCACAGCTACAGATATGGCGACTGCCGCTGCAAGGGAGATCCCAATTATTTTTGCTTTCAACGATTCTCTCTAATTTGGCGAAAAGCTAAAAAACTTTGTGAATTACTCCAAGAGGACGGACTAAACAGACGAAAATTGTGGTGCAGTAATTGCAGGCGATCCATGGACCATGACATTGTTGCGGCTATGAATATCGCCTGCAAGGGGTGGTCTAGGTTTAGCCATCCTGGAGGGCTTCCAGTTGAAGCAATGAAGGGGAACGTGGTTTTTGACAAATAACAGGAACCGTTAATCCTGAGTCGATGGAAGCAATTGGTGCGAGGGTGAATTCTTCGTTAACCCTACAGAACCTAGAGGTCGTCTGGCGAGACTATCTTGAGATTGTGACTGCCATGGCTCACTTTTCCTATCTCAAGCAAAGCTCTATCAAGTGTCACAAGCCTGCTGATGCGGCCTGACATCAGGTAGGACGCAAGGATAAGAGAATCCCGTCCGCCGATGCCGTGATCCAGGGCAATCTTTAGGCCAAGTGCGACTGTACCATATGTTGTGTCAAGAAAAAGCGCTCTTCTCATGTATTGTAAAAGCAGGTTTCTCGTATCCCACGGCTCGGCTTTCAGCTTGAATACACAGGTGTGGTAAGTCTCGTGTATTATTGTGGGATTTATAGCATGGTTCATGTAGCTGACAGGCAGGACTTTGTCGTGGTCTGGATGCGCTGCTACAATATATGCCACAAGAATATTCGAATCTATTCCCAGATGCTCTTTATCTCTTTTGGGCCTGGCCATTTTTTTGTCTCCTTCACATTTAGCGCGCCATAGAACTTTGCCATCGTCGGTACATCGTCCCAGATCTTTTCTATAACTATCTTGGTTTTATCATCACCATCATCGTCGGCAGCCCTGATATTTACGGTATCACCATCTTTTAGGGACAGCATTTCTGCCAACTCCTTTGGAATTGTGGCCCTGAGGCTGTTGCCCACCTTTTGCAACCTGACTTTGATTGGTGTGGCTGACATGTGTATGTATATACAGATTCGTATATACATATAAAGTTGCCGGGTGCTTGAAATGTCTGTACTGCGTAGAATAGTTTGGCATCTTTTGCTTCCTCAAGATGCCTACCTGCGCTGGTAGTTGGCCTCGTTCCAGAGAAGTATGGAGAGCGATACGCTCTAGCTCGTTCCTGCTTGTATGTTTGGGTAGACTTGTATCTGCCCTCAACGACTCGACAAGCCGATAGAATCAATACAAAAATAATGCACCTGTCACCAATCTCTGTCTTAAAACCCATCAGGCAGAATTAACTATTATTAAATTTTTAGTCTTAAAAATTAAGTAATACTAAACTTGATATTAGGACATTTTAACTATACAATTTGCAGCGAGTTTTTTTATGACAAAGATCTCCCTACAATGCAGAGAGTGCAAAAAAGAGTACGCATCCACATTCAAGTACATCTGTGACGAATGCTTTGGACCGCTCGACGTCAAGTACGAGTTCCCGACAATCTCAAAAAACACATTCTCAAGCAGGGAGCACACATACTGGAGATACTTTGAATTACTCCCAATAGAGTCAAAATCAAACATTGTGAGCATTCATGCAGGAATGACTCCGCTCATCAAGGCCGAAAAACTTGGAAAAGAATTAGGACTAGACAACCTTTACATAAAAAATGATTCTGTAAATCCCACATTTTCATTCAAGGACAGGCCTGCGGGTGTGGCAGTCTCAAAAGCAAAAGAGTTCGGCCTCTCCGCAGTGGGGTGCGCATCCACAGGAAACCTGGCGTCGGCCACTGCGGCGCATGCGGCAAAGGGGGGGTTCCCCTGCTATGTGTTTGCACCAAGCGACATCGAGCATGCAAAAATAGCCCAGGCTCTGGCATATGGCTCTAAATTTATCGCAGTCGACGGTACATATGATGATGCAAACAGAATCGCAGCCCAGATAGGGGACAGCAAGGGAATAGGAATCGTCAACATCAACATGAGGTCATACTACGTGGAAGGCTCAAAGACGCTTGCATACGAGGTGGCCGAGCAGCTGGGGTGGCAGGTGCCTGACCAGCTGGTGGTGCCGGTTGGAAGCGGCGCAATGCTAAATGCGATCTGCAAGGGATTTGAGGAGCTGCAAAGTGTGTCATTGCTTGGTGACGTGTCTGCAATGCATGTGCATGCAGCCCAGCCGCACGGATGTGCGCCGATAGTTGACGCATTCAAAAACAACACAACTGAGGTGACGCCGGTTGAAAACCCGGACACAATTGCAAAAAGTCTGGCAATCGGTGACCCAGGGGACGGCAGGTACGTGCTCAAGAGGCTAAAGCAGTACCGTGGATATGCCGAGGAATCAAACAACAAAGAGATTCTTGATGCAATTCTGCTTTTGGCAAAAACCGAGGGGATCTTCACAGAACCAGCAGGCGGAGTCTCAGTAGCTGTGCTCAAAAAAATGGTAGAGGACGGCAAAATAGACAAAAACGACACCACCATATGTTACGTGACAGGAAACGGCCTCAAGGCAACCGAGTCCCTCATGGAGGTTCTCTCAAAGCCAGAAGTAATACAGGCCGACCTTGCTGCGGTATCTGCGGTGATACAATAATTGGCAAAAATAACATTTACCATACCATCAGTCCTAAACAAAGGTGGCGGAGAAAAAAAGCTCCAGATATCTGCAGACTCGCTTTTGGAATCGTTTGAGCAAGTCTCTCAAAGCATGGGCGACGACTTTAGGCGGCGGGTACTAAACGACGACGGAACACCGCGCTCGCTAATCAACATCTACATCAACGGCAAAAATGCAAGATTTGCAGGAGGCATGAACACGAAACTCAAGGACGGCGACGAAGTCTACATCCTGCCTGCAGTGGCAGGAGGCTCTGAGCTCTCAGGCAAGGAAATGGACAGGTACTCAAGGCAGATAATGCTGGAGGAGATAGGGTACCAGGGCCAGCTGAAGCTCAAATCTGCCAAGGCCTGCGTGGTGGGAGTAGGGGGCCTCGGCAACCCAATCACCACCAGACTGGTCGCGATGGGCCTTGGAAAACTCCGAATAATCGACAGGGATGTCATAGAGCTGTCCAATCTGCACCGCCAGACAATGTTTGACGAATCCGATGTCGGACAAATCAAAGTCGAGGTGGCAGCAAAAAAACTTCAAAAACTAAATCCTGACGTGCAAATTGAAGCACTCGCAATTTCAATCAATGATTATACCGCCCTTGATGCAGTGGAAGGATGCGATGTGGTGATTGACGCACTTGACAGCGTCAACGCAAGATACGCACTCAACAAGGCCTGCGTTGAAAAAGACATTCCATTTGTAACAGGGGCCGCAGTTGGCGTGTCAGGCCAGGTCTTTACCATTCTACCAAAACAGTCTGCATGTTACTGCTGCATGTTTCCGGCCCTTGATGAGGACTCGATGCCCACATGCAGCATAGAGGGAGTGCACCCCTCCATACTTTCCATAGTAGGCGGAATCGAAGTCGCAGAGGCAGTCAAGATAATTCTGGGCAAAAAGCCCACACTCTCAGACAAAATCCTCCACATAGATCTTGAGAATTTAGACTTTGTCACAACAAGGACATTCAGGGCAGAAGAGTGCCCCGTCTGCGGAAACGGCAAGGCCGAGTCTGTACCAAAACAAGAACTGATAATTGAGGAATTGTGCGGAAGAAATCGTGGCAAGCGCACCTTTTCTATTACGCCGACCCAGAAATTTGAGATCGACGTGGAAAAAATCACCAATCTTGCAAAGGATCTTCAATTCAGGGTGGAAAACCAGGGGGAGCTTGGGCTGTCCATGAGGACAAACGAGCTGTCCGTCAGCTTCATGAAGAGAGGCTCTGCAGTCATCGTGGGACCAAAAGACGAGCAGGAGGCAGTGGTCCTGTACAAAAAACTCTTAAAGCAGAAACCGCAATAACTCCAAAATTTAGCACCTCACTCCTAAATATCTGACGGCCAACGATCACGGGTATCGATGAAAACAAACCCAGATGATTTGTACAAATTGGCAAAAAAGCTGTAGAAATGCACGGGAACACAAAAAATCTCCCCAAATCAATCAACAAGAAACTTGCAAAAGCTGAAGGCATTGGAGGCAGGGCAGATTCGGACTAGATAAAGAGGTGTCTTAAACTCTTAAAGGATAGCACAGGAAGCTGGAAATCAAAGCAAGGCGGCAAAAAATAAAGCAAATAAGACAAGGCTGGAGAAAAAGATCAAATTAAAAACGGTCGCTTTCACAACCAAAGTGATTCTCTTGCTTGAGATCTCAACTATGGACAAAATCGACACAGAGAAAATGTACAAGATTTATGATCAGTGGGCAACCATCGCATCGGACTCGTACAGCAAAAAGCACGATGCAATAGATTTCAAAGACATAGACCACATCGTGTTTGCAGGGATGGGCGGCTCTGGCGCAATAGGCGACCTTTTTTCTGCCATACTCTCAAAGACCAACATGCATGTGAGTGTGGTCAAAGGATACCTCCTGCCAAAGACAGTCGACTCGGACACCCTTGTGGTCACAGTCAGCATCTCAGGCAACACTGCTGAAACTCTAACTGTCCTTGACTCTGCTGCAAGGCTTGACTGCAACGTCGTTGCGTTCTCCTCTGGGGGAAAAATGCAGCAGTACTGCGCAAAGCACAAAATCGAATTCAGGCAAATCAGACAAACACATTCGCCTCGGGCCTCGTTTATCGGGTATGTCTATTCGATTCTTGGTGTGCTCAACTCGATGATCCCAATCAGCAAACAAGACATCACAGAATCAATTGTAGGCCTCCAAAGCCTCTCAAAACAAATCAGCTCTGCAAATCTGTCTGGGACAAACCCGTCCCTTGATTTGGCAAGCTGGATCTCCGGCATACCAATAATTTACTACCCGTGGGGGCTGCAGGCCGCGGCTGTCCGCTTTAAAAGCTCGCTGCAGGAAAACGCAAAAACCCACACAATAATTGAGGACGTAATTGAGGCCTCACACAATGGAATAATGTCTTGGGAAAAGCCCTCCCAGGTCAAGCCCATCCTGCTTCAGGGAAAGGACGACTATGCAAAAACAAAGGAGAGATGGGCAATATTTCGAGAATATTTTACAAAAAACTGCATCGACTACAGGGAGGTCCACTCCCCCCCAGGCAGCATTCTCACTAAATTGACCTGCCTTATCTACATGCTGGACTATGCCTCAATATACAGCGCCATATTGGGTGGAACCAACCCCTCCCCTGTCAAATCCATCGACTTTGTCAAAGAAAGGTTAAACGCACCGGATTCACCTTCGGAATTGTAAAATTTGCAAGGCGCGATCAAAAAAATCGATCGGAAGCAATTCATGCCTAAAATTTATTCAAAAAAGAGTACAATTGTGGATAAATTGTCCATTAATCTTATATAGTGATTTTCGAACTGAAATTCAATAACATGAACAACGAGATAGGACGTAAACTAACTAGTCTTACATTAATGACAATTATGCTGGCTGCCGGCTTTACTGCATTTGCACCAAGCACAATGCAAACGGCCGCAGCAGCAAATGCAAACTTGTTTGTATCGGCTGAGAACTCTCAATTCCAGAACCACTTTGCAGGACCTATGGTCATCGAAGTGGTTGTGATTGATAGTGATATCAAAGATACTGACGAGGCAAAAGGTGAGCCTGACGTTACTGTAAACGGTAACAAGCTCAGGATGGCTCAGGCAACTGATGGTAACTGGTATGGTTACTTTGCAGACCGTAAACAAGCTCTGATAGCAGATGCGGTAGCACTTGACAATGGCCTTGGCACCCTCAACGGTACAGGATTGGACTTTGGTGTGTTCTGTTCTCCTTCATCCACAGCTTTTGGCCCAACATTCACTCAGACTGTTGGCATTGCACTAGCAAGACAGCCAAACAATGGTGGAATTCAAGGTACACTGAATACTGAAACACAAAATCCAATCAGTAGTACTTGTACGGGAACAACCTCGACAACCACTCCGGGACTACAAAATAATGTAGTAAGAGAAAACAAGACTCTAAACCATGGAGGAACGGGTGTGAGCATTGGCCAAATTAGCGTCACACAATCCAACTTCTGGCCAGTCATACAGCTCTACAACTTCAACCCAACAGGTAACGTTGTAGTCCAGTACAACAAAGGTGGCGGTGTACAATCAACCACACTGAAATTTGATACTGTGGATCAATTCGCAAAATTGGAGCTTGACAGAGCCACATACCCAAGAAGCGCACAGGTTCACGTAACAATCACTGATGTTCAACTGAACATTGACCCAACAGATGAAGACTCTTGGACATTTGGAACCAACTCGGCAAACAAGACCACATTTTATTCAGTATTTACTGAAGATGGCGCACTAGCAAAAAGTGGCCAAAGTGGTCCAGTTATCTCAAGAGCATTAACTGGTAACCTAACCTCCTTAATGTTCGAGGATAACGGCCGTCTGATTCTGAATAAAGGTACGCAAGGTGCAACAATTATCCAAATACAGGATAATGCTGACACCAACATGACTGGTACTGATGGCTTCATTAATGCTGGAAAGTCAACAATTACGGCAGCAAGCCAGCCAGTCACAATTACCGAAACTGCGCCAAACACCGGCATTTTCGGCACTTATGACGAAGATGACAAGTCTGTAGTGGCGATCAGAAGCGACGCCCCAAGAGGCAAATCAGCAACAATCGACTACAACGAGGTAGGCAAGACCATCCTTGTAGGATTCGGATTTGCATCTGTCGACATTCGACCAACCGACGCAGAGTGGACCTCTGGTGAGGAAATCCCGGTAGTGCTCACTGACTCTGATGCAAACAAAAACAGCAGAGCAGACGAGGACCTGGATCTCAACAACCCGGACGTTGACCTGATTCCATCACTTAGAATCGGCAACCCATTCACGTTGGGTGCCAATGGAACCGAAGTCGATGTGAACAAGGTAAGGTACTCGGCAATTCTTGCCAAGTCATTTACCACTTATCAGGCAGGACACATGGGTTTGAGGACTGATGGTAACTTTACTGACATATACATGTCTGGCAGCATTGCGTACCATGATGTCAATGTCAACAAGTTTAGTGACAGAGCCATAATCAACATTGATACAAGCAACAACAACGGTAGACAAGATGTCCGAGGACTCTTGGTTACCTACGGAAAGACTGTTGGAGACCTCAAGAAGGTCGTTAAATCAACAAACTCGACTGAAACCTCTTCAGTGAAGAGACTACATGGCTTTGATCTCTTTAACTATGACATCAGAGGACTAAGCAACAGCACTATAAGTGGTGTTAACGGTTCACTAGCAATTGTTCAAACAGGAGCTACCAGAATGATCACAACTGGTAACACAGCAGACAGATTCTGGGCAGTAAGCATGTTCAATGGATCAGACTCACAAGGATTGATCAACCTGAACAAGACTGTTGGAACCAATACTAGGGTCATTGATAGACTGTATGGTCTAAACGACAACACCATAGTGGGTGCATTCTTTGCATTCGATCCTGCAGATTTCCCTGTAGGAAAAGATGCACCAATAGTTGCTGACTTCTTCTCATTTGGCTACATGAATGATGGTTTCACAAAAGCGGACCGACTCAACAACGCCATCTACAGAATTGAAGCTGAAGAAACAGGTGACAACACCTCAGTCTTTGAGGGCTCACTTGAATTCGTCATGCTCAACCAGCTCAACATCCTTGATGCAGACACATACACTGGACTCAGCACAATAGCTGAAGATCCAACGTTTGTCGTGCACCAAGACCTAGATGATGAAGAATCACCGCGAGTCAACTACAATGACTTGGGTGCAGATGGCGTGGTAACTCAAGTAGCAGACCAACAGGCAGCGCCGACACACTCTGGTGTAGTATCATTTGACAAGCCGACATACAAGATTGCAGACACCGTAGTAGTTACACTGGAAGACCAAGACCTCAACGTCGACTCTGATCTGATCGACATCTACACAGTCGTCAACTCGACTGGCGATGTGGCAGACAACCTAGTCGGCAAGGCAGGACTTCCAAAACTATCCAACGGTGACTTGTTAGGTAGATTACTGGATATCACATTTGATGACAGAACCTGGGTTGACAACAACGATGCATGCATCACTCAATTAAGAAATGCAGGCATCGATGCCAGCCTCGAAGCAACAGGATTCACACTGATTGAAACTGGTGTCGAAACAGGTATCTTCACAGGTGACTTCCAAGTTCCATCCAAGGTATGTAGACCTGACGATTCCCAGACGGGACAATCAAAGGATACATCTCCTGTGAACACGCAGGGCTTTGACATGGAAGTAAACTACCTAGACTTTAGAGACGCATCTGGACAAATCGTCGAAGTCGGAGATGGCGCAGGCATTAGAGCCAACACAGGTTCAGTCAGCCTAGACAGGACCGTGTACCCAGTTCCATGGGGTGACATCGAAGACTTTGCATCATCCACTGCCAACGACGCAGCAGGCAGATCTATCTTCCCGATTCACTTGACCGGCATCGGAACCAACGGAGTTGGCGCCGATGAAACACTCGGAGATGGCATATTGACTATACACGTTCAAGTCAATGACCCAGACTTTGACACCTCGGCAAGCGGTGAAGACAGAATAGCCCAAATCGTCGCAGGCTCTGATGGAGATGGCGATGGCATTGGACGTGGCCCTGTTAAGATCACCGTATCAAGGGGTCAGAACAGCGTAATCCTTGGCTATGCAGGCGGTGACACCGCAAGAAACGGCGTCATCATCATAGGCAACAACGCAACATCCAACGCAGGCATCGAAGGTGCAAGAGACCTAGGTCCAATCATAGAGACTGCTCCAACAAGCGGTATCTTTGAGTTCGACCTAGACATCCAGTACACCGACGGCCCGGCATCATCAACATGTCCAGACACTGCGACATATGACTCACTAGTAACTCCTGGCACAACCAGCGGATCTGTGTTCCAGAGATTCAATACAGCGGTACCATCAGGTAGCACTGACTATTGTATCCTCCAAGGTGACATCATCACCGTGGAATACACAGACCCAGCTGATGCTTCAGGCGATGTAAACACCGTAACAGACTCGGCAACCTTTGACCTAAGAAACGGCGCACTCCAATCTGA
The DNA here is from genome assembly GCA_035575435.1 of Candidatus Nitrosotenuis sp. Lineage (GTDB taxonomy): Archaea > Thermoproteota > Nitrososphaeria > Nitrososphaerales > Nitrosopumilaceae > Nitrosotenuis. The sequence continues at coordinate 55,817 of DATLXX010000010.1, forward strand.
CAAGTCCGTATATATCATAGGCTCAGACATGATCCTGACTCTCATTGAGCCAGACTTTGACCTAGATAACGACTTGGCAGAGACATACGACCTCGACCTCATCGAATGGGACTCTGATGCTGCAACCACCACAATGGGCAACAAAGGAGTGACAGGCGCATTTGCCGCATTCGACCCAGAGCCATCTGACTTGAGAGAGACAGGTGACAGCACTGGTATCTTCCAGGTGGTTATTGAGATACCCAAAGTTCTCAACAACGACAGCTTGGAGAGAGGCGAAGAGATCGTACTGGAATACACCGACTGGGGTCCATCCGGTGCTGACTTTGTAGGCCAAGAAGATGAAGACATCAACTTGACCATCTTTACATCAAACTTCGGAGCAACCGTGGAGCTTGACCAAAAAGTGTACACATGGACAGACAAAGTCTACATCACAATCGTCGCACCTGACCACAACTTTGATAGCAACCTCATAGATGAAATCGGCGAGACAACCTCCGATCCAATCAAGGTGGCTACCAGAGGTCACGACATCAACAGGTACAAGCTTGTTGAGACAGGTACAGACACTGGCATCTTCACAGGCGAAGTAATCCTCACAGGATTTGCGCACGATGCCGACGGTGATGGAACCAACGATGCTCCAACTCAAAATGACAGCGCTGACGGAACCGGCCCAACGGACGGATTCCTGGGCGCTGACGACGATGACGGCTTGACAGTCTCCTTTGAGTTCTCAGAGGATGAAACTGTTGTAGGCTCGGCATTGATTCGTTGGAACATCGGCGAAGTCACATGGCTTGAGGCAAGCTACCCAGCAAGCGGCACAGGCGTAGTAAGAGTCATTGACCCAGACATGAACCTAAACCCAGAAGCAGTAGACAACTTTGAAGTCGACGTCTGGTCTGATTCAGACGCAGGCGGCATCGACTTGACTGTAACTGAGACTAATGAGGCAACCGGCATATTCGAAGGTACTGTGTTCTTCACAACTACCGACAGCTCGTCCGGTCACAGACTCAGAGTCGCAGAAGGTGACACTGTCACTGCAGAATACCAAGACAACACCCTACCTGATCCATACACCACAGCAGATGAGCTCGACATCACCGGCACTGCGTTCATCGGAACTGTAGTACCACCTCTTGAGAGAGCACCAGCTTCTAACGCAAGAGTGGTTGACGCCTTCGGCAACACCTTAGATGAGGTGTCCGTAGACCAACAGGTACAGATCACAGCCGACCTGACCAACGGCCAGGACAGAGAGCAGCCATTTGCATACTTGGTACAGATCCAGGATGAGGATGGAGTCACAGTCTCACTAGCATGGATCACAGGTTCACTCGCAGCAGGTCAATCTTTCAGCCCAGCGCTATCTTGGACTCCAACAGCAGCCGGAACATACACTGCAACAGTGTTTGTCTGGGAGTCTGTTGACAATCCAACTGCGTTGAGCCCGACTGTCGAAGTCACAATAGACGTCAGCTAAGACTAGAAAAATCAAACTATCCCTTTTTCTTTTTTATTCTACCAAGTCCCAGCGGACGCTGAAGGCGACGCTGTATCAATCTCATGGCAACCAATATCTATGAGCGGTCTTCCATACTCGATGTGAAGATACTCGCAATCTTGCTTGCGGTGGCGTTTCTGCCTGCCTTTGCAGAACAGCTTGATTTTAACACCGACAGCCTCATCTATACCCCAGGCAAGCCCCTCTTTGTGTACGGCAAGGGCCTGCCAAACGAGACCGTCATACTAAGGATGTTCAGCCCAGACGAAAACATCGTCACATTTACCCAGCTCAAGGCAGACAAGGACGGCAGGTTCCAGACAGAGCTTTTTGTGTGGCCCCAGGTCTCCACTGCCTTTCCCTACGGAACTTACAAAGTCGAGGCAATAAGCACCACGCAGAACGGCCTCTCAAGGTCAGTCGACATCAAGTTTGCAGAGACGGCGGATCTTGAAAAGGTGCCGATAACTCGAACGCTGACTGTGCTGGTCTTTGTGCCGGAGACTGCTGCGGTAAACCAGCCCCTCAAGATCTTTGTGCAGACAACAAGCGACGGCCTCCTTGTGGGCGGAAGCCCAGAAAAGCTGCTGGGCACAACACACGTCCACCTGCCCGACGGCCAGGTGGTAAACCTGTCTGGGTCCTTCAAGACGCTCCACCAGGGGCTGTACTTTGCAGAATACACGCCTGTCATGGAGGGCACCCACGTCTTCCATGTCGTGGCGTTCTCACAGGGCACAATCTCCCACGGCTCGGCTGCGACTGTGGTTCAAAAACAGGACATCGGGGGAATATCAAAGCAGATACTTGAGCTGAACGCAGTGCTTGAGGACACCTCAAAGGAGCTTGCCAACCTAAAGGCCGAAATAGGAGGATTCGGCTCCACGCTCAACGAGGCAAGCCAGGACATTGACAGGAGCGTCGACTCGATCTCAAAGTCGGTCAAAAACATGGAGGAGGCCTCACTCCAGCTAAACTCGCTTTTGTTTCCGATTGTTGCCTCTATTGCCATAATTGTCGCCCTCCAGATAGTGATTTTGGCAAGGCGCCGCTGACTCAAAATCAGTCTACCGGCCCACCATCCAGTGTCTTTTTGACTAATTTTGATAAGGCTTTATCGGACTTCAACATGCGGAGAACAAGAGGACAGATTGAACATATTGCCATACATCAAGCTGATGATGGCACACCTTGATGCAATGCAAAGAACACGGGGAAGAGAGAAAGTTTGGAGAATATATTCAGGAAAGATTCGTTTGACTACGATGAAATGGTCAAAGTCGTTGTATGATTTTAATCCTTGACTGAAAACCTCTTTGAAAATTCGTAACAGGTAACAGTTTTGAAGCAAATTCTGCCAGATGAAAAGTGCCTTCTCCAGATATGGCGTTTGCAACAGCTTCCGTGTTTTCTAACAAAACGCAAGGCTATTGCCAATCAATAAGGGCGTGTCATTTTTAATTTTGGTTTGCGCCTTGGCATGTCAAAAATCATTTTTTTGTTATGTAACATCTTGCAGCTTTCTGGAAAAGTTGACAGAACCCGATAAGTTAACAAAACCTTCCAAGTCATACTCTTCATTGAAGAAAGCGATCGGTGCCATATTTTGCGTATTGTTGATGTCTTCGGTTTCCAGCTCTGCAGCATATCTTGAAAATTACGACAAAATACCATCAAAGCCCCAGATAGTCCAGGTGCCGGAAATAGTCCAAATACCCCAAGAGGTGACCCAGGACCACAAGCTATCGAGGTACCTTGTGTTCGGAAGTGGCCAGCCACCACAGATGCCGGGAATTTCAGTCTCTAGCGTCTCAAACGACAACGGGTTTTTTTCCATAATGGTGATGCCTGAGCAGTCAACTGCCGCGTTGAGCCAGAAGGGATATCATATAGTAAAGGACTTTCCACTGGAATTCCACGCAAACCAGACGCTGTTTTCCCAGATGGACCAGATAACAAAGGCCACGGGAGCCGAGCCTGCCCACATAAAATACAACTACACCGGAGCAGGAGTAACAATTGCCATCGTGGATACAGGAGTCGATTTCTCAAATCCGGACGTGCGTCACTCCCTTGCGCGAGACAGAGACAACCTCCCAATAATGCTTGATCCCGACGGCCAGGGCATCGTGATCACAAACGCCACATTTATCGCAAAAATAAACAAGTTCGGCCAGCTGGAAAACACGACAAAGCAGTTCGTCGAAGAAAAAAACCGCTCCCTATCAAAAAACGCGACCTCCGTCGTATACGTGACAAAGGACGGTGCATTTTTGAACCTAAAGCAAAAAGGCAAGGGAACCCAAGTGCTCATGTACAATTCATTTTTTCCTGCTACTGGGCCGCAACCCACATTCAACGGCACAATACTTGACGACTATAAAATCGGAAAAAGCAGCCGCGACTATATCAAGTCTGCAAGCGGCGTCTACCGCTTTGGCGTTATCTACCAGGGGGCAACGCAGGGCCCGTTCGCAAGCGTGCAGGCAGTGCCTGTACTGGTGGTCGACTCGACCACTGCCGGCGTATATGACACCATAATTGCGGACCTGACCACCTCCTGGGAGGACTATACCAGATTCGATCTGAAAAAAGGCCAAAAGCCCAAGTACGATTTTGACTTTACGGACGAAACCCCAATAAAGCTCGGGGGCGGCAACGAGTTCCTCACATACGACTCAAACAAGGACGGCAAGCCGGACTACAGCGCAGGGACAGTCGGGGCAAGGGTGCTCGACGTCCACGGCGTCATATCAAAGGCCAAGCCGCCGGTGGACAAGGCCCTCAAGGCAACAAACGGCACGCTGCTTGCACCACTTGATCCGGCGGGAACCTACTTTGGCGTCATGAGCGACTTTGTAGGCCACGGAACTGCCGCCGCAGCATCAATCACTGCAAAAGGAAAGGAAAAGTTCGACATATACAACAACACAAAAAAATACACACTCCCCGGAGTTGCCCCGGACGCAAAGATAATTCCAGTCAAGGCACTCTGGTTTGGCGACACAGTGTATGGGTGGCTGTGGGCCGCAGGATTTGACAACACAAACGGCACCTGGAAGTTCTCAGGAAAGCCAAGGGCGGATATTATTTCCAACAGCTGGGGAGTCTCGACGTTTCCCACTCTGGGGAGCGCCCCCGGAGTCGACGTGCTGTCGCTAATCGCAAGCATTCTGTCTGTGCCGCATTCAGTGGAGGAGAGGTACCCAGGGGTCACAATAGTGTCAAGCTCAGGCAACGCAGGGCCAGGGTACGGCACACTCGGCCTGCCAAACGCCGCGCCCTTTGGAATCACAGTAGGCGCCACAACAAACAACGTCTATGTGGGGTACGGCAGCTTCAAAGGCCAGCCAAGGTTTGGCAACACCACAGCACACGCAAACGACATGACTGATTTCTCAAGTCGGGGCCCAAGCATAATAGGAGACCCCAAGCCCGAGCTTGTGGCAACAGGGGCCTACGGGTTTGTCCCAGGAAACGTCCTCAAGGCAAAAAAAGACTCCAAGCAGGAATCCTTTGTGATGTTTGGGGGCACCAGCATGGCCGCCCCGCTGGTATCAGGCTCGGCCGCCATACTGATCCAGTCCCTCAAAGAAAAAAACGAGGACTATGATCCATTCAGGATAAAAAGCATCCTCATGTCCACTGCAACCGACCTTGGCAATGACCCCTTCACGCAGGGGGCAGGCCTAGTCAACGCATACAGGGCTGCCAGCTTTGTGCGGGGAGAAAACGACGTCTTTGCTGTTTACAACGACCAGTCGTACCACAACCTAAAGCAGATACTCGATGTCCCAATTGCCAAGCTGAACGCAACGGCACTCGGCCTGCCAAAGATCGAGCTGCCTGAGAGCAACTACCAGCAGACAAGCTGGTTTGCAGGGAGGCTGGAGCCAGGCCAGAAGAGCTCTACATACTTTACGGTGGAGAACCCAAACAACCACACCATCACAGTCCAGATAGCGCCGCAAAAAATGAGCCTAATTCAGAGAACCGAGCTGAACCACACCACAAAGCTGCTGCTCAAGGACCCACTCTACAACAAGACCGGCGTCTTTAGGCCCGACTACATCAAGCTTGAGGACGTAAAAAGGCACGACTCGCTTTCGTCTTTTTACGAAAATGTAACGATGCCAAAAGACTCTGAGCTGCTGGTGCTCAATCTCAACTTTGCGTTTTCGGATTTTCTGAACAAGACAGAAAAGATGTACGCAGCTGACACCAAGATCGCCTCTTTGTACCTGTACGACTGGAACGACAAAAACAAGGACGGCGCAGTCTCAAGCGAAGAGCTTTCCATGGTCAACAGGGGCGGCTCGTGGGGCACAGTCCAGGAGCTTCGTGTGTCGGAGCCTGCCTCCAAATTCAAAAACACACCTCTTGTGGGGGTGTACCCTGTGCCCACAAGGTACTCGTACTGGCTTGGCGACACAAAGAAAAACGCAACTGAGATGCCCTACACACTTTCTGCCAGCTACTACAAAAAAGAGTCATGGCAGGACGTCTGGCTCGACTCATCAAGACTGGAGATAAAGCCGCACAGCTCGGCCCAAGTTCTTGCCACCATAACCGTGGCAGAAAGACCAGGAATATACCAGGGCTTCATCACGTTCAGCTCGGAAAACCACACAGTCAACGCGCCGGTCTCGTACGCAGTCGAGTCTCCAGTCACCAACAAAGAAACGCAAAGTGTGATTGCAGCAAACCACGACCAGGACATTCTCTACGGCAGCGGCTACATCAAGGGGGCCTTTGACATGGTCAACAGGTACAACGCGGGGGATTGGAGGCAGTACTACTTTGACATCAAGTACCATGCCATCAACGCTGCGTCAATTGAGGTGTCTTGGAGGGATGAGGATACCAACCTCTCAGTCTTTGTGGTAGATCCTCAGGGAAGAATAGTGCAGACAAACATGCCGTCCGGAGTGTTCGGACAATTTCTTGACTGGCCCACCTCGGACTGGCTTGGCACAACCGCATTCAGCGAGGGCGGCGGCTTTTTCCCGGTAAAAAACAAGGACGCCACGTCAACTGTTCTGTTCGCGCCGATAAACCAGACAGGCACCTACAGCCTCCTTTTGCACTCTACATTGTTTGGCGGAAAAAAAGCCACCGAGCCGTTCACCGTGGTGGCAAGATTCTCCACCATTCTTGCAGACAACACGCCGCCGCAGATAAGCTGGGAAATACCGCAGTTTGTGAAAAGCTTTGATGCACTTCCGCAAATAACAGACGAAAGTGAGGTCTTGACTCGATACTATCTTGACGGCACGGAGATACTGCTTGATGATATGCTCAACAATCTCTCAGAAGGCCCACACACTGTGAGAATAGATGCGCAGGACAGCTCTGGGAATGCGGCGACAGCTTTGTACTCGTTTGTGGTGGACAGGACTCCGCCCCAGATACTGGTGCGATCCCCGCAAGACAACTCCAAAATATCAGGGGAGCTGGTGATCGACTTTACGGTGCAGGACGACAACCCAGACAACCAAAAAACCGCAGTGCTGCTGGCAGACACACTCGTTCAAAACAAGACATACATCAAAATAGATGCCACAAACTATTCCCCAGGCAAGCACAGCATGGTGATATCGGCCGAGGACAAGGCGCAAAACAAGGCACAAAAAATAGTCACCTTTGAGGTGGGCACATCAAGCGCCTTACAAGCCGCACCCGCAGGCCAAGGTGCCGACAACCTGGTCTTGGTGGGGGCTGCAGGCGCCGCCGCGATCGGCGCAGCCGTGTTTGTCGCGTTTTCTGGAAGGTCGAAAAAATCCAGAACATACTAAAAAACCGGTTCAGAGATTGGCACTACCTTTATAAGAAAATCTCCGACCATTCAGCTTGAATGTCGCAAACTGGCAGCCCACCTAGTACGCTATCCAGACGAGATTTTCTAAAACTGATGGGTGCCGCGGGAACGGCACTCACCTTTGCGCCTTTTGTTCCGTGGGGCAAATACATGCCCAACCCGGACAGCGCGAAAATAGAAAAGGTGCCGGTAATTCTGCCCGACGGGGGACAGGCAAACGTTAACACTTTTCCAGTAAATCACGCCGAGGTGATCACCTATCCAAGAACAGGAGACCCTGTCTTGGACGAGGAGGCCTTCAGAAAGTGGCAGTTCATCAGGCTGCCAGAGGAGCTTGGCGGCTCTAAAAACGACATCTCCGCATTCAGGGTGTACAGCATGGTGTGTTTGCACCTGTGGTGTCTGTGGAAGTACTGGCCGCAAGAGGGGCGAAAAAGAGGCGAGTGCCCCTGCCACGGAAGCATGTACAATCCGCTGACTGGCACCGCGTTTGCAGGGCCTGCATCACTCCAGGCGCCTCCATCAAACACGCTTGCAAAGCTGGACCTGGAGGCAGATGCAAAAGGTGATCTGTGGATCCTGCCAGCCAAGTGGGGACCAAACGACAATGGAGTAGTGGGGTATGGCCGTTTCGTTAAGTAGGCGCACAGGCGCAGTCAACTTTTTCTACTGGCTGTGGGACGGCCTGGAGAGGACAATATTCACAGGAGTCAAGTTCTCATTCCCCTCAAGGTTTGTCAGCCCGTTTGGCTTTCTTGGGATGCTCACCTTCATAGTTTTTGTCATACTTGGAATATCTGGGGCGCTTTTGATGTTCTATTATTTTCCGATTCTCGACAGGGCATGGGACAGCGTGCAGAAAATCAACGATGTGGTTCCGTTTGGGTTCCACATACGCAACATCCACTACCACGGCTCCAACGCCATGGTGCTGCTTGCCATCCTCCACATGTACTACCAGTACTTTTCCGGAAGGTATAAGATAAGAAACGAGGTGCTCTGGGTGACAGGTGTCATACTGGGCACCGTGACCATCCTTGAGGCGTTCACCGGATACGACATCATATTTTCAGAAAGAGCAGAGCTTGCAATCAGCATCGCAGCATCACTCACTAACTCCATTCCTATAGTTGGGCCCACAATACGCGACGCAATGTTTGGCTCTGGATTCACCGACTTTGTGTTGAGGTTCTACGCCCAGCACGTCTTTATCTTGCCTCTTGTGATGCTGGGCCTCATGGCAGTCCACTTTCCAAGGTTTCTGGTCTTTGATGTGCCGATGGTCATGGCAATATCTGGCGCCATCCTGATCACAGGAGGGGTCTTCCCAATAGACATGGGATTCAAGTTTGAGCCCACCGTGCCGCCTGGCATCACCGTGCCGGAGTGGTACCTTACAGGCCTGTACGCTTTCCTGAGGACCCAATACGACAAGTTCGTCACAGGCGTGCTGTGGCCGGGGCTCTTCATAGGGGCGCTGCTTCTTACGCCTTTTATTGACAGGTACAAAAAGTTCTCCTGGAAGGACAGGCCCATAATCACCGCATTTGGAATTACAGGAATTGCGCAGATAATGGTGACCACATACTGGGGATTCTACATTCCGCCAGACACGACGATCCCACTTGTGCAGAGGCTCGTAATAGACCCGATCTTCTTTTATCTGGTGATGATACTGCTTGTGCCTCTGGGCTTTGGCTTTAGCTACATGATGATCAAGATGGCCCAGGAGGCAGAACGCAAGGCAAAGCTCAGAAAGGAAAAAGGGCCAAAAAAAGTAGCAGAGATAAACCTCTCGCAAAAATGGCTCAACTGGGTCATAGTGGGGCTGATTGCGTTCCAGATATATCTGAACATAGCTGCATACAACGCGGCAATAACCGGCCTCAACAACCTGTCGCTGTTTCTGACAGGCCTCATACTCATTGTGTTTGCGGGCATGTTCCACGTGTACAGGTACGCCCTAAGTGAGGCAAAGAGGCCGCCCCCACCCCCGCCGGTGCCGGAGCCACAGGTCGAGGCGCCCCAGGCAGAGGTAAAGGCCGAAACGCCAAAGGAGCTTCCACCTGAGGCAAAGGCTGAGACTAGCTGAATTTAGCAAACAGGACGTCGCTTTCAACTTCTTTGTGCTGCTCTATGATCGAGGCCCGGAACTTGATGTCGTGTTTTTTCTGCGGCACAAACGTGATCATGGCGGTGAACTCGGCCACATTCTGCGGCATCACGTCCCTTGAGACAAACAGCCTTGAGCTGCGGCTGTTTAGCTTCTTTCCGTTGCACGAAGTGAACAGCATCAGCTCGTTTGAGTCCAGAATCTGAGCATTTAGGACGACACTGTCGTACCTTCCTGCGTAATTGACTCGTATCACACCCCTGAACTCGGAGTTCGGCTTTATCTCGTTGCTCTCAAGTGTGATCTCGATGTCCTTCAACGTTGTTTGCAACGTGTTGAGGTGTTAAATAATTTCTGAAAGAATTTTGCAAATAGCGAGCGGAAAAGTCCACGCCCTTTAGGGTCGTGAGTGTGTCAGAAAACACGAGTTGGGTTTTATGGACCAGTGAATGGCAAAAACACAATTCATACAAGCGGGCCAGAAGGGCTTCGATCCCTTGACCACTGGATTAGAAGTCCAGCACTCTATCCATGCTGAGCTACCGGCCCAACATCTGCAAAAATATTTGGCATTTTAAAGGTTCGTCATCTACCATTTCTTGTTGTTGGACTCTCTGATCAGCTTAAACAGATACTGCTGACAGTATCCAGCATACTTTCCAAAATAATCCACAAGATGGTGGTGGAGCTGCCGGTATTTTTTCCCAGTCAGGGTCTTTCCCTCAAGCAAAAATCTCTGTCCGTAGTACTGCTCCAGGCTCCTCAGAATCCATCTGTCCAGCGGGAAGGCCTCAAGCTTTTCAAGCGAGAACAACAGGATGCAGTCTGCCACCTTGTCTCCAATCCCGTCTATTTGTAGCAGTGCAGACTTGGCAGAATCATAGCCGGCCTTTTTGAGCTCATCAAAATCGATCCTGTTTTCTTTTACTGCAAGCGAGGCAGACCTGACAAACTTTGCCCTGTATCCAAGGCCGCAGGAGAGCAGCTCAGAATTTGACGCAAGCGCAAGCTTTTCCGGCTCCGGAAAAAGATGGAACTCTTTTTTCTCAAATGTTATTTTTCTCCCAAACTTTCTTGAAATCTTCTGCAAAGTCAGCCTGATGTTCTGTATGTTAGAGTTTGAAGACACAATAAATGACACATAGCATTGGAATGGATCCTGGCGCATCAGTCTCAGGCCTGCAAATCTACGCACTGCGTCCCTCACAATCTCGTCTTTTGAGATCTCCTTTCTTACTTTTTCAAAATCGTCGCCGTTCCTGAACAAGTCGTACTCGGACCCAGAAAAGGTGCGCACCTGCTCTGGGCTGTTCGAGTCGACTGCCAATATATCTAAACCGTTCACACCGTACCAGGAATTTTGGTGTCTCTGCCACAAAAAGACCTGGCCTGAGTGAATAGTCTGCTCCAGGTCTATGCTATATGGTGATGCTTTCTCCAATCTCTGGCGCATAGGCCTCAAAGCCGAACTTTTCATGAATTTCTTGGGCGAACTTGGTGCATGACTCCCCGTCGCCGTGCACAGTCAGAACCTTGGGGTTTCCCTTGATTCTTCTTATGAGCTCAAAGAGGCCGTTTCTGTCTGCGTGCCCTGAAAACTCAAACTGTCTCACCTGGGCCTCGGCTTTCTGCTCGCGGCCTTGGATTGATACCTTGCCTGTCTCCAGAAGCTTTCTTCCCGGCGTGCCCTCCCCTTGGTATGAGACCAGAGCGATTCCGTTTTTTTTGTTAAAGGCAAGCTCTTGCAGATAGAACACCGCGTTTCCGCCAACCAGCATTCCGGCTGGAGATATTATCACGCACGGCTCTGTGAGCGCACGCTTTCTTTCTTTGTGGTTTCTAATCCATGTCGTGTTTTCTATTGCATCCACAAAGACGTCATAGTCGCGCAGATAGTCGGGGTGCTGCAGCAAGATCTCGTTGACGCTTAATGCCATGCCATCCATGACTATTCTATGCTTGAATCTGGCGTTTTTTAGCACGCACGCAATCTCCTGGGAGCGCTCAACAGAAAAAGCTGGAACAAACAAGCTCCCCCTCTGGTCTAGGATCTCATTTGCGTACTCGACGAATTTTTGCTCGGCCTCCTGTCTTGGCATCTGCTCAGTCTGCGAGTACGTGCTCTCTGTGATTAGCAGATCGATCTCGCCGATATCTAGATCTGCCTCGCGGATCATCCTTGAGCCGCGCACGTTGATGTCGCCTGTGTAAAACAGCTTTTTTCCCTCCGATTCCACAACAACGGTGCTGCCGCCCACGACGTGTCCTGACTCGCGCAGCTCAAAGGTGGAGTTGCCGCGTCTTACCTTTTCTTTGAAACCGAGGGTCTTTGCAAACTTGTACATCTTGCTGACTTCGGGCAGGCCAAAGGGGTGTACGTCGCGCTCAAGCTTGAGCATGTCTTCAATTAAGAGTCTGCTCAGATCGAATGTTGGTGATGTCGCAAAGACGTCCGCGTTGCCGCTGACGTACATCAGTGGCACATACCCGGAGTGGTCCAGATGCGCGTGCGAGATCACTATGGTGTCAACCTCTTTTGGCATCACGTGGAGAGGCGCCTGCAGGTTTTTGCCCAAGTTCACACCGTAATCCAAAAGATAGTTTGCCCCGTCACAGTTTACCAAAAATCCGGATCGCCCGACCTCTTTTCCGGCCCCTAAAACTTTAACCCTCAATGATTCAACTGGAATGCAGTCTACGTTAAAAGGTTATTACAAATAGCGGGCGTGAAAGCCCCAAACCCTTTAGGGTCGGTCATTCCAATAAATCCAAGCAAGTCTTGGTCGGAAATGTCGGCACAAATACCTCGTCGTTTGGTAGTCCACATGCATATTTCAATTGCACAAAGAGATTTGTGCAAGGGGATCACTGATACCCCACAAACAGCAACGCCAAGAATGCTGGCAACTGTAGAACCCCAAACCCTTTAGGGTCGGGAGTATGTCAGGATCGGATCATTCCGTAATTATTGCAATCTTCAAAAGCTTTAATTAGTCAAACCTAAGATCCCCTCATATGGGTAGAACTTTTGACCAATGGTGGAATTCAATTCCGGCCGACCTACGCAACAAAGTTCGCGCAGGTGACGAAGGA
>DATLXX010000011.1:0-17045 GCA_035575435.1 Candidatus Nitrosotenuis sp.
CATCTGCAACATCTTGGAGTGATACGAGTAGAGCCATGGTTCTGATTCTTTTAGTTCTGTGAGAAAGTAGTTAAGATCGTTTCTTGTCTGGAATCCCTCTTTTCGTATCTTTTCTATCATCTGGTTGTAGACCCATCTGCATGCACCAATGGTATGATGCAGTTTTTTGTACTGGGCGTGATCAGGGTACAATCTGAATTCGTATGTCCTGGCAGGCACGGATTTAATTGGAATCATGCATTAAAAAACAATTGTGGAGAAAAGACATTGAGTGGTACATCCGTGAGCAATAGTAGGCGATTCATCCACCGTCCAAGTCTGGTGGTCTTCTCACCTCATTTTGATAAATCTAGTTTTTGCAAAACAATGATGTCGTGCTCACCAGTTAAATTAAATCCAAGTTCCCAATTGTTCTGCTTGTGGGGTCGTAGCCTAGCCTGGTAGGGCGACTGTGACGCATAGTCACCGCTAAGGGCTCCAGAAGTAAAAAACCCAAACTGATTTCACAAGATGATGTGAGTTTGGAGCTGCAGTGACCCGTAGGTCGCCGGTTCAACTCCGGTCGGCCCCACGTTAATTTTTCTTTGATCGAAGAACGTTTAGTGCAGAGCCCTTCCTGAACCACTCTATTTGCGCCGAGTTGTAGGAATGCAAAAGCGAGATCTCTTCTTTTGAGCCGTCTTCGTGTGTAATTACACATCTGACTGGTTTTCCTTGCTCCAACTTGTTTAGATCTAAAAGTGAGAGGCGATCCGATTCTTTTATTTTGTCATAGTCGGCAGGATTTGAGAATGTCAGTGCCAAAATACCTTGTTTTTTGAGATTTGTTTCATGAATTCTTGCAAAGCTTTTTGCAATCACTGCTGCGCAGCCAAGAAATCTAGGTGTGAGTGCAGCGTGTTCTCTGCTGCTTCCTTCACCATAATTGTTATCACCAACTATGACCCATCGCATACCCTTTTCCTTGTATTGGCGCGCTATGTGTGGAAAAGACTCTACCTGCTTGTTGAGCATGTTTCTTCCCTTTCCCACTTCGCCTGTGAAAGCATTGACTGCACCCAAAAGCAAGTTGTCGCTGAGTTTGTCGAGGTGTCCACGGTACATAAGCCACGGCCCTGCAGGTGATATGTGATCAGTTGTGCACTTGCCCTTTGCCTTCACCATGATCGGCAGTTCCACATAATCGCGTCCGTCCCAAGGCTCAAATGGTTCCAGTTTTTGGAGTCGTGTGCTGTTTTGATCTATTATGACTTCGACGGAGTCAGGATCGGACGATGGTGGAATGTAGATGTCTTTTGTTGACTGGAATCCTTTTTGTGGTACTTCTGGTGCGACAGGTGGCGGATGCAGTTTGAATTTTGTGCCGTCCTTTGCAACAAGCTCGTCCTCAAGAGGGTTGAATGACAGTCTTCCACCAAGAGACAGTGCTATAACAAGCTCTGGACTCCCAATGAAGTTCATCGTGTTCCTTTTTCCGTCGTTTCTTCCAGGAAAGTTTCGATTAAATGAAGTGACTATTGTGTTTGGCTCGTCTTTTTTCAGCTCTGGCCTGCTCCACTGCCCTATGCATGGCCCACATGCATTTGCAAGAACAGTTGCGCCAATATCTTTTAGCGTATCCATCTGCCCGTCGCGTTCGATTGTTGCCCGTATTTGCTCAGAGCCTGGCGTTACCAAAAGCGGGATCTTTGCCTTCACTCCTTTTTCTTTTGCCTGCATTGCCACACTCGATGCTCTTGACATGTCTTCGTACGAGGAATTGGTGCAGCTTCCAATTAGTGCGACTGAGATGTCGTCAATGTAGTTGTTCTTCTTTACATCTTCGGCCAGTTTTGATATAGGCCTTGCCAAGTCAGGCGTGTGAGGCCCCACTATGTGCGGCTCTAGCTTTGACAGATCTATCTCGATTACTTTGTCAAAGTATTTGGCAGGATCCGCTTCTATTTCAGGATCCTCAGTGAGTATGTCAACGTGTTTGTTTGCCAAGTCCGCTATCTGCCCGCGCCCCGTGGCCCTCAGGTACGTCTCCATTTTTTCATCATACGGAAATATTGAGCACGTCGCACCTATTTCTGCGCCCATGTTAGTTATAGTCGCCTTGCCGGTGCAGCTGATTGTCTTTGCGCCAGGTCCAAAGTATTCAATTATTGCGTTTGTTCCACCAGACACAGTGAGCTGGCCTGCCACGTAAAGTATGACGTCTTTTGGAGCGGCCCACCCGCTTAGTGAGCCCTTCAGATACACCCCAATTCTTTTTGGGTACAAAAGCTCCCACGGCATTCCTGCCATCACCTCTGCTGCATCTAGTCCGCCCACACCCACTGCAATCATTCCTAGGCCTCCTGCGTTTGGCGTATGGGAATCTGTCCCAATCATCAATCCGCCTGGAAATGCATAATTTTCAAGCACGACCTGGTGTATGATACCTGCGCCAGGCTTCCAAAAACCTGCGCCGTACTTTCTTGATGCAGATTCGAGAAACTTGTAGACTTCGTTGTTTTCATATAGTGCCAGTTTTGTGTCCTCTTGCGCACCCACTCTAGCCTGAATCAGGTGATCGCAGTGCACCGTAGTAGGCAGAGTCACTTGCCTGAGCCCAGCCTGCATGAATTCGAGCATTACCGTTTGGCCTGTGACATCTTGTAGTGCTACTCGATCGGGTTTCAAAAACACATAACTCTTTCCACGTTGTGGTTCTTTGTCATCCATTTCGGCAAGGTGTCCGATGAGGATCTTTTCGCTTAGTGTGAGCGGCCTTTTCACCAGATTCCTAAATTTGGAAATATTTTCTTCTAGTTTTTTGTAAACGCCTAAAACTAATTGTGGAGTCGTTTCAATTTCCATGTCTATTGTAAGTGATAATTTGCAGTTAATTAGTTATAAATCGTTAGAGGGTAAAATCGCCAAGCTTTGTTTGTTTGCTCTGCGTTTTGCTAACAGTTATAAGCCAAAAACAACTTTAGGGTATATGGTACGGGTCATGTTTCATTTTCATTTGACATATGGGGGTTTGCTGCATGGTCAATAAGGGGTTCCCTACTTTCGGCATGTCGCAAGCAGGCGCATACATTGCCGCACTCAAAAATTACAATCTCCCAGATTTTATTTTAAAAAAGATAGCAAAAGAATGTAACTCCAATCTTTTAGAAAGGGGCCGTCTCGATGACAGGCTACAAAGCATGAATGATGAGGCACTTACCATGCTGCACAGAATCTTCATTGATTGTGAAAGCGACGTAGATGGCAAGTTTGCCGATTACCGATTTTATGCCTATGTTGCAAGCATGTACCACAAGTGTGACATTTTGATAAACGAGACAATTCCTGGCGCTTCAGGAAAGAACCACAAGATTCCAGTCGCAGTAAAAAACAATGGGATGTACATTGCCGTTGCATTCAACAAATCAATTGGTACCCCAGTTCAAAAAAGAGAAGCAATCAAGTTTTACAACATTGTCGACGATGTCAAGAGGGGTGATCATGGCACCATGTTGACAGATGCCATATTTGGAACATCCGTCGGTTTTAAGGGCGAGTCTCTAGTTGAGCTGGAAAAACTCAGCAAGTCACGAAAATCCGATGCGGAAAACCGTCTTGAAATCAAGACGGCGAATTTTGAAAATAGAATTTATTCTGTTACCAAGTGTAGTTAAATCCACTGCACACCTTCGTTCTCATAATACCTCATCTTTGCCCTAGAATGTCTTGGCCTTACATGCAAGATCGAGTTGCAGCATGGACACTTGATGTCATTCCAGACCAAATATATGTCGCAGACCCCACACCTTTTTTGGCCGTTATATTTTAGCGAGATTTGTCCTAAAAACTCGCGGTATTTTGTCTTGCAGTATCCCTTGCATCTCAACATGGCAACATATCAACTCATAAGAATTAAAAGAAATGGTAATTGTGTTATGACCGAAAACTTGATGCATCGATTGTCATAAAGTAAGGATCTTTTTTTGTCGGTTCGAAATCTTTGCCATATTGTTCGAACGGATGTTCGTTGAAGATGTGTTTTGACCAGATTTCATGTATTTTTTCCGCCTGTTTTTTGAATTTTTTTTGTCGCAGAAATTCGTGTGCGAGTTCGTGAGACACCACAGTACAGTTTTTCTGGGCAAGAAATAATACGTCGTCCTGAGTTTTCGGTTTTTGCCACAATGTCATGCCGAAATTTTCTGCGTAGTATCCTTCACATGTACAATCCGTCCATAACGGCCTAAAGTGACACAAGTAAAAATGAAACTTGTCTTGGCCTCTGCTTCGATGATCCTCAAGTAGCGCTGATGTGTCAGGCCTTTGCAAGACATTTGTCTTTTGTGTTATCATTTCATCGCACTGTACTTCCACTTGTATGTCAAAGGTATCTTTAATCCATTTTTTGTAGAACTTTGACATTAGTTGGACATACTCAAATTCCCATGTCCGCTTGCCTAGATCTTGGGCAGGAATGACGAATATGAAATGCAATATCATGACAGAATAAAAAGAGAGTAGTTAAGATTGACCCTCAATACCCATCAGGGTTAATGTAGATCTAATTTTTTCTATCTTACGAATCTTCCAAGTAATGGTTTCACGTAACGCTTCAACCGTTGGAGATTCAATTTTGGCCAAGATGTCGTATGCACCAAATGTGCCGTGAACTTCCTTTACGCCATCCAACGACTTTAGTTGTTTTATGATGGCTTCTTCCGAACCAAGTTCGCAATTTATTAAAACGTATGCTGTCGCCATGATTAACGTATACACATCGGGATATATCAATAAAGCTATTGGTGATTCTATTTTTCAGAGATTTTGAGTATTTCCTTCCAGATTTGAGTCGGCACAGGCATCACAGAGAGTCTTGACATCCTGAGGAGCTCCCAGTTTGCAAACACCTTGTTGCTTTTGAGCTGGCTTAGTGGGACGGGGTTTTTGAGCTTCTTTTTGAATTTGACATCCACTACGACATACCTGGGATCGCTTTCCTTTGGGTTTGGATACGCCTCCGAGGTCACCTCCATTATGCCTGCAATGTGCTTGTCGTCACCACTGTGGTAGAAAAACGCGAGATCGCCTTTTTTCATTTGCCTCATGTGCTTTAATGCCAGGTTGTTGTGAACTCCGTCCCAAGTCGTCTTTTTTTCTTTTTCAAGCCTTTCTATGCTGTAGGCAGAGGGTTCTTGCTTGCACAACCAGTACGCCATCGACTTGTGATTTTGTAAATCCAATATTTGTTTTAAGATTGTACCCCGGCACTGACTCACATATTATCAAAGGTTTTAGCCTAATCCTCAAATATGCTCTGTAACCGGGGTAGCCCCATGTCGCACACCTGGGTGAAACCAGAAATCATGTTTTAGCATCATATTCATTCCAGTCCGTCTGTGTGTCTTCTTAGGGCAATCAATAATGGAATTGGTCAAATATTAACTCAGTCTAAATAAATTCTGACAATACGATTTCAAATCCGCAGACTGGAACCCTGACTTTGAAGCTATCAACCACTTGTGAGTCGATCTGTCCTATTGTGCCGACATTTTTGTCTCCAATTATTACGCGTGCCGTTTTTCCTTTAGCAAACATTGGCTCTTCGGCAGTCTTTGTGATGCTGTCCAGATTTGAAGCCGTTTTGAGTAGCGACTGCAATACTGATTTGACTTCAGTGAAACTTGCGTCTTTGTGGGCACTAACGCATGCAAGGCTGATTGACTCTTTTATTGGCGAGTCTGCTGAAAAAACGGTTCCAGTCTCAAACAATTTCTGTGGGTACGATTCATGGATGTTTCTGGAGAGATTTTCCAAAAGTCCTGGGAGCAACGAGTCACGCAGGATTGTATATTCTTGGCTTTTTGATTCAGCTACTTCGATTGTGTCTGTTATCCTTTTTGTTTCATCACAAAGAACTCGTTTGCTTGTAAGACTTGGGTTAAGTGCCTCAGTAAACCCAAGTCCTATCATTATTTGTGACAAGTGATCCAATTTTTTTGTGAGTGTGTGTTTTTGACCAATCGACGTAGATGCTGGAAGTGTTGGCATTAAATTCTGTATACCGTATCCAAGCGCTACTTCCTCGACAAGATCCATCGGTCCAAAGATGTCAAATCTGAATCTAGGTATTTTGCAGAGAATTTTTTTTCCGCTTGGTCGCGCATCAATTCTAGATTTTTTCAAACAATTTGAGATTGCAGTTGCGGTCATGGATAAACCCAGTGTTTGATTGACCAACGTTACGTCAAGGCACATTGATTTTGTTTTGAAGATCTTTGATGCAGCCCCATAATCGGTCTTAAAGTCACATAAGGTAAATCCGAGCTCATGTAGTGTTGTCGCCACTACCGCAAGAGTGTCTTCAGTGGCGTTTTTGTCAGTTCCCGTTACTTCGACCAGCAGATTTACAGTCTTTGTGGTTACTGTAGTTAGTGCAGAGTTGATTATTGGTGGAAGAGATATTGTGTTGTTTTTTGCATCGACGATTACAGGTACTTTGTCATGCTCACGCAGTAATCCCCCATAAGTAGTTCCAATCTCGGTGTTCTCAAGTATTCCTTCAACACTCATGCCTTCAGTCATGCCCAGTGGAACAAAGCTATGACTTTTTTCGACTGCAGTATATGTGAGAGGCAAAGTTAGCTTGTCCAGATCATGTATTCCCACAGATGCCTTTTTGCGGCGCCTGCCGATTCCAAAGTGGAGATCTTCTTGTAACGTAATGAGTTGCTTTATTGCCTCATTGTCAAGCTTGCCCCTCCTTGCAATTATTGCGCAAACATAGGGACGGATTTTTTTGACTTGTGGTTCTGTCTTGATGTAACAGTGTTTGTCTGATTTTTTTATGATAAACTTTTCTGCGCCTTTTTTTATTCCAAACAAGCCATGCAGTCCTGCAGCGATCCCCACATCCGTAGCATAATCAGGCCTGTTTGGACTGTATTCTACTTTGACGTACTCCTTGGTTTCTTCCTCTATGTCGAGTCCAAGAAACGGCAGGGCTTCAATTATCTTGGACCGATTTGCCTTTCCAACGAGTTTTTCCAATCTTTGCAGATACAGAGTCACTACTGGCATTTTGTAGCAGTCCTCAACCAACTAAGGTTGTTGTTGTAAAATTCTCTGACATCATCTAGTCCATACTTGAGCATGGCTATTCTTTCTATCCCCCCACCCCATGCGAGAACATGGTTTGTGATTCCGAGCGGCCTTGTCACCTCAGGTCGAAATATCCCCATGCCGAAGAGCTCAACCCACTTTCCCAGTCTTTCGTTGTACACCATAGTCTGCAACGACGGCTCAGTGTACGGAAAGAATGTCGGCCAGAACTTGATCTTGTGGAGGCCCATTTTTTTGTAAAACTCTGTTTGTATCCCCATGAGATCGCGTAGTGAAACGTTTTTTCCCACTACTATCCCTTCAACTTGATTGAACTCAACGAGGTGTTTGTAGCTGACCTTCTCGTTTCTAAATACACGGCCAAGTGAGAAGATTCTCGCATCTCGTGGTTTGTTGTCTGCCAGGTACTTGACAGTAACGCAGGTGGTATGTGTCCTTAGAACCATTTTCTTTGCAGTGTCTTGGTTCCAATCATACCTCCAGCCTTTTTTGTGAACTTGGGCAACCCGCTTGATTTGCTCTGGGTCTGCAAACCCAGATGCCTCCTTGCCACGTATGTAAAATGTATCCTGCATCTCTCTTGCTGGGTGATCCTGTGGCGTAAAGAGGGCGTCAAAGTTCCAAAAACTCGGCTGTGCCAGATTTCCCATCACCTCGGTGAAGCCCAAGCTGACAAAGACGTCCCTTATTTCGTTGATTGTGTCTTTGAGCGGATGTGTCCTTGCGGCATAAACTCGTGGGACTTCGGCCTCTACATCAATTGCACCGGTGTCTTCTTTTTCTGTGTCGATTGACTTTGCTGCTTCTGAGAGTGAAACCGTTCTTGATTTTGTTGTGCCGATCACGATAAAATCGGGCCTCTTTCTTAGCGACTCGAGTGTGGCCTGATCCTTGATTTGTTCCAACGCCACATTGTTTTCTGCAATAAACGAAATCATTTTTTCCTCGCGGGTCGGCGCAGGTTTTTGTTTTAATGACACCACACTTCCAGACTCTGTTTTTTGAATGGTGATCCAGTCGTTTTTCTTTGCGTTTGCTATTGCAATGCTAATCTCGCCGCCTAATTTTTTTTGTAATTCGGAAAATTGCATTGGCTGATTTGCAATCAGATTTACCAGTTTGCGCTCCGGGAATCCTTCCTGTTTCGCAATCATTCCATTTTTTCCCAGCTTGACATAGGATTTTTCAGTCTCTGTTACCATTGCCAAGTTCTTTAGTTTGAGCCATTCAATTCCTCTTCTTGTCTGATCAATTGAGAGATTGGCTTTTTCTGCGATTTGTTCTTCTGTGAGACTTTGTGCTGATTTGAGGAGTTTGATTATTGATTTTTCAATCGGATGAAGAACTTGAGACAAACAACAAAACGATCCGAAAAGACTTTTTAAACCTTAACTTGACTCAAACATGAATGTCTCCTGATGACTTTGTTGTGACCCCATGGCATGTCGAAGGAGAGATCGATTACGACAAACTCATAAAACAATTCGGCACAGAAAAGATCACTTCATCACTCCTAAAGCGCATAGAGAGGATAACAGGTGAAGTTCACTTCATGCTAAGACGCGGTGTTTTTTTCTCGCATAGAGATCTCAACAGAATCTTGGACGATTATGAGAAAGGGAAAAAATTCTTCCTATACACAGGACGCGGCCCCTCAGGACACACTCACATCGGTCACTTGGTCCCATGGGTTTTTGCAAAATGGCTACAAGAAAAATTTGACACCACGATGTACTTTCAACTTACAGACGACGAGAAATTCTATGCAAAGCAAAATCTCACCTTGGAGGAGACAAACCTGTTTGCGCATGAAAACGCCCTTGATTTTATCGCACTTGGCTTCAAACCAGACAGGACAAAGATAATCATCAACACACAAAACATCAAAACGCTATACCCCCTTGCTGCCCAAGTCGCAAAAAAGATCAACTTTTCCAACACAAAGGCAGTATTCGGATTTACCGGAGAGACAAACATAGGAATGATCTTCTATACTTCGCTACAATCCGCACCATGTTTTATCGAAGACAGGCCTGTCTTGATTCCCCTTGGTGTGGACCAGGACCCGCACTTTAGAGTCACGCGCGATGTGGCTCCAAGGATTGGAAAACCCAAGCCTGCACTTATTCACAACATCATGATCCCATCGCTTTCTGGTCCAGGGGGCAAAATGTCCGCCTCCGAAGAGGCAGGTACCATATACACTACAGACCCACCAGAGGTTGTAAAAAAGAAGATAAACAAATACGCGTTCTCCGGCGGCCAGCCTACCATTGAAGAGCACCGAAAGCTTGGCGGCAACCCAGACATAGATGTATCATACCAGTATCTGAGAATTTTCTTTGAGCCAGACGACAAAAAACTCAAGGCAATCCACGACGATTACAAGTCAGGCAAGCTCCTCACAGGTGAGCTCAAATCAATACTCATAGAAAAGGTCACAGAGTTTTTGAGCTCGCATCAACAAAAAAGAGAAAAGGCAAAAGACCAGCTGGAAAAATTTCTTCTGAAAGACGCATGAAGATACAAATAGTCTGCCAAGACAGGCACGAAGCAGCCAAGCTTGCAAGCCTCATTTTCATAAAAGATGGAAAAGAGACGTTTATCTCATCAATCATCAACACCTACGACAACGAAGTGGTAATCTCTCTCAAAGACAAATCAGCTCACTCCATAGTGTTAAAAGATAGCTACGAGGTAGAACGGTTCGCTGACTTTATCCAATCTGTTTTAGATAATCTCAGCCAGATAGTTGACACAAAAACAATTGGCGAGCTAGTCGAAATAGAGAAGAGCTAGACAAGTGACTTGTCCATCTCGCTGGATAGCGACTCTTGCACCTTCAAAAAGTACAATCTAGTAGAGCTTGGCATTTTGTCCAAGTTGTTGTCCACTGCCATCATAAAGTACCTCACTGCCCTTTTTGATATATCCAGATTAAACTTCATTGGGAGCACTGGATCCTGCTTTACTTTGATTTTGTCCACTAGCCAGGGGGGCGCCATCTCTTTTGTTTCCATGATTATTTTTTCATACCAAAAAGCCAGGCTTTCCGGATGGAGTCCTTGTTGCAATCCGGTCACATTCTGTACGAATTTTTTCATCATGTTGTTGATGATGGTCAATTCGGATTGGAGTTGGGGTTTTTTGTTTTATCTCGATAAATCAAACAAGACGACCTAGTTTGTCAAAGTAGGTTGCCTTGTGTGTCGATTTCAGAGTTTCTTATTCTGGTGCTGGAAATTCTTTTTCCGTCTTCAGCCAAAACCAGTGGGACAACCACCACTTTCACAGACGGCATGTTCTTTTGCCTTCGGAGTTCGTTGAGCACATCACCCTGGTATGCTGTCTCCTCACTTACCACTAGTGCCTGCACATCTCCTTCTATTGCTGCCGGTCCAAAATCGTTCTCAAGTTTGCTTATCGTGTAGGGTTTCCCAGGGAATCTCTTTTTTATGAGCTTCTCGAGTGTGTCAAACCTTTGTGAGTAATTGTGCCACAACGTTTTCCCCTTTTTTTTTGCAAGCTCGTCACTTGTGAGGCCGATTATGACCTTATCCGATATTAAAAACGATTCATCAAGCAGTGCCACGTGTCCTTGGTGGATCACATCGAACGTGCCGCCTGTTGCGACCACTTTGAACTGCACCATAACATGAAAACAACATCTTCCAATAAATTTATGGCGTAACCAGAACTATCGAGACTGTCTTGCTTGGTGCTGCAAGCGGCACCCCGTCAGGATCCCATACGTACGTCTCGATGAAAAATCCACCCTCATTTTGCGGAGTCCACTCCACGGTAGCACGTTGTGGACCAGCAGAGCCAAACTGCCCCTCGAAGATTCCGATGAACTCGACTGTAGCCTTTTCGCCAAACTGTTTGACTTGAGCATAGTACACATATGGCTGACTTGGTTTTGTGAGCGCAGAATATTGGATTGTAAGATCGCTCGATATGTTGACAGTTTCGCCAACTCTAATTTCAGAGACTCGATCACCTATGATGTCCCTGACCTCGACGTTGTTTATTGAGACAAGTCGCGTCATCGTGTCCAAAGACACCTTGCTAATGTCGGTCACCTTTGACTGGTATTCATCTGACTCTGCAATCACTTTGAATGACGTTGCACGGTAGTCTATTTTTGCAGAAAACTCGACTTCCTTGCTTTCATTTGCGCCAAGTTCGTCGATTTCTACTGTCTCAATGCCGACAATTCTTGGCGGCACGAACGCATCATATGCAATGAGGTGAACCTTTACTGATGTGGTTTCTGTCTGGCCTCCGTTTGTAATGCTGGCGGGAAGAACCACTAAATCGCCAATGGTCAGTGTTTGCGGCTTTATCTCCAAGGCCTGCTGCTTTGCTGCAGCCGAGTTGAATCCAAGCACGTTAATAGTTACTTCAGATATCTCCGGGTTTGGGCTTTTTGATTTTATGATGAATGGCGATTTGCCTTTGGCCGGCACAACATCAAGCAACGTAGTTCCTGTGACAGTCTCAAGCGGTGTTGTACCTCCGGAGCCCGCTGCCTTGCTGCTGTAAAATCCCACCCAAATCTTCACATTCTTGACTGGGAATGTCTTGGTGTTTTCGACCTCACCGAGCACTACTGTGTAGCCTTCTTCGTCTTTGTAGCTAAACGGCGCAGTAGAGGTAAGCTTGACTCCAAGAGTCGATGGCGTTTCGGTGAGCTGCCCAAAAATCGGAGCAAACGGTAAGAGTAGGAAAACTAGCGATGCTACAAGCAGCCTGTACATTTGATTCTAATTATACTACTGGGTTAATCACATAAGAAATATCATATTCTAAACAATGTGGACTAGAAGCTTTAACAAAATCAGAACAATAAAAGAGAAGAAATGAATGGTTACTTTCTGTTTCTCATGCCGGTTATAACGAACCAGTAAACTAGACCTGGCGCCAAACCGACAATAAGTGGTATCCATACAGCTATTGATTCTGCTGCAAATGATGGTAATGCCATTCCACCGTTTCTTTCAGAATATCATATTTAAATCCATCCATTGCAGTGCGAATTACGCAAGATCGGTATGGTGGACTGAAGGGGATTTGAACCCCTGACCTCCCGCGTGCAAGGCGGGCATTCTACCACTGAACTATCAGCCCTCAGAAAGTGACTTTGCCGCCATGATTTTAATTGTTGTCTTCCAGAGGCAAGAATTTTATTTGCAAAAACTTGTGCGCAAAACATGGTCGTGATGGAGTCCCAAGTCCAGCTCAAAAAAGGAGACAAAGCTCCAGATTTCGAACTGCTTGGAATCGACGACAAGAAATACTCCCTTGCAAGCTTTGCCAATTATGACGCGCTGCTTGTCATTTTCATGTGCAATCACTGCCCGTATGTCAAGGCAAAGGTGGACGCCATAAACGAGATTCAAAGCAGATTTGAAGGCAAGGTAGCAGTAGTAGGCATAAACAGCAACGATTCAGTTGCATACCCAGACGATAGCTTTGAGAACATGAAAAAATTTGCAAAGGAGCGAGGAATCAAGTTCTGGTATCTAGTTGACGAGACCCAACAGGTGGCAAAAAAGTACGGCGCAGTTTGCACTCCGGATCCATTCTTGTTTGACAAGGAACGAAGACTGGTATTTCACGGCAAAATTGACAACGCCCTCAAACCCGAAGACAAGGCCACAGAAAAGACGATGATCTCAAACATTGAGAAACTGCTTGCAGGGCAGACAATTCCCAGAGATTTTGATCCGTCAATTGGTTGTTCAATAAAGTGGAAGAGCTAACCACAACGTTAAAAGACCGTTCAATTTGAGATTTTTTTAGGGCCGGTAGCTCAGCTTGGCTGGAGCGTTCGACTGATAAAACAACCTTTCAGAGATCGAAAGGTCGAGAGTTCGAATCTCTCTCGGCCCACCATTTTTAGCTAACTGTAGCAGCCATAGAGTCCACCCACTGTATTATTCCGTCGAAGCTGTCGCTTACGAACTCGGCCTTGATGTTTTTTGCCTTGGAGTATATTGCCGTGTGCAGATTTTTGCCAAACTTGGGCCTGACAGAGTTTATTGATTCTGAAAAGAATTTGGCGCCTTCTTCGGTTGCGCAAAACACCACTATCACCATTATGCTTTGCTTTTGCCTCCATGTTTTTGCAAGAAACTTTTGCAAGTCAAGCTCGTAGAGGACATCTATTGCGTCAGACATGTCCCCAAGATCCATTGTCTGCCAACCAAGCGAGCCAAATACGCATGCAGCAGCATGTGAGTATAGCTCACTTTGTGGGTCGGCCGCAAACACCAAGACATTCTTTTTTGGATCAAAATCATTTTGTGCCAAACTTAGGATCCGTAGTGAGTTTGTCACTATTTGGCCGAACAGCTTGGACTCTGACTTGCCGATCTTTGCCTTTAAGTACATGTCCTCAATTGCAGAGATCGCAGGAAGTATCACTTCGCTTACGATCTTTTGTGTGCTTGCACCCGAGTATTGGCAGTTTCGAATTAATTGATATGCCTTTTGTGACAAGCCTCCACTGAGATATTCTAAGAATTTTTCTTTGGCGTGGAAATAATCTGCTGGAAACTCGAGGCGCTCTGTAGCTGAATCAATGAACCACAGGTTTGCGTTGCCTATGTTTTTTTGCCTGATGAGCCCTTCTGCTGCAAACACATTGAGGTATTTTGCCATCGTGGCGCGATTGATTCCGAGCTTCTCTGCTATCTCGATTCCCGACAGTCCTGTCTTTGACTCCGATAAAATCTCAATTAGTTTTTGCTGCACATAGTCTTGCTGGTATCCTCTTGCCAAAGATGATTTTATTAGGAGTCGTTGTTATTTATGCTGTTTTTTTGGTTTTCTGTTTTGGCAGTCAGTTGGCATCCGGAGTCAAAATATCAACAACTGCCAAGTCAAAGATGCTCACATAAACCGTTATATAGTACAGTACCTAATGGTACGGTAACAGGTATGCCAAAAGCCGGATTCAAATCCATCACAGTTTCAGAAGAGGTCTACGACAAGTTCTACGATGTGTTTGAGAAGAACAAGACGGAACTGATGATGAAGGGCGTAAACAGCTTTTCTGGTTACGTCACATACATGCTTGAGCAAATGATGCAAAAGGACAAGACTTTTGCCAAGTATGCCCCAAAACTGGAAAAGGTAGCGGTGGACGAAGACCGCGTGGTTCTAAAAGACAACATCAAAAACAGGATTGCCGAGGTCGCAATACAGAAGGGGGAGCTATTTTGCCAGCTTTGCGAGGAAAAAGACTGCGTACATGTAGGTTTTGTGTTTTCACTGCCTGATGTTTACGAAGTTTTGAATTCCAAGGGAATAAGACATCCCAAATAAGGGATGCAGGGAGTGGGATTTGAACCCACGAACCCCTAAGAGACGGGATCACCCATTGTTAGATCTTAAGTCCCGCGCATCCAAAAGCAGATTTTGCTTTCTTTGGCCAGGCTCGGCTATCCCTGCGAAATAGCTAGATTTTGGGTGAGATTTAACAGTGACGCTTTGTGAGATCTTTGATTAAACATAATTAGGGATTGTTTGAGCAAAAATTTGTGCTTCGATAGCTCAGCCTGGTAGAGCGTTACCTTGGTAAGGTAAAGGTCGCGGGTTCGGATCCCGCTCGGAGCTTTTTCTAATAATTTTTTATGAGCAGCTCCATCTGTCCGGTTCTTTTTGTAGAGTCGGAATTAATGGCACGGTTTGCAGAGATCTCAACTATCTTCCAATCTTTTGAAAACAATTTGCGAACCTCTTTTGAGTTAGAGTTAGAGTGCAGCACTTTGCACCCCCTGTCTGCAAGTTTTTCTGACACCTCAACTAGTTTTTCCAAGTCCTCGTAGGTAAAATTCCTGTTGGTGTAGCTGGTAAAGTTTGCAGTCCGGCTCACAGGCTGGTACGGTGGATCAAAGTAAACAAAGTCGCCTTTTTTTGCATCCTGCAAGACAGCTGTAAAGTCCCTACAGCTGATCGTGATCTTCTTTGACTGCAACACATGGCTGACGGCGTAAAGATTCTCCTCGTTTACTATGTTTGGATTCGAATACCTCCCCAGTGGTACGTTGAACTTGCCTTTGCTGTTGACCCTATACAGGCCGTTAAAGCAGGTCCTATTTAGGAACAACAGCCTTGAAGCTTTTTCAATCTGGTTTGTAGGCTCGCTGTCCCTCACCTGATAATAGTACGAGTCGGGATTTTTGCAATAGTTTTTTGCGTGATTCTCAAGCGACTCGAGCAGTTCCTCCACCCTATCCCTTACTGTGATATACGCAAGTATCAGGTCAGAGTTAAGATCGGACACTTTGCATTTTGTGTCAGGATCCTTTGAGAGAAGATGGAACATTACTGCCCCGCCTCCCAAAAACGGCTCGTAGTAGCATCCAAACTCGGCCGGCACGTGTCTTTCAATTACTGGCAAAAGCTGTCTTTTGCCGCCTGCCCACTTGACAAACGGCTTTGGTTCAACTGAGAGAATCTGCCTTGTTTTCAACAATACTGGATGTCAAAAAATCATATCCAAACCCAAGACAACAAAAGATCACAACGTGTGCAATATTTTTTAATCTAGACCTTGCGGTAGGCTCAACTTAAAGATAAAGGAAAAGGGTGTAGGGGTTTTAGTCCCACTTGGACCAAGCTGCCATCCACCTATACGTCCACGTGTTCAGCTTGCATCCCAGGGCCGTGAAGGTTACTGATAATACAGCACCTGCTCCTGCACCGAGTGCAACTGGACTGTTATAGAACTTGCCAACGGCAGGCTCTATTGGAGTCATGTATGGGGGCAAAGTTGGTCTTGGATATTTGAATGCAGTCTCTAACGGGTCGGCAACCGTCATCAGGTTTACCATGTTGAACAATGGCAATGAAAGTCCTGCCATGACACCACCGAATAGGATCAGTGAGTGCTTGTTCTTCTTTGTTGCCCAGTATGCCAAATCCATCAACATTGCGGATGGCAGCCAGACCGGTGTGACAATGAAGTCGTATGGGTAACCAAGTGCAAACCACGCACCTTTGGCAATCCATGTGTAGACGGTCATGATCAACGCGTAATACGTTGCCGTTCCTGGAACTCCAGTGAATGTAAGATAGTAGGCTGCGCCGACTACCAACATCAACGTTTGCGATATTGAGAATACGACAAACGAAGTCCAGGCCCAGTCAGTATAGAAGATGTAGTCGCCTGCATTGATCGTAAGCAGGGTCGAGTTGACTGCAACCACTACTATGAACAAGTAGTGTGTACATCGTCTAAGCCAGACCATTAATCCATGTACGGTGAGAGTGAGTATATAAAATTTTAGCCGCGCTCGAAGATCGGAGTGCCCAACATGCTCTGTAGGACAGGATAAAAATAAGAAAAAGTCGGGAACGTTCTCTTATGTTCCGACGAACAAAGAGATCAATATTGTTCCGATAGCGGTTCCGCCGAGTGTTGCGGCAAGAATACCGTTACTTTTCTTCTTGGTACCTTCTTCTACAACTTTTACGCAGAAGAGATAGCCAATTGCCTCTATGATTGTCAAGACAATAAAGGCATAGTGACCGCTTGGTGTTGGATAAGCCCATGGATAGTAAAAGTATCCTGCAGCCGTTCCACCAAAGGTTGCCAGCCATGCTGCTATGTATGATATGGTGATCAGGCCGACCATGTTTTCAACACGTCTGCCGATCATCTTCTCTACATCAGCACTGGTTGCGCCACCGCCACCCGAGCCAAATCCTTTTGGTAGAGTCATTTGCTTAACTAACCGGGAGAATACTTTTAAGCCTTTCTACAGGCGTGGGCCTAGTGCGATCTACGCTTTAAAATGAAAAATGAGAAAAAAGGGGTTTTGCTTATGGGATGGATCTGCTGTACAGTTTGCCTTCTAGGGCCATCTTGTACATTTCAGCTACGTATGGGTTCTCGCCTGGTGTTTCTGCACCCAGTTCGACCAGTCTAGCATATA
>DATLXX010000012.1:0-22576 GCA_035575435.1 Candidatus Nitrosotenuis sp.
CATCTGCAACATCTTGGAGTGATACGAGTAGAGCCATGGTTCTGATTCTTTTAGTTCTGTGAGAAAGTAGTTAAGATCGTTTCTTGTCTGGAATCCCTCTTTTCGTATCTTTTCTATCATCTGGTTGTAGACCCATCTGCACGCACCAATGGTATGGTGTAGTTTTTTGTACTGGGCGTGATCAGGGTACAATCTGAATTTGTATGTCCTAGTCGGCACGGATTTAATTGGAATCATGCATTAAAAAACAATTGTGGAGAAAAGACATTGAAGCTCAGCTGCATACGACATCAACTATCATTTTGTGTGGTGCCCCAAGTACCGCAAAGTCATGCCGGATCACGTGCACCTTTTTGTGCAGTGCAGGCCGACAGATGTTCCTGTAAAAATAGTCAAGACACTCAAAGGGATTTGAGGTTTGCAGATGTTCAGGAGATTTCCTGAGCTGCGAAAAAAGCTCTGGGAGTGTTGTGGAGTCCCTCATATTATGTCGGAACCGCAGGTCATGTATCGGCGCAGACAATTGAGCGGTACATCCGTGAGCAATAGTAGGCGATTCATCCACCGGACAGGTCCGGTGGTCTTTTCGCCTCATTTTGATAAAATTATGGTTTTAGCAAAATTTTGAGCATTCCAGAGCTTGCTGCCTCTTTGAGCGCTTTGTCATATTCATCTAAGGGATAGATCTTGTCTATTAGATCATCCACTTTGATTGCCCCCAATGCAAGCCCCTCTATGGCAGGTCTGAACGGGCCGCAGCGCGAGCCGATAAAGGTTATCTCATTTACTATGGCAGGGCTGATGTCCAGCTTGTTTTTTGACGCAATCGTGGATTTTAGGACGACTATGCCCCTTGGTTTTGCCAGTCTCATTGTGTCTGAAAATCCGGATTCGCTTCCAGTCGCCTCGATTACCACATCGAATGAGTGTTGATCCTTCTCTGTTATCTCTGTCTTTGTCTTTACGCCTATTTTCTGCAATAGTCCAAGCTTGTTTTGGTGTCGGCCAAAGCACACTATGTTTTGGTGTGATATCTTCATTACACGCGTGATGAGTTGGCCAAGCCGGCCGTCCCCCAGTACTGCGATTTTAGAGTTCGGCTCTATGTCCAGTTGTTCTTGGATTTCAAAGGCGGCCGCAAGTGGCTCCACAAATACTGCCTGCTTGTCTGATACTGCGTCAGGAAGCACGTGTAGGTTTCTTTCTGGAAGAGACAAAAATTCGGCAAAGGCACCGTCCCTTTTGTGTATGCCAAGGACGGTCCTGTCTGGGCAGTGCCTCTCAAGCCCCCTTTGGCACATGTCGCATTTTTGGCACCCCACGTTGATCTCGCCTACTACCCGTTTTCCAATCAGTGACTTGTCTTGCGAGTCCGCAACAACTCCCACAAACTCGTGCCCAAGCACGCCCCTAAAGGACGCATACCCGCGGAGCATCTCAAGGTCAGTGCCGCAGATTCCTGCGAATTTTACCCTGACTAGGGCCTCCCCTAGTTTTGGCTGCGCATAGTCGTATTGCAGTTTCAGATTTGCGCCATCAAGAAAGAGTGCCTTCATCTGGTTTTTCAGGTTTTGTGGCTACATCTTAATTTTGTGAATCTGCGTTTTTGGATTTTCCGTCGGAAACCAGTTTGCCTTGATGGCCATGGTGGGAAAGGTGATGACACATCTGCATCAATTCCGGTTTTGTTCTATCTAGTACAGCCTGTTTTCCATGGATCCTTTGCCATGGTGCTTGATTCTTTTTTGTGCCTCCTCAAAGATGCACGGCCGCCACGACGCATCACGCTCTGCCCCATTGTCGATTAATTCCTGCATGCTGATGTATCCCCATTCAGCAAATGTGTCATCGTCTAGGTTAGCGTATCCAAATGCAAGGTTTTCCTTTTTGTCAAGCTCTGCAATCAGCCAGTAGAACCCAACCTGTTTTAGATCCCATTTTTGGTATATGATCTTCTTTTCAAGCGGGATTTTGTCGGTTTCGTACAAATTTGGGATGTTGTCCATGTACTGCCTGATTCGGATTGGCTGTTAATGACAAGATCGATGGTTCTGCAGGTAGACCTACGAGCACACGCACCAAGAAATTTCCTAGTGATACACCAGTCTTTTCCTTAGTTTTGAGCTCACAAAGTCCATGCCCAGTATTACTGCCAATATGGCAAGTATGAAGGGGGCTGCCTTTCCATAATTGAGACTTTCAAGATGGTGTATTATGTAGAATCCTATGCCC
Organism: Candidatus Nitrosotenuis sp.; assembly: GCA_035575435.1. Lineage (GTDB taxonomy): Archaea > Thermoproteota > Nitrososphaeria > Nitrososphaerales > Nitrosopumilaceae > Nitrosotenuis. The sequence continues at coordinate 2,233 of DATLXX010000012.1, forward strand.
CCTGCTCCCACCAGTCCGAGAATTGATGACTCTTTTACACTATATGCAAGCAAAAACAGGTACTGATTGCTCATATGAGGCAGTGCCTCCGGGATAGTCACGAACCTTGCGATTTGCATTCGAGTTGCCCCAATTACGTGCATGGCATCATATGCAGAGTGGTTTTGTGACTCGTATATCTCGTAGAGATATTTGCCGCTCAGGCCCATTATGTAGAACATTATTGCAAATATGCCGGCGGTCGGTCCGAGGCCTACAATCACAACAAGCAAAATCGCCCACAGAAGGGGTGGCATGGACCATAGCACCGCAAGGAGGCTCCTGAAGATCATACTCACAAAAGACGGCGAGATATTTCTGGCTGCCAACAGCGCAGTTGGAATTGACAGTGCGAACCCAAGGCTTGAGCCGATCAAGGCCATCTCAAGCGTCTCCACAAGAGATGAGACAATCTTGTCGCCGACGCTGAGATCAATTGTAAGCATCTCGCTAATTATTGTCAACGAATTGCCAGAATCGCTAAATATCGATAATGGGTTGAACCCCAGGTGGACGGAGCTGCCAACTATGATTAGCAGCAACACCAGCCACGCGTATTGAAAGCGACTAGGCCTCATAAAGATTCGAGATTGCCTCCTTGCTCATCTCCTCTGAGCTGATGCGTTTTTCTACTTTGCCTTTTAGCATGATAAAGACCGTATCACTGTACATTTTTGCAATCTCTGGGTTGTGGTGCGTCATCAGCAACGTGATTCCTCTCTTTTTTCTGATTTCGGCAAATATGTCCATAACCGCAACAGCAGCCTTAAAGTCAAGGCTTGCAGTCATCTCGTCTGAAAATATCACGGACGGCTTCTGGAGGAGTGTTCTTGCTATTGCTACTCTTTGCTTTTCTCCGCCGCTGAGCTTTTTTACCTTGGTGTCCTTGAGGTTGGTCAGCTTTAGCTCGTACATTATCGAGTATGCTTCATCGAGGATCTCTTTTTGGTACATGCCAAGAAGGGAGCGCCACCTAGGCATGCGGCGCAGAGCGCCCATCATTATGTTTGAAAATACGCTCAGCTCGTTGACCAGTCCCAGATTTTGTGGGATGTACCCCAGAAGGCTGCAGCTGTGCCTATCCAACCCTTTTTTCCCAAAAAAATACAGATCACCCCAAGTCGGCCTTATGAGACCCACGGCTATTTTCAAAAGAGTGGTCTTGCCTGCCCCGTTCGGCCCCATTATTGTGGCAGCGCTGTTTTGCCTTATGTTTAATGATATATTGTTAAGGATTTTTTTTCCGTTAACGACCAGCCCAACACCGTCCATCCTGAGAACATCAGACATGGTGCTACCGGCTAGACTTTTTCGGTGTACTTCAAGCCGGTCAACGTGAGGGCATCTTGGAGAGTGTCAAGATGTTGCTCAGTTGTTGTCTCCTCAAAGCCGACAAATATTGCAGAAACCAGCTTTCTCATTATCTGTTTGGTTTGATCGTCTTTGCCAAGCTCAAGCAAGGCACTTTTTACCTTCATTTTTGCCTCTGGATCAAAGTTCTTGCTAAACACAACACCGTGGGACGGGATCGGCCCCTGTTCGTGAATTACTTTGGTGTTATCGCGCACCTCGCGGTAGAGCTTTTCGCTCACGTCGCCAGCTATTATGCTTACATCGACTTTGCCGTTCTTTAACGCCTCCCACGCCTGGCCGTATCCGCCGGCAAAGATCACTTCTGAAAAGTATGCCTTTGGATCAATTTCCTTTCCAGATTCCACAGTTATGAGCTGTTTTTCCACCAAAGTTTTCATTGGCATCACATAACCGGATGTGGAAAGCGGACTTGGGAATGCGGCGATTTTGCCCCTTAGGTCATCTAGAGTGCTGTGCGGCGAGTCTTTTGCAACAACCCAGTACGAATAGTAATATGTTTCAGCAGTCAGGGTGTCACCTATAACAACTTCTCTGACTTCGGCAAGCTCAAGTGAGGCTTCGGCCTTTTGGGCTGCAAGGTACGACGGCCATGCACTCATGAATGCCATGTCGGCCTTGCCAAATCTCAGCGCTTCCACCACGCCGGCATATGATGTTGGGACGTAGATTTGCACGTCATAGTTTGTCCTATCTTCTAAAAATTGCTCAAGCTCTTTTGCCTGTGATTCTATGTCGCTTGCTTGGGCAGTTGGCTGAATTGCAAGTGTGACGATTTTTTTGGGTGGCTCTTGTAATGAGGACTCGTTGTTTGATATCGAAAATGCCCCAAAGCCTATGGCTATGCCAGCTGCAAGCACGATTGGGATAATAGCATAAATTTTGTTCATGATTTTTTAGAGGATGAACCACATTTAAGGTACGACTGAAACTCCATCTAAAGAAAACATTGGCATAGAATATCAAAATAGAATGAGTCTTTAAATCAAGTTTCTTTGCTGGCTAATCCAGATTTCAATCAATTCTACAAAGAATTAGGCACAAATTCGTTGAAATTTTTCCATGAAAATTATGTAGGCCCTCGAGGGGGATTTATCCGTGGTTTCGGTCACTTCTACTGAAGGAGAATTCGTTTTTGATTTGTCCTTCAATTCTTGAGTTTGTATACCTAATAGAATTATTTAGCTTTTTCTGAGACAGAATCAGAAAAGTTTTGATCTTATCTTCATGATGACTACCACCGGAACCACGAAGTACATCCCGACGTTCAGCAAGATTATTCCGATTCCGTATCCCAGCATTTCCTGCTCCGAGTCGATGTGAACATGGTTCAGTATTGACAGAGTCAAGATCATCGGAGTGATTACGATCTTTACCGCTTCCTTGAATACAGGGCTGTCTCTCTCCCAGTCGGCCACCGTAGGGCTGAACGAATAGTAGACTGCGTTGAACGTGTCAATGAACCAGGTTCCCGAGCTCGTGGAGAGCAGTACGTTGTCTCTGACTTCTCTGAGAAGCTGGACCTGCGGTGAAAGCTCAGAGCCGAACGCCGCCGTCGCGATTAGGCAGCCTTTGCCTGTCGGAATAGGTGAGACTCCCTTTTCGACCGCTTTTCCGTCTACCGATATGGCGTATGACGAGTTTGAAAGGTCGTTGCTTGAGATTGTCACGGTTCCTGTTTTCGATCCGATTGTGAGGGGAGAGAACACGATGTCAAAGGTCACGCTGCCGCCTGGCTGCACTTCTGCAGGAAAGATGATGCCTGATGAGGAGAATTCGCCGCTGCTCCACACGTTGCTTATTTTGAGTAGTCCTGTTCCAGTGTTAGTTACCGTCACGGATTTTGTAGACTTGTCTGAGACGGCCGTGTTGCCAAACGACATGGATTTTGTCGAGACGGATATGAAAGGCACTGGGGGCGTGGTGATGGTGTTCTGGGCTGCCTGCAACGTTCCGTATGTGTCAGGCACGTCTCTATTAAGTCCTGGCGGCCAGACGGTTTCTGAATATTTATTGGTTGTTTTGTCCCAAAAAAAAAAAGTAATACATGCCAAATCCATAGCGGTCGTTCTTGTGCAAAAACAACAGTGGGATCTTGTACTCGGCGATCAGGTGGTCTCTGCCAGGCTCATAGGGGTAGTTCGCGCTTGAGAATCCAAGCCGCTTTTGGTAGTTCGATGGTGTGGGAACATCACGATAAGATCCGCTTCCGTCGCCGATATCGATCGTGTTGAGAGTTAGGGATACTTCATCTAAGTCTTATCTAATCCGTTTTCATAGTAAACATATGCTGGAAATCGAATGTCGTCTGTGTTTCTTGTATGGCCGCCGTCGTTGTTTGTATCAAACATTATCTACACTTTGTATCCGTTGGGCGCCATAACCAGTTGTGCCGTGATGACATCCACCATGACATAGACGAAGTCTCGGTCGGGTTTCACGCGCAGATAGATCTGATCTGAGCCGCTGGTGATGAGTGTTTCGCTGGCGTCGTTCCACTCGGTTGACGTCGTCCACCTGCCGTCGATGGTCGGAGGTTGCTCCGTGAATGGAGTCATTATGACGCCGTTCTGCTCGACCGCATACGAGTCTGCGACAAGACTCGATAAAGATACAGACGACACTATGAGAAGAATTTGATATTTGTCACATTACAACCTTTGACTTGCTGAAATAATTCTTGACGTCTTTTCTGAACATCGCATAAAGGATTATCACGCTCATTATGGTTGTGGTGACCGCCAGTCCGATCAAAGTGCTTGCGAGCGAAGACAGTCCGGCGAATCCGCCGTAGTTGACGATGTTCATTATGCTGCCCCCTAGCGTCAATATAGTGAAGCCGACTATCACCCACCTGCCCCAGCTCTTTCCGATGTATGCCAGATACGCTAGTCCGAAGTTGATCAGTGCAACTGCTATTGAGATTGCGTAGGCCGCTGCGACGAGGGCGCCAAGTTGGAACATGACCATCGGAGGAGCAGAAGAAACTATTGAGATTAAAATCCCAAGGATTATGAGAGATATGATTCCATATACTGCTAGGGCGACCATTGTTATGTAGACGAAAAACGGCCTCGAGACGATGCTCATTTCTCGCGCCAGATAGCGACAGCTAGTGTCGTGTGGCCTGTCATCCCCAACAATCCCTAGAAATGGAATTATTTAAGAATTTATAATTGATTGATAGGTGACTGATAATAGACTGGATATTGAGAGGCCGTTTAGCATGCCTGAATGTACTGGAACGATGTCAGTTATGTGATAGGCAGCAAGACCCGTAAGGTCGTGGTCGAGAAGCTCGAGACTCCCAGGACCCCGACTTTCCTAGCGCAGGATCTGAACGTGAATTTGGCCAACATCAGCATGGTAGTTGGCGGTAAAAAAATATCTCCTTGGCACAATAATGAGGGGATTTTACATGATGAAGAAGGAGAGATAGAATACATTGGGAAATATGATAAAGAAATTGGTTTGTTATTAAATTTTGATTGGTATTATCATGCAAAAGCTGACGGCATAACCACTGAAGTTTCCTACACGTTAAAGGCTATCGATGTTTCTTCTGCATCTGAGGAAACAGAATCAGCTAATATTCCCAATTGGATAAAAAACAATGCAAAGTGGTGGTATGATGGAAAATTAAACGACGACGACTTTGTGTAGGGTATTCAATATTTGATAAAAACGAAAGTAATCAAAGTTACAGAAAGTCCGGCACCAACAGTGAAACCCTCGCAACATATTCCAACTTGGATTAAAAACAACGCGGGTTGGTGGGCAGACGGCACTATATCAGATGAAGATTTTATTAGAGGAATTCGGTATCTGATAAACAATGGAATACTGAGAGTTTAAAGGCGCGGAATGATTTTTCCTTGAAAACAGAACTCTACTCTGTTATCGGATAGCGCTTATGGCCATACCCATGTAGATCTCAACGGAATCAATGATGTTCTGGTTGAAGCCACCAAAACCACTCTTTATGGTCTTCTCGTTGTACCCGCAGCTGCTGACCAACTTGGCTGCCATCTCGTTTGCTGTCCCTATGAAACCGGTGACATCGGCATTGGTGGTCACATAATCGGCCAGCCTTTTGGAGACTTCCTCCTTTCCATATGCCGATTCAACATAAGAGTTGACGGTGTCCTTGTTTGCAGCATACATGCTAGCCCAGATAGAGCAGTCTTCAGATGTAGCTTTCTTTACCGTTTTTGTGGTTTTAATGTCGCTCGATTTTGTGGTTTTGTTTGCTGGTTTTGCGACTTTTTTCTTTTCAGCAGTCTTTTTGGCATCTACTTTCTTTTCAGTTTTCTTTTTAATTTTATTATCATTTTTCGTTTTATCATCATATTCTGATTTCTTGGCGTTCACTTTTTTAGAATCAATATTTAGTTCATCGCTAAAATAGTCTTCAAATTTTAGTACCTTCATAGAATAATAATATCGATCCTTTTGTTCTTCTGAGATAAGACCCAAATCAAACATGGCATTGGACAATCTTGTGTTGTGCCTGTCTACATATTTACGATATTCTTGTTCATGTTTTGATAGATTTTTTCGTGTTTCTTCTAGTTTCAACGTTGTCTGTTTTAATTCTCCGTGCTTTGAGGCAATTAACAAACCATATCCATAGCGTTCTAGATCATTTTTTGCATTAAAAGCCTCTTTTTGTGTCTGAACAATTTCTTTTTCAATTTGTGGTAGTCTATCTTCTAACTCAGAAATTAATATTTTGGTTTTCTTCATGTTCTCTTCTTCTTGTTTAATTACTGGTGAGAATTTTTTCTCTAATTTTTTTTCAAACTCTTTTATCAACTTGGTTGCGATTTGTTTATCATAGAGATTCTGCGAAGGGAAAAGATCTCTAAATCCAATTTCAGTATCTAAACTTGTAGACAGTATGTTGGCCAATTCCTTAACCTCTGACTCTACGGAGGGATCTAGTTTATCAGTGGCTATTACGAAATAAAATTTATTTTTTTGACATACTATTGCGGATTTATTATCGGCTGACTCTTCTGTTGTTGTTAGAAAAATACACCTATCAGCAATGTTTGGAATTGGAGTAGCTAGTGTGCTATATGGTTCAGTGTATCTATCCACACCATCAGGGATTTCTAGAACTAATATGCTACTTTCAAGATTAAACAATCGTACTGTGTACATAACAAATGCCGAATGCTCCCAAGGTGTCACCAACAGTGTTACTACATATCGAGTTTTAGGATAATCACTCTTTGTTACAACGTACTCTAATTGTGCCAAATATTTATGATCAGGCGATGTGGGTTTTATCTTAGACGGATCAACTATTAAATCCCAATTTTCACCATACTCATGTACATTTGGAAGAATCGAGTTGTCGATTGTTTGTATAGGTTTTGAGTATTTCATGTCGTATGAGACGCCAGAGTCAGAAAGATATTCTTTTATTGACTGTTTTTTGAATTGATTTATCGAATCAATTATGTTTTGATTAATACCTCCTTTCTGAGCTGCTATTTGTTTTTCATTGATCTTTTTACATTCAGATATTCCATGTTGATTAGCTAGAAATAGTAACAATTGAAATGCAGTAATCTTATCCAATTTTACATAATCTGCTACTCGTTGCGATACTTCATTTCCATAGATTGCTTGTATTCGTGAATTAATGTTATTTTTATTTTCATCATAAGATATGTCATGATAATTACAACGGTGACTAGAAGCATATGATTCACCGATAAAGGTGGTAGTAATACAAACAATTCCAATTATTATCCAAATTATTTTCATCCTCAACATACCCAAGATACATCAAGTTAATCTTTTGCTAAGCCCAATTACCAAATCAAGATCACACCATCCCCAGCATATAGTTGCAGTATGATCTGTTGGTTTCGGTCCCTTTCACTATTGAAGGATTCTTTGTTCTTGGTTTGTCTTTCAATTCTTGAGTTTTGTATACCTAACAGAACTATTTACCTTTTACTATGGGCCCAAAGGATTCCGCAATCCTCAGCCTATCTAAACCATACCAAAAACTGGCAGAAAGTGAATTTTGCATCTACGATCGAAAAGGAACTTGAATCATACGTAAATGATTTTCCATTAAAGACGGCCGAATGCCTAGAACTGATTTTCAAATCGGAAAAGAATACGAACCAATTACATGCAATCAGAGGAATTACAACGAAGAATATTCTACGTGCGTTATTACAAAGCAGAGATCAAGCTGCAGTTGAAAAGGCGGAATCCCTCGTACATTTTCTTGGAACTTTAGGGTTCAATGAATATGGTGATCTTTCGAAATAATGAGGGACATAAAACGGCAAATTATAATCTTAAAACGCTAGACGGTGTTTTTGCATATATTGTGTGGTCATCTGGTAATTTAGTAATCAGATTAAGAAACTGATTTTGATTTTTTTGAATGTTTGATGTTGCATCTTTTAATTTAGCTTTTGCAATCCAGCTAATCCAAATATCACAATGAATGAATCCGTTTTTTGTAAGGCTAGTTTGAAATTGAATTGATTCTTGAGGCGTTTTGTATAGTGCTTTTTTGGTGACAATTCCAAGTCACGCGTTTTTTCTCCAACTGATTTTTCCTGATTTATCAGGTCTAATATTGGGCTTGCAAGAATACGATTTTAAGCCATCAGATTCCTTGCCTAGATTTTTAATTATTATATCATGCAAGTCTCGAAAACGTTTCACAAGATACTTTGCGTCCTCTTCTTTACCTGTTCTCGAATCAAAATCTTTTTTTACAAATTGGAAGGAGTCCTCAGTCACAAACATATCTGAAGACTGCTGTTTTTAATAATAGTGCTATAGAAATATCTCATTGCATCATTTAACTTTCTTCGGAGGAGCCAACGAAACAATTCCAATTTCGACCAATACGATCAACCAAGTAATAGTTTTATTTAAAATCCTAATGGCTCATGAGTTTGGCATGATTCGCTCCATTGCTTAAGAATGGACTTTTGCTGAGTTTTCAAACCAGTTTGAACCTAAAAAATCCGCTAATGCAAGATTTGTGTCTGTATTATAATAAAATTTCTCAAAGTCATCTTTGTAAAAGACTCTATTTCCTTTTTCTTCGGTTATTTCTTCCACGTCTTCAGATTTGTTTTCGGGGGTGACTTTTGATAAATCAAAAAATATTCTCATCACATTAGTTTGGAGGGATTGATGTTTTTGTTGAAGCCTAATGAGATTTTTCTGTTTTTCCCACCTATAAAAGAAGGTTATTATTTTCTCAGTACGGCCGCTTTTTAGAGTGCTCACTTTGATAAATAGACAATTTTGAAATGTAGCTAGTAGATCAATTTCCCTTGCAATTTCAGCGCTGGATTTTTTAAATTCTGATCTTGATGCTAGGATTGAAAAACCAATTCTGCGCAGAAATTCTGCCACTTTACGTTCAAACGTGTCGTTAATTTTTTCAATTATTTTTGAATTATTTGATATTGATTCTTCAAACTTCTTTATTTTTAAACGATTAACAACTACAAAACACTTTTCTACGTTTTGATCTTACGCAGGTTGCTTTATGATGAAAAGACTCCCTGACAATATTGTCTTATATTTAAAAAGATTCTTTGGTTGTGATTTGTTAGATCTAGATTAATGCCAATTAACGCCACCTAACAACTGACTGTTGACATACATCTTCTTATTATCAGAAGCACCACATCCCTCGCATAACAACTCAAACCATAGAGTATAGATCAGTTCTAGCTTGTGCTTTTCTTTCGCTTCCTTGTAGATTCTCAGCTCCACTACTCGTACCTCTCTGTCACACTTTTCACAGTAAAATGCAGCATGATCTGTGTCATCTATTCTAGCATCAAATTTTCTGGATATTCCCGCAATTCTGTTAGCGTGTTCGTCATAGAGAACTGCTACCTTGAGTCCCATGTTATTATCCTTGTATCTTATCGAATCATCTGTTTTTCTGGTCATGTTGTACTCACTTCTTAGTACTTTTAATTGCTTTTTGCATAGTGATTAAAAGAACAGCATGCGCTGGGAAATCATGTGCAAGTCAGTTTTCTGGATCTTCGGTCACAGACTTATCTCCTATAAAACACATCAAAAATTCTTTAAAAAAATTAGAAATTGGTTTACCGTACAGATCACCGCTTGCGGTTAACCCGCGAACAGATAATGCTGGAACCACTACAAATTCATTTCGCCCATATACAATAACAAAACTATCTGAGGTTATATCCAACATCGATTTAGCTTGATTTTATAATCTTTGAAATTCTAAATTATTTTGAAATCTAACTCGCTTAACAACACGACCACTTTGAATAAGAATACCATTTTGTTCTCTTTTTGCTTGACAGATAAATCCTTTTTTCAACATAAATCCATCTACGTTAATGTCTAGAACAATACCAAAATCAGCACCGTCCTGAAATTCTTCAAACTCATGGAATTCAAATCCACTGTTCTGTGCTGTCTGATAGGGGAAGAAATTCCGCGGAAAGTAGACTTCATGTCTGTTTATTTCAGCTTCAAGTGTTGCCAAGAAGCGGCCCGTGATTGCAGACTCGTTCTGAACATTGCCACGTCTCATGTTTTCTAATGTTGACTGTTCTGAATTCTTGGCAATGCCCCCAAACTTGGCAACAATTCCACTAATAAATTTCATTTTACTTCATTAAGAGATTTACAAGGCACTAAAATATTAGGTTAGCAAGAATAGGTGTGATCTATGGCAAAAAAGCCCAAAAACCAACTCAGTTTCCTTAAAAATACACACAAATTTACGTATCACTCTGAAAAACCAATTACAAACAAAATCAGAACTTTTGTTGGAGAGTTCATTGTATTTGATTACATTACTAAGAATTTGTTAGGAACTCATAGTACTAAAAAAATAACAATACTATGTGAACAAGGTTTTATCTTATATTCAATCAACAATAACAATTTTACGAGGTTTGTTGAAAATTTTCCAAAGATCACCATGATGAGAGAACCACATAACGGCATGTGGAATATTTCGAATAGATATGCTGTCGTTAATGGATACCATAAATTGATATTCTAGCCCCAATTTTATCAAATTCCACATGTTTAATCTGAAGTGACAAGATTTCACCAGGTCTTGTACCTGCTTCAAGATGAGTATCTATGAATGCCCTGTCACGAAGGTTTTCGCCACATGCATACAACAACTTAGTTCTATCGGATTCTGATAGTAGGTTTTCTCTTGTTATCTTGTCTTTCGGTTTCTTGAGTCTGATTCCTTTGGTTTCCGAGGGATCGCCCACTTCCGTACTCTCTTGAGCCAAGTTTGAACCATCTAAAAAACAGCTTTAGGATTTTTTTGAAGTCCCTCGAAGACTCGGTTTCATCGCCATTTACATCACCGTACTCATTCATGATTTCTTTGACCAGTCGGTCTATGTCGGATTTTGTGACTTGGGACCATTTTTTGTTGATTTTTCTTGAAATCGTGAGCAGAATCTGGAGGTGTTTTGTCCTTGTGGCCTTGCCAATTCCCAAATTTACCATCTCAGTCTCGTATTTTTCAAAAAATTCGATATTTTCAGTGGAAAGTTCGCTCTTTAGCTGTCTCCAGACACGAGCCAACCTTTGTCCAGCTTGTAGATGTCCCGGACCGCGTGATCTAGGTTTTGCCTCATGTCAAACCCTTACGATTCCGGGGGAATTAAACTAGATTGTAAAGGCCCTCGAGGGGAATCGAACCCCTGTCCGGGGATCCACAGTCCCCTATACTAGCCACTGTACTACGAAGGCCGCAAAAAACCATTGCAGCAAATACACTATTAACCTAACCATTGGATTGAAGATTTATTATCGACCTCAAAAAACCACAAAACATGCAAGGCGCACGCTGGTTTATCGCAATGGCAATAACTACCGCTTTGGTCTGGTGGGGAGCAAACTACCTGTTTCCGTGGTACCACTAGCCTAGTCGACTAGCCATTTTTTCTTGTAGAAATACACATACATTAGAACCGACGGCACAAACGAGAGTATCATCATTACTATGAAGGTAGTGTACTCGCCCCAAAATGTCCAGCTTCCAGTCTCTATTCCGCCAGGCAGATTTATGTTCATGCCGTATATTGCCGCCACGACGGCCGGCGGGATGGTCAGGGTGAATATTATAGTCAGGACTGCAAGTATCTTGTTTGATTTTTCAGTGGACAGCATAAAGTCCGTGTCCTTGTAGATCTCCATTGTCTCTTTTGCTTCGTCAAGTGTTTCTGCCACCTTGTCTATGTGGTCGATTACGTCGTCAAAGTGAATCACCAGATCCTCGTCTGGATTTGAGAATCTCTGCGTGTTCTTTGATGTCTCTAGCACTATTTTGCGCAGGGGGTGCACTATTCTTCGCAAAATTGTGATTTCGCGTCTGAGAAGCGAGATCTTTTTTGGTGTGGATTTGTTTTCATCAAAGACGTCGTCTTCTATTTCGTCTAGGTTTGCCACTATTCGTCGCAGCGTATGCAGCAGGTCGTCGACTAGCGCGTCGATTATTTTGTAGAGTAAAAATCCAGGCGACTTGCCGACCAACTCGTTTCTGTATTGTGCATTTTCCTTGCAGTGCGTCACCATGTCCACCAGAGGTTTGAGCTCACCGTTGTGGATGGTGACTAGGAACTCTTTGCCGATGAATACGGCCAGCTGGTTGAATTTTGACATGCCGCGCTTGAGGATCATCGGCGGAAAGTGCAGGATGATAAAAGAATGATCATCATAGTTGTCTATTTTTGCAAGCTGAATCTTCGATATTGAGTCGTCAAGGTTTAGCGTATTGAAGTTGTACATTTGTCCAAGCTTGTCAATTTCCTCTCGGACCGGGTTTTGTATGTCGGTCCACAAAAAGCCGTTTCCCTGTATGGTTTCCACTCTGCTTTGGATTACCTCGTCAGGCCTCGGCTGCCTTCTAAGGTGCGGAAGCTTGGAGATTATGGTCTCTTTTTTCAACTCAACCATTGGTCTTTAATTAGAAATTTATATTTTGATTATACTATCGCGAACAAACTTTGCACCAATCACATAATTTTGCGCACATAACAATTTAGGGGCGTGGCCACAACCGTAGAACGCTGAGAGAACACCTCTCGTGCCATCCTGACGCCTAAGCGTTGATGTGCCCCAATTTGTTCTACTAGGCCACGCGCGGTTATTTGTTAGGAACTACGTCCTTCCGCATTACACACTATGGGAGATTTTCGTATTTAAGAATTAGTTGAGTTTTTGCAAAATTCCCCCCAACATAGTGAATTTCTGGTACTGGCAGGAGACAAAATTACATATTTGATGCTGCCGACACCAATCTATGAGCTGTTCAGGCGAGACCCTTGAAGGGGACGATCTTATCCAGATAAGGCCTGGCATCCTCAAGCAGCTAAAAAAGGCAAAGTATGGCGTTGCAGACCACGCAACGGTGGAGTTGTGCCACTGGACAAAAAAGTCCTTCAAGGGGGACGAGAGCTGCTACAAGCACAAGTTCTATGGGATTTCCACGCACCAGTGCATGGAGTTTTCCCCTGCCGGAATGCACTGTGAAAACAGATGCGTCTACTGCTGGCGTCCAATGGAATTCTATGATTCTCTTAAAATGGACGAAAACAGAGTTGCTGAGCCACAAGAAATGATGGCAAAGCTGATGGAGGAAAGAAGAAAGCTCATCATGGGACACTACGGCGACCCCAAGTCCATACCAGAAAAGCTCGACGAGTCGCTCCTTCCGGCGCATTACGCAATCTCCCTTTCAGGCGAGCCCACCATGTACCCCAAGCTCCCTCAGCTAATAAAGTACCTCAAGACACTTCCTGCCACCAAGTCCATCTTTTTGGTGACAAACGGCCAAGAACCTGAGATGCTGCAAAGACTCCAAGACGAGGATGCGCTGCCGACTCAGGTCTATCTCTCAACTAACGCATCAGACTATGACTCTTTTATCAAGATAAACAAGCCAAAGTACGGTGATTCCTGGGAGCGGTGGAACCGCTCCCTTGAACTGCTCTCAAAAATGAATACGAGGACAGTGCTGAGAATGACTTTGATTCGAGGCCACAACGACTCGCCCAAGTACATCCCAGGCTTTGTCGAGTTGTTCAAAAAAGGCAATGCACATTTTATCGAGGTAAAATCCTACATGCACATTGGGCGCTCAATCAACAGGCTGGAGCGCGACGACATGCTGGAGTTTGGCGAGGTAAAGCAGTTTGCGGCCGAGCTTGCAAGGCAGAGCGGCATGTATCAAATCATGGACGAAAGCTATGTGTCCAGGATCGTAGTGTTGCAGAACCAAAAAAGGTTCACAGACCGCTGGATTGCCGCCTATTTTGATACCAAGTAGCAAATTTTTTCAAGGCACGGTATCTGTGTGACACGGTGTTTTTTTCCGTCATCTCCCCATAGGTTTTTGTCTTTCCCTCTGGAACAAAGATTGGGTCATACCCCCACCCTCTTCCACGAGGTTTTTTTGAGATTGTGCCTTTTGTGACGCCCTGGAATTGCGCTGGGCGTTTCGTTTTGTCGCAGTAAGATATTATGGCGCAAAACTCGGCCCTTCTGTCTTTTTTGACCAGCTTGATGACACCCGAGTTCCCAATTGTTTTAAAGATGTATGATGAGTACGGCCCTGGAAATCCGCCAAGGGAGTTTATGAAAAGGCCGTCATCCTCAATTATTACCGGTTTTTTGCATTTTGTGTATGCATCAAGCGCCTTGTGTCTGGCAATCTCAAAAAGAGAATCAGATTGGATCTCGACTGCCTCGAGTTTTAGGAACTTGAGCTTGATGCCAAAAGAAGACAGGATCTCCTTTGCCTCGGCAAATTTGTGCCGATTCGTCGATGCGAAGAAAAGCTCAGACGACCGTCGCATACCTTCCCCGCCCCTCGATCACTGCAACATAAGAAAGCACCTTGTTGAATCGCTCTGAGCCTACTGCTGATTTGTAACCTGCCAAAAAGCTCGGCCAGAGTTTTTTCATTAGTTCCACGTGGGCGCTGTTTAGAATTTCCTTGAACAGTCTCAGATCCACTGCGTGATCCTCGATTCTTGAGGTTCTTTGAGCTAGACCAAAGTCAAGTGCATAGATCTTTCCGTTTTGTGAGATAAAGTTGGAGGTGGTAAGGTCGCCGTGCATTATTCCGTTTTTGTGCATCATTCCGGCGATCTTGCCTATTTGCCTGCATGCGGCAATCAGTTTTTTTCCTTTGAGCTCCCACACCGGTATGCCTTTTAGGTGTTGCATCAGGATGCTGCATTCGTTGATGTCGACCCCGTAGACAAGTGGCGAGGAGACTCCAAACGACTTGATCTGCGAGAGTATGGTTGCCTCCCGGATGGTTCTTTGTCTTCTTATTCTTTGATCGAGATCTGCGTTTCGGTATGATTTTTTCTTGCGTGTCTTGAGTATAGCATTGTTTCCGTCGTATTTTGTCAGATAAAGATCGCCTTCGGCGCCTTTTTTGAGCAGTTTCATGGCGATTTCACCGCAGCGAGCCATTTGAGATTAATGGGTTTCATACAACCAGACAATATCACAAAGATTGTTATCTTACTTAAGAACAATATGATTAGAGGTTCTGTTCCATCTGGTGATTATTCGTGTTACACAACAACACCATAGATTTGACAGAACAAAATACAGTAAAATTATAACCGCAACCAATTAACCAGATTCAGTAATGGAAGACGAAGAAAAACGCCTCAAGCAGGAAGACTGCAACGAGGATACACTTGGCCCAGGAATCCTCACACTTACCAACAAGCGACTGGTCTTTGAGAAAACTCGTGGAAGGATAGCCGATTTTTCAAAAAAATTCGGCGAGACCCTGCTTGACGTTCCGCTGTCTGATGTCACCAAGGTCTGGAAGGAGGGGCTATTCATCAAAAAGGCATGCTTTACCGCAAAGACTCAGGAAGGCGAAAAAACCTTCAAGTTTGGCGTCTTCAACACAGGAAGCTGGGAAAAAGACATCAAAAAGGCAATCGATGCTTCAAAGATCAGTAACTGATTTCTACCGTATCCAGTCTCCACGACTGTCTGACAAATGTGTCTGAAAGCTTTGCCCCTTTTTTGACTGTGGCCTCAAGCAGGCCTGTCCATGCAATCTGGGAGCCGCAGTCCCCTGCGTATTCAATTGGTGAGACGAAAAACCTGGCCCCCTGCCTTTTGCAGACAAGACGTAGCATCTCAGATAGCCTCCTGTTTGCCGCAACACCGCCCACTATCATGAGCTCCCTTTTTTGCGTAAACGACAGCGCCCTTTCTGTTGCTTCGGCAATCATCGCAAACGCGGTTTCCTGAAGCGAAAAGCATGCGTCTTCTTTGTTTTTTGAGAGTTTTTTTGCCGCAGACAGCAATCCTGAAAATGATACGTCGTTTCCTTTGACCACGTATGGCAGTGGGACATATTTTTCTGACTTGAGTGCAAGCTGCTCTATTATTTTGCCGCAGGGCGATGCAAATCCAAGGGAGCGCCCGAACTGATCAAGCAGCTGTCCAAGTGTGATGTCCAGTGTCTCCCCAAAGACGCGCCATTTTTTCTGCTTGAATGCTGCAAGCATGGTGTGGCCCCCGGAGACCAAAAGCACAAGCGGATCTTTGGCGCCCGTGAGAAGCTTGCCCAGCTCGATGTGTCCTATTGCGTGATTCACCGGATATATCGGGATTTTGTGGTATGATGCCAGAGCGCGAGCAATCACGCCCGCAACACGTAAACATGGTCCAAGTCCCGGTCCTGCGGCATACGATATTATATCCACATCAGAGATCCGCAGCTTTGCTTTTTGCAGACATTCTGCCAACACCTCGGAGCTTGCCTCGATGTGGTGCCTTGATGCCTCCCTTGGGTGTATTCCCTGCCCTTCCGGCGGGCGGTAGACCTTTCTCACATCTGAGAGAATTTTTCCTTTGTTTGCCCTTTTTTCCACTAGGGCGCACGCAAATGTGTGTGCTGTGCTCTCAAAACCAAGGCAGATCATCTCATCCACGGCTCATGCTCGACACTATCTTGATTACGTCCCCGTCTTTGAGTGTGTGGTCCGCACTTATTCGTTGCTTTGATTTTGCGTCGACTGCAAACAAAAATCCCCTTGCCAGATCTGCGTGAATTGTGGCTGCCAGGTCTTTTGCGGTGGCGCCACTTGGGAGCAACCTTGCGTCTGGCAGCACTACTCCGTCCTTGTTGGTGAGCTTGGTCTCATCCTCCACGGGGTACACCGTGATGAACTTGAGAAGCTCGAAGACCGCGTAGTTTAGCGCCTGCTGGACGCCTGTTGTGTGGATTTTTGACATGACTGTCTTTACCAGATCTAGCGCTTGCTTTTGTTGAGGATTGAGGGCTGCCGGGTTTACTATCTCAAAGGAGGAATCGCCTGGCACGTATTTTGTGAGGCCCGCCTTTGTTGCCCTGCGCAGCAGCAATTCAGATTCGGCGCTGCACGCAACTACGTGATTTTTCTTTTTCATTTCATCAATTATGGATAGATCCTTGCAGAGATCCGCCTTGTTTGCCGCAATCAAAAGCGGCCTTGTCTTTTTTCGAAGCTTTCTGACAAACTCAAAGATGTCAGAGTCGGTCCACTCTGCAGGCTTTTTTGCGTCAAGGTGCATCTCTTTTATGACATCAGATATGGTATAGTCCTTGATCCCAAGGCCGCTGAATCTTTTTGTGATTCCCTCCACCAACGTGGTTGTCTTTTGTGTTATTTCGCGCAATAATTTTTCCCATTCGCGCCCAAGTATCTGCTTGAACCACTGGTCAAACTCGTTTTCGACAAACTCCACATCTTCAAGGGGGTTGTGAGTTCCTGGCGGCACGGGTTGGCCCTGGATGTCAGTGGTTCCTGCCGCATCCACCACGTGAATCAGCACCTCTGCCTGCCGCGCGTCATCTAGGAACTTGTTGCCAAGGCCCCTACCTTCGTGCGCGCCCGGGACTAGGCCTGCCACATCGATTATCTTTACCGGCACAAGCCTTGTGCCGTTGACGCACAGCGGATTTTGGTGAGTTATCCCAAAATGCTTACAGGCGCACCTGGTTCTGACATGGGTGATTCCGACGTTTGGCTCAATAGTGGTGAACGGATAGTTCCCAATTGGGACCGACGTCTCAGTCGCTGCAGCAAAAAAAGTCGACTTGCCCACATTTGCCTTTCCCAACAACCCTATTTGCATTCAAGGTCTGGAAATTTTCCACACCATATTAGGATTCAGAAATGAAATCTTCATTTAGCGAGCCTTTTGATTGAATCTGTGTTAGTCGTAACAGGAAATCCGGGCGTTGGAAAGCACACAGTATCAAAGGTTCTTGCAGAAAAGCTTGGCTACCATATCTTGGACATAAACCAGATAGCCATCAAAAATCAGATCTACCAGAAAAGCGGCTCGACTCTTGATGTGGACACAAAAAAGCTCGAAAAGAAAATCAAAAAACTTCTAAAGCCAAACATGGTTGTGGTAGGCCATCTGGCGCCCTATGTCATACCAAAATCACAGGTTAAATTTGCCATCGTACTCAGAAAAAATCCGTACAAGTTGATCCCAATTTACAAAAAAAGAAAATACTCGCAAAAAAAGATCTATGAGAACCTAGGGAGCGAGATCTTGGGAGTCATTGCGTACGATGCCAGATCAAGATTCGGCAAAAAGGCACTGCAGGTGGACGCCACAGGCCTCTCTGTCTCAAAGCTGCTCAAAAAGATTCATCGTGCCATGAAGACAAAAAAACAAGACGATGTGGACTGGCTCGGCATGGTTTCAAAAAAAGGCGAGCTTGCCAGATTCTTTCCCAAGTGATCACATGTTTGAGATCCTCAAGTCCGATCTTGCAGGCAGAATCGGATACATACACACCAACCACGGCAAGGTAGAGACGCCTGCATTTGTGCCAGTAATCCATCCGGTGAACCAGAGCATACCGGCAACCAAGATCAAAGAAATGGGATTTGAGCTGGTCATCACAAATGCCTACATCACGATGAACCGGTACGGTGAGGAGGCTGCAAGGCGCGGAATTCACGACATCATCAAGTTCGACGGAGCAGTCATGACCGACTCTGGCGGGTACCAGGTCCTCGAGTACGGCAAGGTGGACGTCGAGCCAAAAAAGATGGCAGACTATGAGCAAAAGATAATGACTGATTTTGCCATCCCGCTTGACAGGCCCACCGGGTACGGCCTTACAAGGAAAAAGGCCCAAAGCTACGTGGAGCACACACTCCAAGTCTCAAAGGAGACCATCCAGAACAAAAAAGACAACGGCCAGATCTGGGTTGGGCCCATCCAGGGCGCAGAGCACCACGACTTGGTCAGAAGGTCCACTACGGAGCTGCTCAGGTACGGATACCAGATGCTTGCCTTTGGCAGCCCAGTAGAGGTGATGGAGGCATACGAGTACAGGCTGCTTGCAGAGATGGTAGTCGAGGCAAAAAAGCTCATGCCTGCCTCCGTTCCGCTCCACCTCTTTGGCGCCGGACACCCACTCACGATACCTGTTGCCATAGCCCTTGGCTGCGACACCTTTGATTCTGCCTCCTACATGCTGTACGCAAAGCACGAAAGGTACATCTCCGAAGACAGAACCAGCCGTTTGTCCGAGATGCAGTATTTTGCCTGCAGCTGCGAGGTATGCTCAAAGAACACCCCCAAGTCACTCCTTGAGATGCCGCAGGACCAAAAGGTACACGCGCTGGCGCTTCACAACCTGTATGCGATCAAAGCCGAAGTCGACCGCACAAAGGAGGCAATTCACGAAGGCAGGCTGTGGGAGTATGTGATCAAAAAACTCAGGGCGCACCCAAAGCTCTTCGAGACCATGGGTGTGTTCACCAAAAACTCTGCCTGGCTTGCCAAGACCACGCCCAAATTCAAGGAAAGGGCCATGTTCCTGTATGGTGCGGAGGACAGGCACAGGCCGGAAGTAGTATCATACCAGGGAATTGTAAAATCCTTCAAATCCGACAAAGACGAGCTTGTCATAGTGTCTGATTCCCAGGACAAGCCGTTCTATCTGTCCGCAAGCTACAACCTCCTCAAAAAAAGATTTGATTGTTCCAAGTTCCAGTTCTGCCAGTTCAATCCGATAATTGGCTTGATCCCACTTGAGATCTCAGACGTGTATCCTGCGGCGCATTATGTGATGGCCGACACCGCAGACGCCACAGAATATGCAGAGCTTGCAAATACAGTCAGGGCATTTCTGACAAAAAACAAATTCAAACGAGTCCACGTTGAGGAGAGACTTGCCGAGTTTTTCAAAAAGCAGCTACCAAAATCCAAAATCAAAATAATAAAAAGAAAAAAGACTAGATCGGTCTTTTAGAGACCTGCGTCTTCTGCCCAGCCTTTTACGAATACTCCGTTCTTGTGAAGAGGTACTGGTTGACCAGCGGTGTAATTCATTGGTCTCATCCAAAAGATTGCCTTTGTCGGGCAAACTCCGATGCATGCTCCGTCGGAGATGCATCTCTCTGGATAAAATACAAATGCTTTACCTCTCTTCCAGCCTTCAACAGGCTTGACACGAAGTACGTCTGGGCCAAGAGATGTACAGATTTCTACGCATAGAGCGCAGCCGATACATCTTTGTTCGTCAACGTCTGGAAGTATTGCTATTGGCATTTATTTCACTGAATTTGATCACTCCAAGTAACTATTTAAACCATGATCAAAAAAATTAACAGTGTTATAGAATTTTTAGATCGGTTCGATCAAATGTGAAAGAAATTTGCAAAAGATAAAAAAGGTAACTTGATGGTGCACTTACTTGCGCATTGCATCGATTTGACCACTTGTTACCCAGTCCAGCAGCTCTGCTGCGGTTGGATTCAAGTCAGCCCTTTTGTCCATCAGATTCTTTACCCAAACCCAATTAATTTGGTTTAACAGTGGTTTGTTTCCTTCGTCACCTGCGCGAACTTTGTTGCGTAGG
>DATLXX010000013.1:0-208756 GCA_035575435.1 Candidatus Nitrosotenuis sp.
AGAGTCTCTGATAGAGGTTTGATGTAGAGAGCCGTCTACGAAGTTGTCTACTTCCACTGATGCTGCTGTCGATCCCATTGCAATGACGATGAGCCAGATCTTCTTGAGTCTCTGGATCTCAACTTCTTTTGGGATTAATGCCGGCATCTGTGCCATGCTTCTTGGTTATAGTCCATGCATATATAAAACATGAGTTAATTTTGGCACTAATTTCATCAAACTTTTACAAAGAAAATCTCAAATTTTTGATAAATTTTTTTATTAATTATTAGAGAAAGCAAAATATCACATATTGTTCGAAACATCGTAACTATGTTGAACATAGATGTTAAACAATTGGATCATCGCTTGCGACAAAAAATCTGTCGATCGGTATTATAGTGCAACGGTAAAACATATATCATTCTATGTCGAGTCTGTGATTAATTAACGGGATAACTATGGTCGACAAGAAAGTATTCGTAGTTGCACTCGGAGTGGTTCTGGCACTTGGAACATTTGGTCCAAACTTGGCACAAATGGTACAGACTGCAGAGGCACACGGTGTGCAAGCACAGCTACAAAGCCGTTTCGTAAAGATTGAAGACGAGACCTTCAACAGACAGTCACTGCAAACCGGTGAGGAACTAGTCATCTCAGGCAAGTTCGTCAGTCTTGTTGAAAGAGACCTAAGGGGATGGAACTCTATATTCTCAGAGTCAACCAACGCAGGAAACAGATGGGAAGTCCTAGCAAGAACCCCACCAGGAAACGTCTTCAACATACCAGGTAACGCCGTGATCCCATATGAAATCAGAGCAAAGGCACTAGAGCCAGGCGTATACCATGTACACACACAGCTTAACGTTGCTTCAGTTGGACCAGGATTAGGCCCAGGACAGACAGTAGTAGTTACTGGCGAGCCGATACTCAAACCAATTCCATACACAAACATCATGTACCAATCAATCATCATTGGAGTTGGCTACGTCATCACATTCGCAACTCGCCCCTGGCAAGTAATCTAAACCAACACCCCTTCTTTTCATTTTATTATCACACGCAGAGAAACGACTTTATGTAATCCTAGTAGAACTTGAGCATGATTTGGCCTGGGATGGGCGACCCAAGCAAGAGGCGCAAGACCATCAGATATCTCATCATCACTGCCGCAATAGGCATAGGCGTCGCCGCCCTGAGCTCAGGCATCCAGATCTTGTTAAATGCCGACAACCCCCTCAAAGTCTGCATAAATGACCGAGAGATCAACTACCGAGTGACTGCAACCCTGGAGGTGTACGTAGACAAGCAAAAGGTGCCAATTCCGGCCAAGGTTGGCTTCAAGGACGGCTGCCAGAGATCCCTATACACCGAGTCTGATGACGGCACGATCCATGCGGCGTGGACTGAGGAGTACCCCTTTGAGATTGGGCACTTTTTGTGGGTCTGGGACTTTAAGCTGCGGGACATGCAAGAGTCCAAGTCCAAGATATATGTGGACGGCAAAGAGTCTACAGAGTTCATCAGGACGCCTCTGATCAACGGAGCTCACTACAGAGCCGAATTTACCTCAAAGGCTTACGACGAGTCCAAGGACAAGGACTTTTTGCCGCCGCAATGATTGGCACAAAGTCGATAAAATAAGAATAAAATCTAAAAAGAATGAAAAAAGAAAGTTTTACCAGTACTTTCCGTTGTCTGGTATCAGACCGATACCTTCTCTTTCAAAGTGTCTGTCTAACTCATCAACCCATCTTTCACGGTTGTCTTTGTACGACCAGCCATGGACCCTTAGCCAATATGCTATGATCCCCAGAAGGAAGATAGTGAACATCATTGTGCCAAAGATGTAAACCATGACATCGTAGAACAATGGGTCATAGTTTGGCCCCAATTGTCCAAATACGGTAGACAGAATACTGAACACTGTACCGAGTAATGGAGTCATTGAATTACTAACCTCAGTACGTACGATATATACATTTCTCTGAGTGGCAGAACTCGCTATGATCGCTGCCTAGAGTTAGTGAAAAAATCAATAAAATAGGAAAAAGAATTGGATTGTTTTTATCCTCTTCCTGGGGCTGCATATCTTCCGCTTCGTGCTCTAAGGAAGAACGCTGCTGCAATTCCTCCAAAGACTGCTGCGGCGATTGCAGATGCTCCCAAGACACCATCTGCTGCCAGATATGGAGTTCCAGAACCTGTTGCTGGATTTTCTTTTGCTACCTCGACACGGTCTCTTGCGAGTCTGAGTGTCTCTTCCAGGGTGTTTTTACCAGTCTTGCCGGTCGGGTCTACGTTGCCCATGTACTGGGCAAATGCCTCGCCGGTCATCATTCCCACTGATAAAACAGTCACAGCAAGCAGTGCTGCTCCAAATAGTGTTTTATTCATAGTGTTTACCTGTTGTCTTGAGGGCTATCGTTTCTATTTAACTTTTTTCTAATTACCAGATCCAGACATTTTGACGGCGGGGCAACGTTTATGTTTGAACCAAGAACACCCACGCCATGGGACGCGTACACACGCACAGACATGGACAGTCGCACTCAACTAGACCCATTACTGTAAGGGCCCCTGCATGGTTGACATCAACCCCAAAAGAAGTAGAGGAGCTTGTAGTCAAATATGGCAAAGATGGCGTCCCGATGAGTCAGATCGGAATCAAGATGCGAGATCAGCATGCGATTCCCTTGGTAAAGCCGATTGTCAAAAAATCCGTCAAAAAGATACTAGAGGACAATGGGATAAAGCAGGAGATTCCAGAGGATCTAAACAACATAGTCAAAAAGGCCCTCAACCTGCAGCGACACCTAAAATCCCACAACTCCGACAAAAGAAACGTGAGATCGCTTGAGCTTGTGGAGGCAAAGGTGCACAGAATATCCACCTATTACAAAAAGATCGGCGCAATCCCTCAAAACTGGAAATATAAGTCAGTCGTAGCTCAACTTGAGTGATGAGCAGACTGGAGGAAAGTTTAGCGGCATTTTCCGACACCATATCCGATTGCATCAAATCCGCCAAAACGATCGCAGTGCTCACCCATATAGACTGTGACGGCATCACGTCCGGCAGCATAATTACAAAAGCGTTGATCAGGGCAGGTGCCAAAGTCACCGTGAGAACCCTCAAGGAGATGAACTCGCATGCGATAAAGGACATGGTTGACGACTCGCGCCAATTTCACATAATCACGGACTTGGGTGGCGGATTTGCAAAACAGCTTGACGACTCGCTTGGTGCCAACTGGTTCGTCCTTGATCACCACGAGATAGCAGACGATGAATACGACAATGAGCGCGTCATAAATGCGTGGAAATTCGGCATCGATGGAGGCACCGGTATTTGTGCAGGTGGCATGGCGTTCCTTGCGGCCAAGTCGCTTGACAGGAGGAACTCGGATTTGGCCCCAATTGCCGTAGTCTCTGCGTTAGGGGACAGGCAGGATCAGGGAGAAAAAAAATCGTTTCTTGGCAAAAATGCAGAGATAGCAGAAGAGGCAAAGAGTTCAGGACAGCTCCAGGTCGACATGGACCTTTTGCTTTTTGGACGCGAGACCAGGCCGCTTGCGGACGCGCTTGCATTTACATCGCAGCCCTTCATAGAGGGACTCACGTGGAATCGTGATGCTTGTTTTTCATTGCTAAAGTCCGCCGGAATTGAATTAAAGGATGGCGGCCGTTTTAGAACGCCGTCGGACCTCACAGATGACGAAAAACGCAACTTGCTTGAAGCAATAACTAGGTTCGCAAGCTCGCAGAACGCAACTCAGATTATGGATGAGTTGATTGGGTATACGTACACCTTTCCAAGCGAGGAGCGCCGCAGCTTTTTGCGTGATGCCAGAGAGTTTTCAACGATGCTTAACTCTTGTGGACGAATAGGAAAGGCCGGAGTCGGAATTGCAATCTGTGCCGGAGACAGGAACAGGATGCTTCAGGAGGGGGAAAACATTTTGGTCGACTACAGAAGGATGATTCGCGAATACATGAACATTTTGACAAACGAGAGGTGGCGAATAAGCGACTCGCCTTCCTGCCTGATGGTTAACGGGGAAGGCGTGATCCCTGAAACCATGACAGGCACAATATCTTCGTTGCTTGCGGGTTCGCCAAAAAACGCAGGCAAGATAATCATCCTGAGGACCAACGGTGAAGAAAACACCATCAAG
Organism: Candidatus Nitrosotenuis sp.; assembly: GCA_035575435.1. GTDB lineage: Archaea > Thermoproteota > Nitrososphaeria > Nitrososphaerales > Nitrosopumilaceae > Nitrosotenuis. Next base: position 4,157 of record DATLXX010000013.1, read on the forward strand.
TTTTCGTCCCGCAAGTCAATTGGCTGCAGGTCTGGCGTGAATCTGTCTATTTTGATGAGGTCCGGAGCTGAGAAATTCAATGGTGTTGGGGGAGGCCACGATGCGGCAGCAGGAGCTAGGATCACAAAGGACAATCTGGACGGTTTTTTGGATTTTTTGGAACATGGAATCAAAGATTCGGATAGTAATTAGCGACATCTCGCAAAAAAAGGCGCGCGCCATCAGTGCTGCCTTGGAGCCAGACAATGTGGACTTTCCGGAAGGACTTAGCTTCGAGATGGAAAATCTTGATAACGCACTTGTTTTTAACTTCCACAGTACAGGCGACATGAAGAAACTTACTGCTACAGTTGACGAGGTCTTGGCACACGTGCAGATGGCACTCAGAGTGATGGAATGATGCTGGACCCCAAGCTGATCAAGGAAAAACCGGAGATCATACGAAAGATGCTGCAGGATAGAAGGGTCGAGTTCGACCTGGATGGGCTAATAGCGCTCGATGTGAAAAGGCGCGAGCTCATCATAAAGACGGACGAGCTTAGAAAGAAGAAGAATCAGGTTTCAGTCGAGATCTCCGCAAAAAAAAAGTCAGGACAAGACGCAAGTGACTCTATTTCCCAGATGCAGGCAGTCTCAGCCGAGCTTGCTGCACTTGAGGCCGAGCAGCTCAGAGTAGAGGCGCAGTACAACAAACTGGCACTGAGCGTTCCGAATCTGATCCACGAGTCCGTCCCAAGAGGTCCAGACGAGTCTGCCAATGTGGAGTTACGCAGGTGGGGCGAGGTGCCAAAGTTCGACTTTAAAGTCAAGGACCACATAGATATATCACAAAGCCTCGATCTTGTGGATTTGGAGAGGGCGGCAAAGGTGGCAGGGGCCAGATTTTACTATCTGAAAAACCAGCTCGTCAGATTAAACCAGGCCTTGATCGGATTCGCTTTGGATTTTTTGGAATCAAGAAAATACACGCTGGTGCAGCCACCATACATGATAAACAAAAGCTCCATGGAGGGCGCAATCATTGCAGGCGACTTTGCAGATGTCATCTACAAAATAGACGGCGAGGATCTTTTTTTGATTGGAACATCAGAGCACGCCATTGCGGCAATGCATTCAGATGAGATCCTGCAGGGAAAGGATCTGCCACTCAGATATGCCGGAGTCAGTCCGTGTTTTAGAAAAGAGGCCGGGGCCCACGGGCGCGACCAAAAGGGGATCTTCCGTGTTCATCAGTTTGAAAAAGTGGAGCAGTACGTCTTTGCGAGGCCTGAAGAGTCGTGGAAGGAACACGAAAGCATGCTGGGCATAGTGGAGGAGTTTTACCAGCAGCTTGGGATTCCATACAGGGTCATGGTTTTGTCAAGCGGTGATCTCGGCAAGGTATCTGCAAAGACATATGATCTTGAGGCGTGGATGGCCGGCCAAAACGCCTATCGCGAAATCGTCTCGTGTTCTAATTGTCTTGACTTTCAGACAAGACGGCTCAAAATCAGATTCAGGGACAAGACAAACGAGCAGACCCAGTACGTCCACTCCCTTAACAGCACGCTTGTTGCCACCACCAGAACGCTTGTTGCAATCATGGAGAACTTTCAGACAAAGGACGGCCACATTGGTGTGCCGAAGCCTCTGCAAAAGTATCTCGGCTCTGCGCTGATTTAGCCAGTACAACTTATATTTTGGATTCAGCGGCTCGTTAGTGATTGGCTAAAAGAAAGGGTTCAAGAGTAAAGGACAAGTGGCGTGAGAAAAAATGGGTCACAGTAATTGCCCCAGAATCATTTAACAACGCGCCAATAGCCTACATACCAATTACCGATGAGAAAAAAGCAATAGGCCGGGTAGTTGAAGTCACCTTGTTTGACATTCTAAAAGGCGACCCGTCCCAGTACCAGTACAAGATTTACTTTCAGATAAACAAGATAGAGGGAGACAAGGCGTACTCTATTTTCAAAAGGTACGAGTATGCAAAGGAATTTCTGCGAAGCTTGATCCGACGCGGCTCAAGCAAAGTCAACTTTGTCATGGACGTAAGCACCAAAGACAACTATCTTTTCAGACTCAAGGTGATAGCCCTGACACACAAAAAGCTAAACACATCAAGAAAGCACGCCCTCAGATTAATCGCAAAAGACGTGATGGGCAAGACCATACCTGAGATGACAATAGACCAGTTCGTCCAGGCTACCTGCTACGGCAAGATAAATTCGGACATCATGGCTGCGGCAAAGAAAGTCATCCGCATGAGGCATGTTGGGCTCGAGAAGGTAAAGCTCATCCGAACCGCCGAGGCCCAAGTAGCACTGCTCGAAGCATAAATTTGGAAAGAAAGCTCGAGGTAGACATCCAGGTCATAGTTCATGCGACAGAAGACCTGGAAAAGATTCTTGCTGCATTCCAAGATATGTTTGAGCTAGACAGAGAAGAATTCACTGTACAGAACCTGCAGGGGCATTACGAAAACCCCATAATTCTGCTTTTGTGCAAGCTCAAAAAGAAAAAGGCACGAGATTTTGTCACAAAGCTTGTCAAAGACATTCCAAAAGAAGACATGTCGCTGATAATAGAAGATCTGAAAAACAGATGTGATGAGTCTGCGCTCCACCTGAGGATTTCAAAGCAGCAGCTGGTTCTGGGCAGAATAATTCCGGCAGACGAGGATCCCGTCAAGCTGAAAATCTACACTCCTATTTACACGCAAAAAGATCTGATAAAGACGTACACCGAGATCCTCAGCCAAGACAGAATTTAATATCATTTATACTGGTAAATAGTTGGGAATGAAGAGCTACAAAGCCGCTCCAGTCTGAGCAACGCAGCTGTGAAGACGCCGCGACGATCTGACCCAAAAACTGAATTTGTGCATTGTTTTAAATAATGTTCTTTCAGCTGTTGGATAGTTGAAACCGGATTACGACATTATTGTTGCCGGTGGCGGATTGGCCGGCATGGTGGCAGCCCAGTCTGCTGCCCATTACTCTAATCAGAGATTATCGATTCTGGTGGTCGACAGGAATCCCCCCATCCTGCTTGGACGCAAGTCAATCAACGGCTGGATATGCGGCGACGCTGTATCAAAACAGGCAGTAGACTACATGGGAGAGCGAATCAAAGTTACTTGGTCCAAACCTGAAATCGAGCACAAGGTAAAGGGCGTCATGGCGCTGTCACCAGACAGGCAGACTGCAATACCGTTTGATGGTGACGGATATTTGCTCAACAGGCAGCAGCTCCCCCAAAGTCAGTACAAAGAGGCGCGAAAACGCGGAGTCGACGTGGAGTTTGAGATAAACCTGACCGGCCTATTGTATGACGGCAACCAAGTGGTGGGAGTTGAGGGCCTCAACAAAAAGACCAACCAGCCTTACAAAAAGACGGCACGCGTGGTAATTGATGCGACCGGAGTCACCTCGATGCTAAGAAACCAGATAAAAAACACGACAAAGATGGAAAGAAAGATCGATAGAACCGACCTAGAATCGACTGGAAGGCACATAATGTATTTTGATCAGGGCGAAGAAGACCTGACCGAATTCGATCCCGATTATTGTTTGATTCATTTGGATCAGGACATTGCACCTGGTGGGTACGGCTGGGTGTTTCCAAAAGGCAAGAACAAAGTCAACATAGGTCTAGGTGTTGAAAAAACTCTTTTGGACAAGAGGAATAAAAGACTTGGCAGGCACGACGATGTAACCGGCCTCATAAACCAGTATGTTGCAAGAAATCGAGCAATCAAGAATCCACGGCTGTCAACGGATCCTGAGGACGCACACAATGCCACTGGAAATTTCCAGGTTTCGGTAAGAAGACAAAACGACTGCATGGTGGCAAACGGCTTCATGCTGGTTGGAGATTCTGCATGGATGCCAAAGCCCCTTGATGCCGGCGGCATTGGTCCTGCGCTAATTGCAGGAACCATAATAGGCAGAAATGTTGTTGCCGCAATCGAGTCAGGCGATGTCACTGAGAAGGGTCTGTGGCAGTACAATGTAGACTATGTAAAAGAATACGGATACAAGACCGCGGGGCTTGAGGTTTTCAGAAGATTATTACAAATGCTCACAAACGAGCAGATCAATTACGGAATGAAGCATTTTTTGGGCAATCTCGACGTGGAGGCAATCAGCCGCGGTGAGCATCCAGACTTTTCCATGATCGGCAAGATGGGCATGATAATTCGCGGGGCCTTGAACAAAAAGCTTGCAGACGGACTCAGATACACAACGCAGCAAAACAAGTGGCTTGTTGAGCATTATGCCAATTATCCCAAGACCCCAGACGGCTTTGAAGAATGGCACAAAAAGCTGCTCAAGACCATGAATGAGGCCTACGAGCACTTGGCAAAGTGGGAAAACTAGTGCCGTGATGTAGTCGCATTTTTATAAAGTAAAAACACAATGAGGAAATATGCTACAGGCGCCGTCTACCTACCTTGATTGGAATAATTCCCTTGAGATTCTCGACAAGGCGCACGAATCGAGTCTTTTTGTTTTGATTATTGGCCCTAAAGGAACCGGTAAGACATCCCTTGTAAGAGAGTTTGCGTCCAAAATTGGGGCCAAGCTGGAGTCGATCAACTTCAGTTTGCGAACACGTGAAAGCCATTTGGTCGGCACCAAGACTTTGAATGAGGGAACCGTCGGATTTGACGAGGGTATTTTGATAAGATCGATGAGAGAGGGCAGTATCCTGTATTTGGACGAGATAAACGCGGCAGAGGCCGACGTGTTGTTACGACTTGACGAAGCATTAGACGACAGAAGACAGATAGTGCTCAAAGAAGCTGCAGGCGAGATGATCAAAGCAGACAAGAGCTGGTTTGTCATTGCAACAATAAATCCGCTGACCCATGTTGGCACAAAGGAGCTTCCCCCCCAGCTTCTAAGCAGGTTCCCAATCAGGATAAGGTTAGACTACCCGCCGGAGCAGACCGAACTTGAGATAGTAAAAAGATACATCTCGGCGTCGCACGAAGACAAGCTACGACAGGGAATCAGGCTTGCAAACACGCTGCGCGAGGCGGCCGCAGTTGAAGAGTTGTATTATTCTCCCAGCCTGAGAGAGACAATTGCGTTTGGCAAACTTCTTGATGCCGGCGTTGACGCAAAAAAGGCTGCAAACATAGTGTTTGCAAACGTGTATGCACAATGGGGAAACGTGGAGTACCAGAAAGTAAACGACATCATCACATCCATGTTTGGCAATTGATGCAGCAAGCACATTTTAGAAACGACACGCTGGTAGAGATCGCCACTTTTTTGGCAAGAAGATGGTCTCAAAAAGACAGGATTGTAGTCGAGTTTTCAGACAAAAAGGAGAACCGCGTCAAACTCAAAGAAAATCGGATTAGCCTCATTTCACCGGAGAGGTACCTAGGTGGAGACTTTGAGAAATACAGACAATTTAGGACATCGGTTTGGTACGAGTCGATGCGTGTCAAGTTCTGCAAAAAAATTCTGTCAAACGATCACGCCTTTGGGTTCATCTTGAATGCGCTCGAGACCAGAAGAATCGAGCTTCTTGGAAGGAGGATCTGGCGCGGCATGGACGAGGAGCTCATCTTCAGTTACGGGTATTCTTGGTTGAATCGGCCCAATCTTTCAAGCGTGCTTGGAAAAACCAGAGTTGTGGAGGCGTTTTACCAGTATTTTTTGTTTGGAGACATTAAAGGTGAGATCCAGCCAAGCTACCAAGACAAGATAAGAAAGGCGGCTGTACGCGCAAAAGAGATACTAGATGAGGCGATTCGCAAGGGTCACGATACCGACTGGCTTGAAAAAAAGGTTCCAGAGATTCTGAGCATTTTGGACATTGATGCTCTGGTCACCATCCCCCTTTCCGTCCCATGGAAAGGCCCAGGGCTTTTGGTCACCCCAGAGGATCTGCTAAAGGCTTTGCAAAAGGTTGCGAAGAACCGCGAGGCAGATTTTGGGAAGATCGACGTGCAGAGCGTGTTGAGTGGGCGTACGGTGGCAGAAGAGTTCAAAGTGATAAAAGAGGAAAATCGTAAAAACGAGAACAAGGGGCTCGGCAGTGCCTCCATAGGGATTCAGATCCCAGAGTCTACCAATGTGGACGAGACTCGAATCTATGATCAGGACTTGATTTCAAATCTGAAGACAAAATTCAAGGACTGGAAGACTTCGTGGAAGGAACAGCACGTCACGTCTGGCGACGAGTTTGATGCTGAGGCTTACATTGAAGGCCACTTGCCATTTTTGACCGACGTTAAAAAATCAATTAAGGCAAAGATAGTGATCCTAGTTGATCACTCATCAAGCATAACAGACCAGCAGGTCCAATACAAAAAAGTCACGGTAGCCCTCTGCGAGGTTCTTTCGTTTCTAAAGATCAAGTTTTCGGTATACGCGTTTAACACCACGCAAAAACAGGTGGTGTGCTGGCTGGTCAAGCCGGAAGAGACAAAGTGGAACAATGCGTGCGCCAAGAGGCTTGCACAGATAGATGCAAACGGCGGAACACCCCTTGCAGAGGTATACCAAAAGATGTATCCTATTTTGCGCTCAAAAAAGCCGGACATCTTTTTGACGCTCTCTGACGGAGAGCCTTCGGATCCTGATGCTGTTCGCGCGCTGGTAAAATCGTTGAAGATGGTAGGCATCAAGATGGTCGCAATAGGTGTGGGGCACGACACGTTTGGAGCGACAAAAATTGCGAACAATCTCAAATATCTGGAATATGAAAAAACATTGGCCGTGTCCAGACTAAAGGACATCCCAAATAGAGTAATTACAGTTTTGCAGACAAGCTAGAACATGCTGCAAAAAGCTTCAATTCTCTGCAGTATGCAATTAGATAAAAAATGCGGAGATTCCTAGAGTGTAGCTAGGAATGCCCCGATTCCTGCGCCCACGCCAATGCCAAGGACGAAGAAAAGTGTGTCCCAAGCGATGACCTTTTTGAAGGGGGCGCGAACCTCGTAATTCCAGTGAGTTTGCTTCATAATTCTGATATAATGCATCATATTGATAGGGCCTTTTCAGCTGGTTTGATGAGTGTTAAGCTGGTTTGATGAATGCGAGCACAAAAACAGGTTTAGGCCGGCGCGTGTAGTAGGATAGTTTGGCTGCAGATCTGCTTTGCAACAACATGACATATTTTTGTCCAAAACTTCTAAATTTGGCAACAAAATTTCAAACTATGTTTGAGTTCAATTGAGATTACTGCAGACGAGCTGTCGCAGCTTATCGACAGCAAGGCTCCAGTCCTAGTTTTGGATATTAGGGCAAAAGAAAGATACATGCAAGGCCACATCAAGAGTGCCGCCAACGCCGTGTGCACCTCAATGCAGCAAAAGCAGGTAATTATGTCAAAGCTGCCTCCGTCCATGAAGATAGTTTTGGTCGATGACGACGCAACAGCAGCAAAAGAAAACGCAATCATGATGGCGCGATTTGGTTTTGATGCGCATTACCTCAAAGATGGAATGAAATCCTGGAAGGGACATCTTGTCAAAAGCAGCCAAGACACCATGATCAATGGCGACACGTTGTGGGAATCTTTGAAGAGAAACGAGGACGTATTTTTGCTTGATGTGCGTGAGCCAGAAGAGTATGCGGATTTCAAGATCCCTGGCGCAGTGAATGTTCCCTTATCGAGGCTGTTTTCTCAGGACGCTCAGCTGCAACTTCCAAAAGACAAAAAGATTGTTACGATATGCTCGCACGGAAACCGATCCATGGTCGCAACGTTTGCGCTTGCTCAAAAGGGAATAGAAGCAACGTCGCTGGTCGGCGGCATGGCCATGTGGAATCAGGTATTGAATGCAACTCCGCTAAGAGAAGGCGACATCACGATAATTCAGGTAGAAAAGGTTGGCAAAGGATGCCTCTCACATATTGTTGGCTCCAATGGCGAGGCAGTGATAATTGACCCCACATACCCGGCGCAAAAATACATAGAGTTTGTAAAAAACGAAGGTCTCAATATAACCAAAGTCATAGACACGCACCAGCATGCAGACCATATTTCTGCCGCAAGGGAATTGGCCCAGCTTACAGGGGCAAAGCTGTATTTTAGCAAATTAGAGGAATACAAAATCGACAGTGAGAAAATTTCCGATGGCGACACGATAACATTTGGCGCAAAACAGCTCAGAGCAATTCACACGCCTGGACACACTGCGGGAAGCATGTCGTTTTCACTGGATGACAAGTATGTTTTTTCTGGCGACACCTTGTTTGTCGAGGGGATAGGGAGACCAGATCTGAGGGATCAGGCAGAAGAATTTGCTGCAAATTTGTATGAAACTCTGCACAACAAATTGCTGAAATTTGATGACGAGACCAAGATTTTTCCGACGCACCACGGCGAGGGAGTAAAACCGGCCCACAACAACATCTACTACACCACAGTCAAGATGGCAAAATCACTTCCACTGTTGGATTTAGCAAAGCCAGACTTTGTTTCAAAGGTGGTATCAATTACGACGCCGCGCCCGATGAACTATTCCATGATAATCAAGATAAACAAGGGGACCATTCCCATTTCTCCGATGCAGATTCCCGATTTGGAGATGGGGCCGAATCGCTGCAGTATCAGAATGTAGATGGCCTCCCTCAAGTGCCTTTCAGTCTCACAGCCATTTGCCGATCTCATAGTAAGCGGCAAAAAAACAATCGAGCTTAGGAAATGGAATACGAATTTCCGCGGCGAGTTTCTGATTCACGCACCTACAAAAATTAGAAGGCAGGACTGCCAGAGGCTTGGTGTGGATGCGTCGTCGCTTGTTGTGGGCGCCATAGTTGGCAAGGCGGTTCTTTATGGCGTAAAGGAATACCACACCAAAAAGGAATTGGAGCAAGACAGAAAAAACCACTTGGCAGGTCCAGAGTTTTCCGGATGCAGGTTTGGTTTTCTGTTGAGGTCTGCAAAAAAATTCGCGATCCCGATTCCACACAAAGGCAGGCTTGGATTTTTTGACGTTACCTTACCCGATTCCAAAATCAAAGACGAGCAGGTAGCTAGCGAGATCTTTGATGAGGAGTATCGCACGCAGTGGATAAACCACCACTAACTCTCCTAGTATTTATAAAGGAATTATTTACAAACGACAAATGCCGCAGACAAAACCAATTGTCAGTGTGGAAAATGTAGTCGCATCCGCATCAGTTGATCAAAAGATCGATCTCAACGAAGTGACAAAAAAGTTCCCAGATACAGAGTACCACCCAGACCAATTTCCCGGCCTAGTGTTCAGATTGAAAACTCCAAGGACTGCGACTTTGATTTTCAGGACAGGTAAGATGGTCTGCACTGGTGCCAAATCTGAAGAGATGGCAATAAAGGCGGTGCAGACCGTAGTGGAGAGGTTACGAAAGGGCGGAATTAAGATAAAAAATGACGCAGAAATAGTAGTTCAGAACATAGTTGCTGCAATAAACCTGGGCGGCAAAATACATCTTGAGCATGCAGCAAGAACTTTGCCTCGAAGCATGTACGAGCCAGAGCAGTTCCCAGGCTTGATTCATAGGATGCTTGACCCGAAAACCGTGATACTTTTGTTTGCGTCAGGCAAGCTGGTATGCACTGGCGCCAAAAAAGAGGCCGACGTGTACAGGTCTGTGAACAACTTGCATTCACTGCTTGAAGAGAAAGGCCTGATGATCTACGATCAGTGACTAACTAAAACCTGCGCCGAACTTGTCTGCGTCCTGTAGTGGGTCGACGTCTCTTGCGGATTTTAATTTGAGGTAGAAAAAGGTCTCATTTACCAAATTCACTGACTCGTCCTCAGACAATTGAAACTCAGACTTGGCAAAATCTACGTATTTTTGCAGCTTTTTTGGGTCTTGCTCGTCTGGAGACACATTGTCTTTGACAAGCAAATCTGCGATTTCTGCGATTTGGAAGTTGCGTGCCTCATCATCCATGCTTTGGTACTGTGCGTGCCGTTATTAAGCAATTAGAGCTGTTTTCAATTTATGGGGGTGCGACCCAGCCCCCACATGAAGCGCATATCAGCATTCCATCTTCGTCCTCGTATGTTTTCGAGCCTGGCGGGCATTCGCATTTTGGAATCTCGGCTTCCATGATATAGATTCGTCTGCAAAATATTAAAACTAGATGCCCGGGATCTTTAGAAGATCAGTTGGCGTAGATCGTCTATACTCTCACTTTGGGATTTTCCTGTTTTAGTTTCTCCCAGTCTGCCAAAAAGTTCTTGAGCCCAATGTCGGTCAGCGGGTGTTTTAACATCTTGCCAAGCACGTCTGGCGGCAAAGTCACGACGTCGGCGCCTATCTTGGCCGCCTCCACCACATGCATCGGGTGCCTCACAGACGCAACTAGGATCTGCGTCTTAAAGTTGTAATTTGAAAAGATTTGCTTTATTTCTGCAATAAGTGACATGCCATCCTGACCTATGTCGTCCAGTCTGCCGATGAACGGGCTGACGTATTTTGCTCCGGCCTTTGCTGCCAGAATGGCCTGGTTTGGTGAGAACACCAGTGTCACATTCACAGCTGTTCCTTCTTGAGCAAGTGTTCTGCACGCCTTTAGTCCGTCAGGTGTCATCGGCACCTTGATCACTACATTTGAGCCGTACTTGCGGAGTCTGTGCGCCTCATCAATCATTGCGCCGTATTCTGTGCTCACCACTTCAAGTGAGACATCACCTTTGACAATTCTGACAATCTCCTCCATTGCCTTTTGAGGATCACCGCCCTCCTTTGCCAAAAGCGACGGGTTCGTAGTAATTCCGTCCAACAAGCCCATGTCGTTGTATAGTTTGATGGATGCTAGGTTTGCGGTGTCCAAAAAGATCTTCATTGTCTTTTCCTACCTACTACTTCCTTAACTGCTTTTGCTATATTAAGTGATGTTATGCCATGTTTTTCCAGCAGTAGTGGAATTTCATTGTCACGCGCAGATTCGCCAAATTTGTCTGCCACGCCGATTCGCTTAATTGGTATCGGATAGGTTTCCGATATGAGCTCGGAGACAGCTGAGCCAAATCCCCCCATGATATTGTGTTCTTCGCACGTGACCATGCAACCAGTCTGCCTTGCGGATTTTTCCAAAAGATCTGCGTCGATTGGCTTTACGGAAAATGAGTCAACCACTTTGCACGAGATTCCTTCAGATTTGAGCGAGTCTGCTGCGTCAAGTGCCATCTTTACTGTGATTCCGGTTGCGGCTATTGTGCAGTCGGAGCCGTCGCGCATTACGATTCCCTTGCCGATCTCAAATTCTTGTGATTCAGGATGCACAATAGGCGTTGCAGAACGCGCCATCCTCATGTAGTAGGGACCGTATTTTTGAGAAATGAGCCACGTAAGCTTTGAGACTGCAATTGAATCTGCAGGAACCAGAACCGACATGTGTGGGATTGCTCTCATGATTGCGATGTCCTCTATTTGCTGGTGGGAGCCCCCGTCTGCCCCAACTGAGATGCCCCCGTGGGATACTACCAGCTTTACATTGAGCCCCTTTTTGTCCCCCGGAGACGGATACGCGATTGCGTTTCTTATCTGATCAACACATCTGCCAGGTACAAATATTGCATATGTGCTGGCAAACGCGACCTTGCCTGAGATTGCAAGTCCGGCTGCAACTGAGACAAGGTTTGCTTCAGCTATTCCCACATTGAAGAAGCGATTTGGAAATCTTTTCCCAAAGTCGGCGGTTTTGAGCGAGTCTGTAGTGTCTGCCCCCAGAACCACCACGTTTGGATTTTCCTCGCCTATCTCAAGGAGTGTTTTCCCATACGCAGTCCTCATGTCACCAAGCTGTGAGCTCATGCGTACCCAAGCTCCTTTGCAATCAAAGTCAGCTGATTCTTTTTGTCGCCAACTGCATGAAGATCAATCCACTTTGCCACAAGTTCTCTTCCACCAAGCTCATGTGCTTTTTGGATGAGCATCTTGCGGCGCACATATGATATTTTGTTCCTGAATTCACGTATGACGCCGCGCACATCCTGCTGTCCTATTATTGCAGAACCGCCGACAAAGACGCGCGCCCCGTCAGCAAAGCACAAGCCAACGTTGTCAAGCGTCACCCCGCCATCTGCTTCTATGTATCCATCAAAGTTGTGGGCTGCAAGAGTTTGAGCCAGCCGCCGCGTTTTTTCATGTGTTGATTCTATGTATTTTTGTCCAGACTTTCCTGGGATCACCGACATCACGATGAGCTGATCCAGTTTTGGAATAAATTGGATGGACCAATCTGGCAATTCAGTGTCCGGATTTATTGCGAGGCCTACACCGACTTGGTTTGCCTTCAAGATGTCGTGAATCTCCCCGAAACTCGATGCATCGCATACTTCGGCGTGAACCGTAATTATGTCAGAACCTGCATCCACATAGTCCCGCACGTGTTTTAGTGGCTCATTTATCATAAGGTGTGCATCAAATGGTATTACCGTCAGCGGCCTTAGCTCCTTTATTTTTACGTGGTCAAAGGTCTTGTTGGATACAAACTGGCCGTCCATCACATCCAGATGTATGTAGTCTGCTCGGCCGTTGACGCACCGCTTTACTTCATTTTCCAGATTGGTCATGTCGCCTGCAATGATCGAAGGCGCAATCATGGATTGCGCATCAAGCTCCATTTCGATGATTGGCACAAATTCTTTTTTTGGCGCCTGGCCGTGCCACTTGGGGTTGTCTTCCATGTGTTCGACTCCTTTGCCCTTTATGGTTCTTGCAACGATGATTGACGGCACTCCTTTTGTCTGGGTCGCCTTTTTGATTGCGTAATCTAGCTGCTCGATTCGGTGGCCGTCTATGTCGATTACATTCCAGCCAAAAGAACGCCACTTATCGCCGACCTTCCAGCGACTTGCGTCCTTCCACATTTCAGAGAGGTTGTCGCCAACCAGCTCCTCATCAAGCGGCATAACTTTTTCTGTGTAAGAATCCTGCTGTATGAAATTCCTGTCCAGGATGGCGGTAAGATTGTCTACTTTGTATTTTGCTGCAGTCATGGCGGCCTCCCATACTTGACCTTCGTCTGTCTCACCGTCGCCGAGCACTGTAAAGACCCTGGTCTGCTTGCCATCAAGTCTTGCCGCAAGTGCTGCCCCAATCGAAAACGAGAGCCCTATTCCCAGTGAGCCGCCGCAGAACTCAACTCCTGGGCATTTGAGATCTGGGTGGCCTTGAAGCCTGCTGCCAAGCTGCCTTAGTGTGTCGAGTTCTGAGGGATCAAAGTATCCTGCAATTGCCATGTTTGAGAAAAGGCCTGGTGAGGCGTGGCCCTTTGAGAGTATCAGCTTGTCCCTGTCTTCCCAGTTCGGGTTCTTTGGGTCATATCTTAGGTATTTGAAAAAAAGACACCCCATTATCTCTGCCATCGAAAACGATCCGCCTGGGTGGCCTGAGCCAGCATTCGACGTAGCGCGTATTACGAGCTTGCGAGCTTTTCTTACATTTTTTTTAATTTGATAATAATTGAGGCCCATATCTAACCAAACTGCAAAATTAACTGGTAAGTTTGCCAGCCCATGGTGAGAGCTCCGTACAAATCAATAAAAAGCTATTTCCGTAAATTTTAATCTCTGGGACGCACAATATGTGTATGGATCTACGTAGCATGGTGCCGCTCGTACTCTACGACAACGAGTGTTATCTGTGTATCAAATTTGCTAAAATAGTCAGTTTTCTAGCAAGAGGTAGATTGCATCTTGTTGGGCACCACACAGATCTTGGCGAAGAGATCCGCACGAAGTTCTTGGATTCAAGTGCGCTGAAGATGTTCTGGTTTATTGATGGCAAGACTGCATATGGAGGTCGCGCCGCACTGCTTCCTTTGTTTTTTGCAGTTATCAGTGCAAAGGGTGGCAGGCTGCCAGTAGTTGACACAGCTTTGTGTGGAGCGCAGTGCAAGACCGCAAAGGCCGTCTTTTTGAGATCTGCGAGCCTGCTTTCGAACAGCAAGAAGATACCAATCACCACCTAAGATCTACTCAGTTTAGCTAAAAGATCTAATCTCTTGTTCCATCCTACTGCAAATACGGCCAAGGGGGCAAGAGTTCGTGTCAGAGCAGCCAAGGAAGGGACTTACCAAGGAATTTTTTGATTTTTTGCAAAAATTTGGAGTAATCGGGCTTGCAATTGCGTTTGTGATTGGCCAGGCCGCCTCCAAGCTTGTCACTGCCTTTGTAAACGACATAATAACGCCGCTGGTTGGCTTGTTGACTCCGCAGACAGACGACTTGAAGACCATGTCTTTTACCATATCTGGCTCTACCTTTTCTTATGGCGACTTGATTGCGAACGTTATTGACTTTCTAATAATTGCGTTCATTGTCTTTTTGGCATACAAGCAGCTCTCAAGATTCAAGATTGTGGAAGACAGGACAAAAGACAAGGCATGACGCGCATGCATTTTCAGATTCGAGGCTTTGTTTCAAAAACGAACAAACTCCAAGATAAGAGCCAGAACGCTGCACAAATTATGTGTCAGCTGATACCCAGATAGTATGCCCCAAAATAGACATATGCGGGGAGGTCTCGCCGTCACTCATCAAGCATGTCTTGGTGCCTTTTGACGAATCCGAGATCTCTTACCACGCATTTGAGTTTGCGTTGGACTTGGCAAAAAAATACCAAGCAAGGCTTTCCGTCCTGACTGTGATGCACAGTGAGATTCTGGCTAGCTCTTTTTTGGACGTATCAAGCCATCAGAAGATAGTTGAGCGGCAAAGGGTCAAGGAGTTGAGCCATATTTTTAGGATCATGGGCGATGTGGCAAAGAGGTTCAATGTGTCATTATACTCAGACATCATACTTTCTAGGAGTGTTTCTGACTCCATTGTGGCTTTTTGCAGTCAGCACAAAGTCAACCTCATAGTTATGGGCACGCGCTCCCGGCAGGGCTCAAAGAGATACCTGATTGGAAGCGTGGCAATAGACGTGCTCCAAAAGGCTTCTTGCCCAATTATTTTTGTGAAATGAGATCAGTGGTGATGCCCACCACAACCACACGAGCCGTGGCCCATGTGACCCATCTCCCCTCCTTCCTTTTTGAGGCAAGAGTTACATTTGTTGTAACCCATCGGGGAAAAGAAGCTCTTACCGCAGGAGACGCATTTCATGCTTGACATGATCCTCGTTTGTAGTCGCGCTATTTAATTTAGTACCCTCTAGAATTTCTGTCAGGCGTGCCAACGTTTGGATTTCTAAATCCGTGTTTTTCCATCATGTGGTTTAGAAACCTGATGTCGTTTTCTAGTTCCGTTCCGCAGACAGTACACCTTGGCACAAGGTCTTGACACTTTGCTACTATTTTAAATGATGCAGTAGAGTCTCAGAGACGGTTTGAGCAAAAGATGCCAGCACTACTGCTTCCCAAGGGCTCTCGCACCTTAGTAACACAGTAGCGACATTGGGTTTGACTTCCAGGTTCGGAATGAGACTGGGTCGCGCCCCAATGCTATGGCCGGCTTGAAGGAATTGCGTTAATTGTTCTGTATTAAGATTACGACCAAACTCTTAAGGGATTATAAATTGACCAGTCAAAGACATACCATGACACACCGAGTAGCAGTTCTTGACAAGGAGTTGTGCCAGCCAAAAAAATGCGGTCTGGAATGCATCAAGTACTGCCCCGTAAACAAGTCGGGGGCCGACTGCATCGTGCTTAACGAGGAGATAAAAAAGGCCCAGATCGACGAAAACATCTGCAACGGTTGTGGCATCTGCGTCAAGGTATGCCCCTTTGAAGCAATCACGATTGTGAATCTGGCAACAGAGCTTGCAACAGACAAGATCCACCAGTATGGGATGAACTCGTTTAGGCTCTACAAGCTGCCCACGCCAAAAAAAGGCGAGGTGGTCGGCCTTCTTGGGAGAAACGGCATGGGAAAAAGCACCGTAGTCGGCATTCTTTCTGGAAACCTCAAGCCAAACCTGGGCAACTATGAGAATCCTCCGGATTGGGATCAGATATTGAAGTTTTTTGCTGGAACCGAGCTCAAAGAACATTTTGAGAAGATAAAAAACCAAGAGATCAAGGCATCAATAAAACCGCAGCAGGTCTACAACGTGTCCCAGATGTTTGATGGGACTGGAAAGGAGCTCATAGACAGATACGATCAGCGCGGTGTCGGCTCGAGCTTGATAAAAGAGCTTGGATTGGAGAATTCTGTTGAGCACCACGTCAGAGAACTTTCAGGTGGTGAATTGCAGAGGTTGGCAGTAGCAACTGCAGCCTCAAGAGAAGCTGATTTTTACTTTTTTGATGAGCCGTCGTCGTACAACGATGTATTTCAGAGAAGAGGAGTAGCAAAGGTGATTCACAGTCTTGCAAGCGCCGGAAAAAGCGTCATGGTGGTAGAACACGACCTCACGCTGCTTGATTTTCTGTCGGACTACATCCAGATACTCTACGGCGAGCCAACCGTGTACGGCATAGTCTCAAGTGTTCTCTCAACGAAGGTCGGCATCAATGTGTTTTTGGACGGGTATCTACCTGCAGAGAATGTACGTTTCAGAGACAAGAAATTCAGCTTCGACGTATCTACTTCTCAGGACGATTTTGAAAAAGGAGACGTGGTGATAAGCTATCCGGCGCTAAAAAGAAGGTATCCAGCTTTTTCTGTCTCAATAGAACCAGGACAGGTAAGAAAAGGGGAGGTGCTTGGCATCATGGGCGCAAACGCACTCGGCAAGACCACAATGATGAAGATGATTGCAGGTGTTGAAAAGCCAGACGAGGGCAACGTAGACAAGTCAGTTACGATCTCGTATAAGCCACAATACATTCCAAACGACTTTGATGTCGAAGTGATATCCGTGCTTGACAAGGCAAACGAAGGCCCAATCATAGGCAGTGTCGAAGAAGAGCAGATAGTGGAGCCGCTAAAGATCAAAAAACTCTACAACAAGGTGATCAAGAACCTTTCCGGAGGCGAATTACAAAAAGTTGCAGTCGCAACATGCCTTCTCAAAAAGGCAGACGTGTACGCACTTGATGAGCCGTCTGCCTTTCTTGATGTGGAGGACAGGATAGCCATTGCCAAATTTATTCAGAGGTTTGTGCGCTCCTATGCCAAATCAGCCATAATCATAGACCACGACATACAGCTCATGGACCTGATATCTGATAGCATGGTGATTTTTGAGGGGATTTCTGGGCTCGAGGGACATGCAAGTTCGCCACTCACCAAGTCGGAAGCCATGAATCGATTTTTGCGATCTTTGGAAATCACATTTAGGCGCGACGAGCAGACATTGCGGCCTCGCGTAAACAAACTCGGAAGCAGGCTGGACAAGCAACAAAAGGACTCGGGGCACTTTTACTACAAGCAGTAATTGGTTTATGTCTACTCAAAGATAAAAACAGATAGAATTGACGCGCATGCTAAAAAAAGCACTGGAAGGCGTACTTTCTGCGCAGGAGGCCTCGGAGCTTTATTCTGCGTTTGACCAGATAGGAGACATCATCGTAATCAGAATTCCAGAATCTCTTCTTTCAAAAAAGAAGGTGATTGGGGAGACGCTTTTGCAGAAGGTGAGTCATGCCCGCTCTGTTTTTTACCAGGTTTCCGACGTGGAGGGCGACTTTCGAACAAGGAACTTGGAGATCATAGCGGGAGAAGACAATACGCAAACAGAGTACCGCGAATCTGGCTGCCGCTTCATCGTGGACGTGGAAAAAGCATTTTTCTCACCCAGATTGTCCACCGAGCGGAGCAGAATCGCAGGGCTTGTTCAGGACGGCGAGACTGTCATCAACATGTTTGGCGGCGTCGGCATGTTTTCAATAATTGCCGCAAAGATGAAAAAATGCACCGTGTACAACATAGACCTCAACCCGTATGCTGCCAGACTGTGCGAGCAGAATGTCAGGCTCAACAAAAAGCTTGCCGGTACCGTGATATCCATCGAGGGGGACGCGGCCCAGATAATAAAAGAAAGACTCCAAGACAAAGGAGACCGCACGCTGATGCTTTTGCCTGAGAGATCAGACGAGTTCCTTGATTCGGCAATATCTGCTACAAGAAGCGGTGGAGTGATCCATTATTATTCACACCAGCATGCAGACAGGGGCCAAGATCCCGTAGAGGTTTCAAAGGAGCATTTTCTCAAAGTAGCGCCTGTGCAGTCCGAGATTTTGGGTGGCAGGATGGTTCGCGCAGTAGGCCCAAGATACTACCAGACCGTCGTGGATGTCAGGATCACAAAATAGCTACTTGTCATCCGGCAAAATTGATGATGGTGACGACTTGGTTGTTGCCATCATGTATCCTATCCACGATATTACACCCAACAAGCCGCCTGCCATCATGAGAACTGAAAGCTGCAACACGATTGGGCTCCACTCGGAGAGCATCAGCAGGTAAGCATACACGAAAAATGCCAAAATGCAGGAGCAGAATATCAGAATTCCAGTCATCTTCCGTCTTGTCATAAAGCTAAACCGTTGCAGAGTGTAATATCAATCTTGTATTCAAATTGATACGGCCTTGATCGGTCATCAAAATTTTATTAAGAACGGGCGCATAACATAAGAGATTACAGATGGGAATCATCCGCGTTGGAGGAAGAGGAACCACAAGGCGCGTCTCAGAAAAAGAAAAGGATAACTGGGCGGGTTCTGCGTTTAGAGAACACCAAGAGGCACAAAAGCAGGCAGCAAAAGACAAGTACATCACAATGGGGCGTGGAACTGCAAAGATCAAGTTTGGCGACATTGCAAGCTCCCCGACCACATCGACAAAGGGAATGTGGATAAGTTCAGGAAGAGGCACAAAACGAAGAAAGATCTGACCGTATCTTGAGCGTCGCGTTTAGCTCAGTAGAGCAAAAAGCAATTAAAAATAATGTGTGATTGTGACGCCTATCTGAATGTGCGCACTTTTTTTATCACTTTGTTGTGATCATACGCTGATGTCGTGGTGACGTACAGCAGATGGTTTTTACCTGCAGGCATTACAATTCTTTTGACTCGCCCGTATTCAGCAAGGACGTATTTGCAAGGGCCGAGCTTTCTTTGAAGTGCCCTCCTTATCTTCCATGCTCTTGCTGCAGACTGCAGTGAGGTTTTGCTTTCTTTTTTTGAGAGAAGGTTTTTGACTTTTTTTGAGTGCGCTGAGTAAATTGGCTTGCCTTCGTTGTTGCAGATGGTCACCACTCTGACGGACGGACTAAGTTCCAAAAGTCTTTGAGCTGCCTTTTGAACTTCCATTGAATAACAAGTTCGTCAAAATTGATAAAGATTTCCTCAGTATGTGAATTCGATTGCCATCAAAAATGCATCCTCGCCGTCCCTATAGTAAGCTTTGAGTCGCTGCTTTATGGAGAATCCGAGTTTTTCATACAGTCGGACTGCATCATTGTTGCTGCACCTGACTTCAAGATACAGCTCGTCGCATCTTTTTTCTTTGACTCCTTTTATTGCCTCCTCAACTATTGCCGCTCCGAGCCCCTTTTTCCTGTGCTCCTCTAGCACCGCCACCGATACAACGTGCCCTTTTTTGACAAAACCTAATTTTTTGAAATTTGAAAATCCGTACTCTGTTTTGCACATGATATACCCCACGAGTTTTCCCTGATGTTCTGCAACCAAGAACGCCTCAGGGAGTTCCGCAAGGAGGCTTTCGTAAAAGTAATCAGAATAGTGTTCTGGCAGTGTCTTGAGATTTATCTCCATAACAGGTATGAGGTCGCCTGGCTCACATCTCCTGATTATGTAGTCGCCAAGCTGCCTGTTGATTATCTGCATCGATCATCATTTTTGCAGAATTGGTATTTAATGTTAAAGCTGAGAATCACACAAATCAATTAATGTATATGCACCACCACGAATTTTGATGAGTGAGCCAACACAGGAAGACGTCATATCTATTGTGTCTTCAGTGTTTTCGATACGTGACATCGTAATCACGCTGGAGAAGATGGAGTTTGAAGTCTCTGATGTTGACTTTAAAGACAAGTTCATTGTTCTTGCGCAACGGCTCGAGGCGTTGAACCTTGTCTGCTTTTTGAAAAAATCCGAAGGGAGACTCCTGATTCAGGTAAACAGACTTCCTGAAGAAAGCACAAAGAGAAAACTGCTTTCTCGCGCATGGATTCAGCGGATTCTTTTTGGCGTGGTGGTGGCGTTTGTGCTGATTGATGGCTACTACAGGACCGTGGGGGCAAACAGCGTGACATACATTGGTGACCCCCTTGATTTTGCAGCGCTCTACACATTATCGCTGGTTGGAATTCTCGGGGTGCACGAGGCAGGCCACCTGGTTGCGGCAAAGATTCACAAAATACGGACGAGCTGGCCGTACTTTATACCAGGGATACCAGTCATAGGCCTGCCGACGTTTGGCGCAATGATACAGTCAAGAGGACTCACCATAAATCGCGACATTTTGTTTGACATTGCCATAGCTGGTCCTTTTGCAGGCCTAGCAGTCGCAGTTGCCGTGTCGTTTTACGGCGCATACACGTCTCCGGTCTTGGATTCGGCAGTATCAGAGCAGCTGGAAGGCTCTTTGGTCAAGCTAAACGACAGCATACTCATGACGTTGGCTCTGGCATACTTTGGCAAGGCAGGGCCTGGTGTTGAAGTCCTCATGTCGCCTGTGTTGTTTGCTGCCTGGCTCGGCTTTCTGATCACGTTTTTGAATCTTGTTCCTGCATGGCAGCTTGACGGGGGCCACATGGCACGGTCCATCTTTGGTGAGAAAGTGCACAGGATTGCCACCTACGCAAGCGTTGGTGTTTTGTTTTTGTTGCGGTACGAGATGATGGCAATATTCATTCTGCTCTTTAGCATGAGAAACATGAGTGTACGACCGCTTGACGATGTCTCGCCGTTGTCGAAAAACCGCAAACTGGTTTACATTGTCGTGATTGTCATTGCAGTACTTTGTGCGCCCCTTCCGTTTTCAGTTTGGCCTTAGAAGGATTCTGGCGCCATCTGGAACAATTGAGATCTTTTGCCTGGCGCCTTGGTGCTTGAGGACATACTCCAGAGTTTCTTTGACGCCGTCAAACAGCTTCATGTTGAGTTTTTTGGTGTAGAACTCTGGCAGTATGGAAACGATTCCAATCTGCAGTTTTTTTTGGACTTCGGTGAGGTACAGGAGATCCTCCATTCCATCGACATATTTTGCCGGCCTTTGCAGTCGCTCGGTGCTCATTCTGCCTTCTATGTACTGCCGGATTGCCTCGGAGCCCACCCCTGCTTTGCATTCAGCAAGAAGTAGTGCGAGGCCGTCGTCTTTTATCACCGAGTAACAGTTCCACAGAGAGTTTAGTGATTTTGCGAGTGTGTCGTTGCTTGCGTCTTTTCCCGTGCTGATTAAGAGCGTGCGGTGTTTTTCCATTGTTTTTGTAAATGAGGCAAGTGTCTGTGATATAGATTGAGTGTTTGATGGGTGTCCAAGCGCTAGGTCCACAATGCCTTTTTGGTTTGCCACTATTTCTATGGCAGATATCTCAAACGAGTTGGCAAAGCCTTTTGCTACCTCCATGCTTTGCGTCTGTGTTCCCGAGTTTGGAAGATTTGATGTTCTTTTTTCGTACGCAGAAAGCATTTGCTCTTTGCCGAATCTTCGCAGAAGCTTTGTAGCGACGGTGTCAAAACCAAACAAGCCGTCAAACTCCATCTCGCCCACAAAGACCAAATTTGGATCCACGCTTTCAATTCCTTCAAAGGCAAACACCTGACTTTCTGGCGGAAGTGTTGCCTTTATCGCATTCATTATAGTTTTGTCTGCAAAGATCTTTGGTCTTGGCAAGCTTTTCTCGACACATTTGGCAAAAATCAAACCAAGTATTTTGTTGACCGATGCGGTGTAATTGAGTGCAACCAGAGTGAGTGGTTTTGTAAGGTCCAGGCTGGCAAGTCGCTCAGATATCACCGTATCATCAAGTGGTTGCGCATCGACCTCGATTTTTTGATCTAGATTCTCTGCTTTTATATCGAGCACGACATCGGTGATACCGTAATTTAGCCAGATTTCAGGCACGCTTACCCCACAGCACAAGACAAAATAAATCCAGTCTAGTAAATTTTGATGTGGAGTTTGTAAAAGAGTTTGCAACGTTTTTGCACAAAAATGGCATCATCAAGTTCGGCGATTTCACACTTGCAAGCGGAAAAAAAAGCCCCTATTATGTAGATCTCAGAGTGGTTCCAAGCTACCCGCACCAATACAGACGCATGATCAGGTACTTGCAAAACCTAATCTCCGAGCAGATCGGATTCGACAACTTTGACGCCGTGGCTTCCGTTCCCACGGGAGGTTTGGTGATAGCTTCGTCGTTAGCATACGAGCTGGTCAAGCCGCTTGTGTATGTTCGAAGCCAAGCAAAGGAACACGGCACGGGCAAGCTTGTAGAAGGCATAGTCAAAAATGAGATGAAGATACTTGTTGTCGATGATGTAGCTACGACCGGTGGCTCTGTCATAAATGGCATAAAGGAGCTCAGAAAGCATGGAGCCATAGTGTCTGACACATATGTGATAGTAAACAGGCTGGAAGGGGCAAGTGAGGCACTACGTAAAGAAGGCGTTACCTTGCACCAGCTCTTAGATGTCTACGAGAT
Source organism: Candidatus Nitrosotenuis sp. (assembly GCA_035575435.1). GTDB lineage: Archaea > Thermoproteota > Nitrososphaeria > Nitrososphaerales > Nitrosopumilaceae > Nitrosotenuis. The sequence goes on from DATLXX010000013.1 coordinate 26,677, forward strand.
AGCCAAAATATTGCACGATGAAAAGCTTATTGATGAGCCAACTTTTGCAAAAGTAAGAAGCCAGACTATGCGCTAGCTGTCGTAAATCATGAGTCCCTTTTCTTCCAGTGTGTTATGTAAATTGTGAACTGAGCGGTACACGTCGCTTTCCTTTCTTGCCCCCGTGCACACTAGTTTGCCTGACGCAAACAAAAGTATCACGGTTTTTGGGTCAAGCATTCTGTGAATCAGGCCTGGGAATTGCTCTGGCTCGTACATGCTTCGAGGCATTATGCGCGCCGCATGCTCAAGGTGGATTTTGCCTCCAAGGTTTGCTGACGCCACGATGTTTTGCACTGTTACGATTGGCTCGTTTTTTATTTTGACTCCGCCTTTTCTTAGCTGCTGCACTACTGAGCGCACCGCCTTTACTGCCATGTCTTCTGACTTGCCGCCGGTGCACACCATCTTGCCAGACGAGAAGATCAGAGTTGCAGTCTTGGGATTTTTAATTCTGAATACAAGTCCGGGAAATTGGTCTGGGTTCCATTCCGTGTCTGGAAATTTTTTGGTTATTTCGTTTAGATCCAGTTTTTGCTCCACGGTTGCAGACGCGACCACATTTTCGATACTCACTATGGGTTTTGTCTGCGGCATCTTTTTGTGATTAGTTACCGCTTGTATTTATACTCAAAAGGTGAATTTTTTGGCAGCTCAGACAAATGCCTTCACATCATTTTTCAGACATAACTCTGATTCTTCATTGCGGCCAAAGCTATTTTGTATATTACTTCTTAAATTGATTGTCATGCGTGTTTTTTGTGTTTTTTCAAGATGCACAAACTGGATTATTTTAGATCGGCGCAGCACATCAAATTGTGGTTGAACACGGCCAGATAATTTGCACCAGTGTGGATAATTGCAGTGTGGCTCCTGCAACACTCATCAGACACATAATGGTGCCTTTTGACAATTCTGCTCATGCGCTGCGTGCGTTTGCACATGCGCTGGACCTAGCTCGAAGATACGGTGCAGACATCACAGTGGTGACTGTGACTGACGAAGATCAAAATGCGGAATGGATAAACGACACCCCAAGTCGCCAGAGGACGGTAAACACAAGCAGAAATGCGGAATTCAGGAGGATATTTCACTCTCTTGAAGCTCAGGCAAAAAAGTTCGGAATACATTTTGACGCAATAATTTTGGAGTCAACCAACACCGCATCATCGATCATATCGCTTGCCACGCAAAAAAAGATCGACTACATTGTGATGGGAACCCATGGGCATGGGAAATCAAAGGAGATGATGCTTGGTCGTGTATCGACAAGCATTGCGTTAAATGCACATTGCCCAGTAGTGTTGATTAAATAGGAAGTGGCAAAAGACCGCTTAAAAGAAACCTTTGCACCGGATTTGGTAAAAAATTATACGCAATATTTAATTCGGATAATAAAAAATCCTTAGCATGCGTGGCTTTGGAATGAGTTTGGGCGCGCTGAGTATCGTATTGTCAGCCATTGTGACGGCTGTTTCACTTGGTTTTCCGCAGGCGTTTGCTCAGACTGAACCCCAAACTTCCGAATTTACAGTAATCGCAGGAGACGAGATAAAAAAGAATCCCACCGCCATGAAGATCCTCGAGCGAATAGAGCAGTCAAAAAAGATCCTAGCAGAAATGCAAAATGAGCAAAAGAAAAAATCAGAACGCGAGAAATTCATCGAGGAGCAACGCAAAATTGCAAAAGAGATATTGGAGAAGGAACTTGCGTCACTTAACAAAAAATACGAAGACTATACACCTCGCAACGCGTTTGCCAAATTCGTTGCTGGTGTGAACGCAACCCATAGTGCATTCTTTTGGGATCAGTTTGACTACATGAATGAGAAGATCAAGCTTGCAAATCAGGCAAAGCAGGCAGTTTTGCAAAGCGGCGGCACGTATCTTGAGGCACGCGCAGAATACATCAAGTACGCCTCCATGACACGAACCGAGATGATAAAGCTTGTCTCGGATTTGAACATAAAATACCAGTTCACGGATGCCGAGATGCAGGCTTACTTTGATGCAAACGGAAAGCTACCAAGATACGAAGACGATGACGTCAACAAAGTCTGCTACGGATGCGCCAAGTACGAAAAGATCAAAGAGGAAATGCTTGCAAAAGAAGAGCTACTCGAAAAGCAACAGAATTCCTAGTTGGTCATTGCAGTGTTTCTTTGAGGAATGAGATCGTTTTTTGCCAGGCGTCCTTTGTTTCTTGTGGAGCATATCTGTCCCCTGATGGGTTGGCAAAGGCGTGGTTTACGTTTGGATATATGTAAATCTCGTTTGGCACGCCAAGATCGTCAAGTGATTTTTCAAACTCCTTGACAGACTCCACTGGGATTCCTTGGTCTAGTCCCGCAAATATGCCGAGGATCGGCCAGTTAATTGAGGCCAATCTTTCCTTGTCTGAGGTTACGCTGCCATAGTAGATCACTGTCGCATCCATGTCGTGGTTGTTTAGTGCTAGATTGAGGGATTGGCCTCCTCCAAAACACCAGCCAATAGAGCCCACCTTTTGTACGCCATAATTGGTTTTGAGATAGTCTACTGCAGCATTCATGTTGGCAATCCCTAGTTGTGGGTCGTACGCAGACACTAGTTGCCTTGCCTGATCGGCTGTTGTTGCGGCTTCTCTGCCAAAGAGATCCACGGCAAGAACCACATAGCCATGGGATGCAAGCTCTTCTGCCATGTCCTTTATGTTGTCGTTGAGGCCCCACCACTCATGAATCATCACGATTCCCGGAAACTCACCTTCTGCATCCGGGACTGCCAAGTACCCAGTATAGTTCTCAAAATAAACCACGGTATCTGTAGTTACTGCAAACTCCCCGCCCATTGCAAACATGTCAGAATTGTTATCTGAATCGTCATAGTCTGGCAGCACGTGTATGCCCCAGCCACGCTCAATTAGGACTTGAACGCTGGTTGGCCTTACGCAGGCAGGTGCACCGTTGCTTTTTTTCATGATTAGTTCGAGTCCTTCAGGGCACTGAACCATGTTTGCTGGCACCTCCGACTTAAATTGTGCCAACGGCGAGGTAAGATCAACGAACTCCACCGTATCATGCACATGGCTTTGCTCTGCCATTGCAGGCAGCGGGGCCAGCAGAGCCATAGACAGAATCGCGGCTGCAAGATATTTTTTGTTCAACAATTTTATTGGCACGAACTTGATTATCAAAGTTAGGTTCATGTAGCAACGTTACCGTATTATTTATTAGGTATTTTGACGTGGGGAAAACATGACGCCGAATCAAAAGATCATCCTGATCGCATTTTTTGCAATAGCCGTGTTTGCGGCTGCCGTTCCGTCCGTTCCATTGGTATTTGCTCAAGGCGTCGATGGCACGTACGAGGACAAGACCCATGACGACAAGTCTGGCGGCAAGTCTTGCCCAGCCAAGAACAAAGGAATGACCACATAGTCACAAGACTTTTCCAACTTTCAAAAATCAGAATCTTGATCGTCTGCTATTTTCAATGGACTAAAGTTAAATAAGAAACCCAAATCAAGTTGGCAGTGATGGCAGACAAAAAAACTATCACCATAGGACTTGTTCAGACCAAGCTCTCAGATGACATCGAGGCCAACATGAACAGAACTGTAGAAAAGATAAGAGAGGCTGCCAGCAAGGGCGCAAAGATAGTCTGCCTGCAGGAGTTGTACAGAACCAAGTATTTCCCCATCGAGGAAAAAAAGGATGCCACACAACTTGCAGAGACGGTTCCTGGCGAGACGACTTGTGCTCTTTCCAAACTTGCAAAAGAGCTGAAAATAATCATAATTGCACCCATCTTTGAGGTGGATTCTGGCAAATACTACAACACCGCAGTTGTGATCGGCGGAGACGGAAACATCATGGGCAAGTACCGCAAGATACACATACCTCACGATCCTTTCTTTTATGAAAAAAACTATTTTGATATTGGAGACTCTGGATACCAGGTTTTCAAGACACCTGACGCAAATTTTGGCGTGCTGATATGCTACGACCAGTGGTTCCCAGAAGCTGCAAGAACACTAACTCTCCAGGGCGCAGATCTCATCTTTTACCCGTCCGCCATAGGTCACCTAGAGGGCGACCCGCTATCCGATGACGACTGGCATTACGCGTGGGAAAACATACAACGATCCCATGCTATTGCAAACGGCATACATATTGCAGCAGTGAACCGGGTAGGCACGGAGGACAAAGTCAAGTTTTGGGGCGGCTCCTTTGTCTGCGACGCGTTTGGCAAGCTCATCAAAAGAGCCGGAAGCGACGAAGAAGTCATCGTTGCGGAATTGGATCTATCGCAAAACAAAAGAATCCAAGAGGGCTGGGGTTTCCTCAGAAACAGGCTGCCCACAAGCTACGGCATGCTCACCTCGCCTGTGTTAAGGGAGACGCCAAAAAGGCTTGGGTACGCGATGCCAGCAGAATGGGAAAAACACGAAGCCACTTGGCTTGCGTGGCCACATGACCCAATTACGTTTCCAGGCAGGGTGAAAAAAGTGGAAGATGTCTACATCAAGATAATTTCCGCCTTGCACAAAAATGAAAATGTGAATCTTTTCGTAAAGGATTCTTCTGCCAAGTACAGAGTCGCCGAGATCCTAGAAAAAAACAAAATAGACCTCAAAAAGATCAACTTTTACATCTGGGACTATGCAGATGTGTGGTTCAGGGACTACGGCCCGATCTTTGTGGTAAACAAAGATGCTGGCGAGATTGCTTTTGTCCACTGGATATTCAACGCATGGGGCGGAAAGTACGAAGACCTCAAAAAGGACACACAGATTCCAGCCGTCATAAACAACAGTCTGCAGCTTGGCAACTTTAGGCCTGGCATAGTCATGGAGGGCGGTGCGGTGGACGTAAATGGCAAAGGCACCATACTGACTACGGAGCAGTGCCTTCTCAACGGAAATAGAAACCCACATCTCTCAAGAGACGACATCGAAAGATACCTTAGAAATTATTTTGGTGCAACAAAAATAATCTGGCTCAAAGGCGGCGTGTCAGGCGACGATACGGATGGCCACATTGACAATCTGGCCAGATTTGCAAACCCAAAGACCATCCTGTGCGCTTTTGAGGAAGACCAAAACGACGAAAACCACACAATACTCAAAGAAAATTACGAGATTTTGCTCAACTCAACCGATCAGGACGGCAACAGGCTCAGGGTGATAAAGGTGCCCATGCCTCCTGCTGTTCGCAAGTCGGTGCGTGGAAAAAAGACCAGACTGCCTGCCAGCTACCTGAATTTCTATGTTGCAAACAACGTCGTCTTGGTTCCCACATACAGGCACAAAAATGACCGTATCGCGCAAAAGATAATCCAGCAGGCATTCCCAGGCCGAAAGATAGTCGGAATCGACTGCTCCGACCTCATATACGGCATGGGAGCTTTACACTGTATCATGCAGCAACAACCAGCCATAATAAAAAAGACGGCCAAACCAAGAGTTAGGAAAACGTTGCCTCTTCTTCACTGAGATTATTTGCATCCAGATTGACTACGCAACGATTGGTTTTTTGAGTTTGTACTTGCCTGTATTGTATAGAATTTTATCATCACCCTCCGGCATTGGATTTGCACACTTTCCGCACAAGGGCATCGTGACTTCAGCATCATATTCGATCTCACCTATGAATTTATTGCATTTGTAGCAATGAATCTGCCTTGTGTCATATATGTTCATGTTGTACTGTACCCAATCATCAAATTTACGTTTGATCCTTTCAAAATTGTACATTTGTTGCAAATTAAACAGAGATCAACAAGTTTTTCGTAAGAATTACCTATTAGAAGAAACGTTTGTAAAATACTTAAATTGTGTAAAATTTTCTAAATTCTAATGTACAGATCAAGCAAATCGCCATTCTTTAGCATTCTGCATACTTTGTAATCATGTTTTTCAAGTTAAATTGTTTTTAATCATGGTGTTACAAAATGAGTAAAAAGAAATCAAATAGAGAAACAGGCGCACACATAGTAAAACCAAATAATGAAAACTATACGTTTCTCAACCAAAATAACATGCCCCAAGACTCGAAAATTGAGACGCGTGAATCTGAGCATACCAAGAAAATAGAAAAACACCGTCACAATTCAAGAGATGTCAAATTCAATTACAGATCACAAAAGATACGGACAAAGCAGGGGCATTCTCCAATTTATGAATGAGCTAAGGCAGTAACATTGATGCTGGATACAATTTGGTAGGTAAATAGACAGATTCCTTGCGAATCAACGCGGAAAATAAAACATAATTCCCACTCCAGCCAACACTATGACAGAGCCAATTATCTCAAATCTGTCTGGTTTTTTCTTGTCCACCCAATATCCCCAAATTATTGACATGACGATGAATATTCCACCATACGTTGCATACACTCGTCCAAACTCGGCCGGTTGCAGTGTTGGAACCATTCCGTATGCAAAGAGAACCAAACCTCCAATTAACCCAAATATCTTGCCCTTGTGCTCGCGCAACCATTTCCATACAAGATAGCCACCGCCTATTTCCAGCAAGGCAGCAAAGAAGAAAACAGCTACTGTTGCCACTATTATTTCGACCAAATCTTTTCTCCTTTTCTTGGATAATAGTATATGACCAAAACACCAATTACTGCAATTGCTGTGCCGAACATGTCATAATTGTCAGGTGGCGTACCATCGATGAGCCATCCCCAAAGAACAGACATTACAACAAAGACGCCACCATACGCGGCGTAGATCCTGTGAAAATTGGCTTTTTGAAATGTCGGAACTATACCATACAAAAACAACACAAACCCCCCAAGTATTCCCACCCACCATGCAAAGTCATCCCTTAACCACAACCATACCAAGTATCCACCACCAATCTCACACAGTCCTGCAATGAAGAAAAGAAAAATTGACGAGAAGACGTCTTTTTTGGTCATCTAGAATGACAATCAGATGATTGCTTTAATATTTATCATGAACTCGTGTCAACATTTGAAAAAATATTTGATTATAAATCACTAGATCCGCGCTGCATCTCACAACAAGGATTGACGATACGCCTGTCCCAATTTTTTATTGAAAAGCTTGTTTGGCAGATCCTTACGTTCTTGACTCGATGACTTTGGCAAACAGTCGGTTGAATCTTTTTTCTGCCCTCTGCTTCCATGATCCTGCATGATACGCGTATCCTGCGACCAGCGGGAATGTTACTGTGGCCTCGCCAAATACCATCTGCTCGTATGTGGTGTCCACTTTGCCCCAGCTGCTTGCCTCCTTTAGTGTGGAGCCAGACAATGCGCCGTCGCGCTCATCAGCCACTGTGAGTTGTATTGCGTACTTGTGCATTGGAACATCAAATCCCAGAACTTCGGCAGACACTACAATGTCCTGCGTAAAGTTCTTTGGGACGCCGCCCCCAATCATCAGTATTCCTGTTTCTTTGCTTGCCAGCTTGACCTGAGTGAGCTCAAGAAAGTCTTTTGCGGAATCAATTGAGACGTGGCTTTGCTTGTTGTTGTGCTGGTGCAGCACCAGTCCGAAACCTGCGCTACAGTCGGAAAATGCGGGAATGAATATTGGGATGTCCTTTTTGTATGCCGATAAAACTATGGAATCGGCAGGTTTTGCGTGCACCTTTTCGTCAAGATAGCGTCCCATCTCTATCATGAATTCTCGGGAAGAGTAGGGCCTTGGCTCAAGTGAGTTTGCGATTTCTGTTACTGTGTTATCGCAAATTCGAAGCTCGTCCTCGTCGATGTAGGTGTCATAGATTCTGTCAATGTGCAGATTGCGGAGTACCGCATCATCTACAAACTGGGTGCCCACATAGTGTTTGAAGCCAAGTCCCTCAAAAAAGTCCTGGTCCACCATGTTTGCGCCAGTGGACACAATTACATCAACCATGTTGTGCTGGATCATGTCTACGATGACTTTTTTGAGTCCGGCGCTGATCAGCGAGCCGGCAAGGCACAGTATGACGGAGCAGTCTTTTTCTGCAAGCATCTTGTTGTAAATGTCGCAGGCGCGGTACAGGTTTCGAGCCTGAAACGCCATGTTTTCCATCTGGTCTATTATCGGCCTTGGGTCGTGCTTTGTGATATCAATGTGGCGGATGGTTTCCTTGAGAAAATCCTTTTTTGATGCGGTCATTGCGTTTCTACAAAATACGACTCGTATAGGTTTTTTATAAATTTGGGCCTGGATGCAATATTGATCCTTTTTCCGACTTTTTCCTTGATCGCCAGATCATAGATCATCTTGTATGTGACCAGATCTTCCATTGCAAACCCAACGGAATCAAATATTGTTACTTCGTTGTCCGATCTTGTTATATTATTTGACACGACATGCGCAAGATCTGAGTAGATCTTGTCTTGGCTTGTCTGCTGGGCTTCGCCTTCGTATACTGCCTGATCCATGAAATCAACGACCAGTTTTGATCTTTCCACTAGCGATTTTTCAAGCTCTACTTTGTTTGGCGAGTCTCCCCCTACGGCGTTGATGTGGGTGCCGTTTTTGACCCACTTGGAGAGCACCACCGGAGGGGTGTATTTCTCCTTGCAGGTGGCTGTGATTATTATATCAGATTCCCTTGATGCGACTTGGTCGTCTGCAATGATTACTTTGATTCCAAACATCTTTTCCACTGTTTTTTTAAAGGAATTGCTTGCGTCTCTGTCCGTGTCATATGCATAGACTTTGTCTATATTTCGTACAAGAGATACAGCGTGAAGCTGTGGGATTGACTGCGCGCCGTTTCCTATCATTCCCACTGTCCGACTGTCTTTTCTTGCAAGGTATTTTGTCGCAATCGCAGATGCGGCTCCGGTCCTTAGCGCAGTCAGTATGGTAGATTCTGTAAGCAGTAACGGGAATCCTGTCTCGCCGTCGACTAGGACGCCGCATGCAATTATTGTCGGCAGGTTGTATGTGAATGGATTTTGCAAATGTGTATTTACTATCTTACATCCAAAGTAATTCTCGTCCTTTGCAGGCATGGATTCCATGGTGCCCTTTGGGAAAAAGAACTCTGCACGTGCTGGAACCTGGATTTTTTTGTGGGCAAAATCTCTAAATCCGCATTCAAGCTCGTCTCGTAATTTATTTAGAAAATTATCTAGGTGAGTTTTCTTAATTAAATGAATAATGTCTGACTCTTCGAGTAGGAGCGTGTCCTGCTGGAAGGTGCTCACCGTTCATGGGAGTGATGGTTTGCAAGTGGTTTAAAATCCTTTTGTCATTCATTTTGAAAAATTGTTTCTATCTCCTTAGAGTTGTGAAACCGAAGAAGATCAAAAAATTCCACAACCCTCAGCCTATCGAAGCCATACCAAAAACAGGCAGAAAGCCATTGGTGGGCTAACAATCACCTTCCCTAACTTTTTCTTACTTCAGTTAAGCTTGAGTCAGCTGTAAAGTAAACATATGTCAAATAACAGCGTGACATTACACAGAGTTATTAAAACAAATCCCGAAAAAATATTTCGTGCCTTTACCGACCCCAATGCCTTGTCCTTTTGGCTTCCGCCTTATGGATTCTTGTGTGCAGTTCATCAAATGGATCCGCGTGTAGGCGGCGGTTATAAAATGTCCTTTACCAATTTTTCTACCGGTAACGCACATTCTTTTAGCGGAAAGTTTTTGGAAATTAAACCGAATGAATTAAGTACACCGATAAATTTGACAATCCTAATTTGCCTGGAGAAATGGTTACTTCAATCTGACTCAAAAAAGTTTCTTGCGGTACAGATCTTAAAGTCGTTCATGAAGGCATTCCATCAGTTATTCCGACGGAGATGTGTTATTTAGGTTGGCAAGAGTCGTTAGAAAAACTGATAAAATTAGTTGAACCAGAAATTCCGGACGGTTAGATTTTAGGACTACGTTTTCTCCTGTGCTTCGGCTCAAAATCACTACTAAATTACAGTAATTCTAAAAATTCCTTTTTTGTAAGACCGCATTCGGCGATGATTTCAAGCAATAGTCCTTTTCCAAGCTCATTTTTCTTCGGTACTGCAGTCCATAACCCACGACCATTCTCAACAATTATGTGGCTTCCAGTTTGCCTTGTAGGGTAAAATCCTTTTTTCTTTAATGCTTTTAGAACTTCTTTCCATCCTATTACAGGAAGGCTCAAACTGAAACAGTCACTAGTTTGGAGGATTTCTTTTTACTTTCTAAATATGATTTGCAGAGTTTGATTGCTTTTTTTGTGTCTTCGATTGCTTCTGCTTTTGTATTACCTTGGCCTCTAGCTTGAGGAATTTCAAGGCATTGTCCAACGTAGAACTTGCCATCTTTTTTTATCAAAATATTATAGTCTCTTTTTGTCGACATGGCGTAATTTAGTGGATTTACTATATAAAATTAGATTAGAAAATTTTATGGGCCCAAAGGAATGCGCTTGCACATAGGGATCGAGTCCCTCAGTCAAAAACGGCGAAAGCGAATTGGGATGCTTACAATAATCACCATCTTTATTTTTTCACTCATCCTATAGAAGCAAGCATGGAATGATGTAAAAATGCGTAAGTGTTTTACAAACATGGTAACGTAAATGACAAAAGCATTTGATAAGACGCTTGACGCTATTGACGATTTGGAAGAAGCCATAACTGAGGCAAGAACTCAAAAACTGACTGCAGATCCCAACAAGGCCCAAGATCTAGACAAGATAATTGCAATTCTTGAAAAGGCGCAAAATGTCATCATTGACGCTGTTGTAATATTTGAGAAGCATGAAAAGGCTCTGTAAACGATTCAGATTTTCCTGCATATCCACAATTACGACACACATAGAAAACAGTTCCGTTTGAGTGAGTAGCAAGCTTTTCAAGTTTCATTTCAGGACATTCTGGCTTGTTAAAGTCATGCTTTGTCTGCATAACATACCATTGCAAAATTTGTATAAAAAGATGCTAGTTAACATAATCAAGAAAATTTTATGGGCCCAAAGGGCTTCGATCCCTTGGCTCACCGGTTATGAGCCGGTTACTCTACCAAGCTGAGTTATGGGCCCCAAAAAACAGATTTCTTTTTAGTATAAATGTCATTGGCAGTAAGCTTGGTAGCAGCTGTCCAACAAATGATTTTGCGCATCAAGTGATTTTTCTGCAACTCCGAGTAGCTCGTCGTGCTTTTCTTGTGGGATTTCGTCCAAGATCTTTGCCCAAGTTGCTGCGTGTCGAATGTCTGCCTCCATGTGCAACCTAAAATATTCTGTTGCCTCTTCAGAAGTAATTCCGTAAAACTTGCCAAGGCCGTCAAGCTTTGTGTGGCTTATCTTTGGAATCTCTTTCTCAAACGCATACATTGCTGCAGCCCCCGACTCCAGAGACGTCATCAAGCCGGACAGCTCAGATACGGCCTCTTTTGTCTTTTCAAGTCCTCCGTAGTTTGAGATCTCTGCAGAGTCAACGCCGAGGCCTGCCGCAAATCCAATCCACGGCTGTACGTGTTCTGCTTCCTCTTCCTGGTTTTCTCTAATTTCATTTGCAAGCTTGCCTTGTGCAAACTGTGCTATGTTTCCTACAAACGACGGCACAGCCTTTACCAGCTGGAAATACTCCTTTGAGTATCCAGCAAGCGACTCTTGTGACAGTTTTCCGTCGCTCCACATTTGATAGAACGGATGCTTTAGCAAGCTTTTCTGCTCAATTATTGCGTCGATTTTTTCTGAAAGAGATTTCATGCCATTACCACTTTGTGCCGATAAAAAAATCTTTCATGTTCAAAACGATTTTAAGGTCTGAATCCGTCGATGCAACGGGCTCCTGTGGTGTAGTCCGGTCAAGCATATCGCCCTTTCAAGGCGGGGATCCCGGGTCCAAATCCCGGCGGGAGCACCATCTTTTGTGTGATCGTGCCAAAACCCGCAACAAACTACCCACAAATATTAATACCCTCAAAAAAAAGGATCGACAGTGCAAGTTTTTTGGATCGAAAAAATCTGAAAATCAACCCGCTCCTTGAGACATACAAGGAATACATCACAAAAATAGACGACGCCCTAGAGTCAGAATTAGCTTTATACTCAAAATCCGAATTCATGCAGCCCCTCATGTACGCAATCGACGGCGGAAAAAGAATCAGGCCTCTCATCCTGCTTTTGGCTGCCGAGTCGGTAGGCAAAGTAGACGAGCGCGCATACGCCGCAGGATGCGCAGTAGAGTTTTTGCACACCGAGTCCGTCATTCACGACGACATAATCGACAATGAAACCTCAAGGAGACACAAAGATCCATTCCACATCAAGTATGGCTACAACACGAGCATCCTGACTGGCGATTTTGTGCTTGGATTGATACTGAACATCTCATCAAGGCTCAACAACCCAAGAATCACGCGGGATCTCGCAAACACGGCAATGCTGATGAGCGAAGGCGAGGTAATTGAGACAAGACTTGAGACAAGCCAGGACCTCACATTTGATGACTATCTAAAGGTAATCGAGTACAAAACTGCTACTGCCTTTGAGACTGCGGCGCGCCTTGGTGCAATCCTTGGCAACGGCAACGAGGACCAGATAATTGCACTGTCCGAGTACGGCAGAAATATAGGAATCGCCTACCAGATACGTGACGACCTCATAGACTGGAAAAACGAAGACAAGCTCTTCAACCTCCTAGTAAAGCGAAGCCTGGACCCGCGAGATGTCTTCAACCACATGGAAAAGCTGCTCAAGGATTACGCAACAAAGGCCACATCAAGCCTGCGGATAATCCCAGACAACAATGCAAAATCCCACCTAGAGTATCTTCTAAGACTTACTACCCTGAAGCTATAAACGATCCAAGAGCCGGAACGGCGTTCTTTGTAAACTCTATTATCGGATCAGGATACACACCTATTGCCACAAGGAAGATTATCGAAAACACCATAACTCCAATTATGGCTTTTGGTTCCGCAATTCTCTTTTCCGTCTCGCCCTCAAAGTACATCTTTCTAATCAACCAACCATAGTACGCCACAGAAAGCGCCGAGTTGAGAACGCCCGCTATTGCAAGCCATGCTGCCCACGACGGCACCGCAGGATCAAGTGCTGCGCCAAACAAGATGAGCTTGCTCCAGAACCCTGCAGTGGGCGGAACACCGGCAAGCGCCAAAAGCGAAATTACAAGGCCCAGTGATATGATTGGCATTTTTCTTCCAAGCCCCCTCAGCTTGTCTATGTTTGTGACCCCGATGGTGGTCACTATTCCCGCAATTGCAATGAATGCCGCACCCTTCATGACAGAATGGTTCAACACGTGGAACAAAGATCCCTGTATGCCAAGGGGCGTAAATGGAGCTACCGCAAGGCCTATCAGTATGTAGCCTGCGTGTCCTATGCTGGAATAAGCAAGCATCCTTGAGATGTTTTTCTGCATGATTGCCGCAATGTTTCCTACAGTCATTGTCATCACTGCGATCACACCTAGCGCAAGCGTCCAGTCTAGGTTTAGTGCCACCGTTCCCATTATGATGACGCGTAACGCTGCTGCAAACCCAGCCTTTTTGGTTCCTGCCGCAAGAAGCGCCGTAATTGTTGGAGGCGCACCTTCATAGGTGTCAGGCAGCCACATGTGGAACGGCACAAGGCCCATCTTAAAGCCGAATCCTGCAATGAACATGCCCACTGCAAGGAGCGCAAGTGGCATCATGGACTGGTCTACTTCGGCAAGGCCGGATATGACGCCGCCAATGTTTGTTGTGCCGGTAAGGCCATACACTATAGAAATTCCATAAATTATGATTGCAGACGAGACTGCGCCAAACAAAAAGTACTTGAGTGCTGCCTCGTTTGAGCTTGGGTTCTTTTTCATAAATCCTGCAAGGACGTATGTGGGGATGCTCATCAGCTCCCATGCGACAAACAGCATCACAAGGTCAGTCGAGTACGCAACAAGAACCATTCCTATTGTGGAAAGCAAGATAAGAGAATAGTAGACTGGCGTGTGCGCCTGCCCCCTCATGAAGTTGAACGAGCCTGCGGTGGTGATGATTGCAACTATGAGCATTGCGATTGCAAACAGACCGCTAAAGGAGTCATTTGCCAAGACATCCTCAGAGAACACAGAGCCTGACGGAAGTTGATTTGTCACGATCTCATACACGACATAGCCGATCGACGCAATCAGCGCGCCAAAGGCGATTGCCGCATACAGCGTGTTTGAACCTTTTTCCTTTTTTGCTATGCTGATTATCGGAAGCACCATTCCAATTGTGCCAAGAATTGCCACCAGAATTATCGGAGTCGAGGTAATCTCTATCATGGTATCACCCTAAATGAACAAAAACAGGACTACAAAGAGGATTCCTGCTCCAAATACGTAAAGGTACGACTGCGCAACGCCCGTCTGAGTTGCCTGCACGACTTTGGCGCCCCACCCAACTGCGCGCTCAAAACCCACATTCATGCCGGTGTCTATTGCTGTCCTCTCAAAGTATCTCCAAACGCCCCTTGCAACCCACAGCGGTGCCACAACGAAGCACCAGTACACCATGGCGTTTAGATACCACCTGTTGAGAATCGTCTTGTGAATAGCGTAAAAGAAGATGTTCGAGTTTACAAACTTGACTGGGTCTACGAATCTGCCTATGTAGAAAACGTAGCCGAGGCCTATTCCTATTGCAAACGCAGCCAGAGAGGCAGTCAGTGCAACGGGGTTTACTCCTGCCAAAAATGACGGAAGCTCCGAGCTTTTCTCCACTGCGTGTTCTGACTCGATGTGGAATGTGTGTGCAAGGTACTCTGTGAACAGCTCATGGATTCCGTGCTCGGCTGTAAGGCCGACAACGCCGATTCCGATTGTCAGCGCAGCCAGGATTCCGTACGGCACCCACATGGAGAGTGGTGCCTCGTGGACGTGGTGTCCTTCCTTTTCCATGTGCTCGATGTGCTTTGACTTGTCCCCAAAGAAGACCATGCCGATCATTCTTGTGGTATAGAATGCTGTGATCACTGCAGTCAGCACCGCCATTGCAAACAGCGGGATCGCCCAGACGCTTCCTGACTCGTAGACTGCAGCAAAGATTGCGTCCTTGCTCCAGAATCCGGTGGTGATAAATGGAGCCCCCATCAGCCCAAGACCTGCAGCCCACATGAATGCGTACGTCTTTCTCATGTGTTTTCTGAGGCCGCCCATATCTGTCATGAATCGAGAGCCTACCGTGTGCAAAAGCGAGCCCGCAGCCATAAAGAGCGAGGCCTTGAACATTGCATGTGACGTAAGATGGAAAAATCCTGCAGTGTATCCGTCGACGAACTGGTGCGACAGCCCTGCCACTCCAAGTGCCATCATCATGTAGCCGATCTGCGAGCCAGTCGAGTACGCAAGGACTTTTTTTATTTCAGAGTTGACCATGCCCTGTGTTGCCAAAAGCAGCGCCGTGATTGCGCCAACCCAAGCAACCACCATAAAGAAATCATCAACCAAGAAGCCGGCTGCGCCCAGCGCAAAGAACAGCGGTCCAAGCCTTGCCACCAAAAAGACACCAGCTTTGACCATTGTTGCCGCGTGGATGAGGGCCGAAACAGCAGTAGGTCCTGTCATTGCCTCAAGCAGCCACTCATTTAGAGGGAACTGGGCCGATTTTCCAATTGCGCCCCCAAAGAGCAAAACCGCGGCAGGAACCAAGAGCCCCTGCGCCTGCATTGCCGACGCCCACGCAGTATCGTGCATGAGCTCCCTGAACCCAAACGTGCCTGCAAATGAAAAGATGAGAAACATTCCAGCAAGCATCATGATGTCGCCTACTTTGGTCATGATGAATGCCTTCATTCCTGCGTGTGTCGGTGAATAATACTCTGCAAGACCCAGGACGGTTCGTCCTTTGACACCTACGTGATCTTTGTCTTTGTCCCTGTACCAGAAGCTGATCAGGGCGTATGACGCAAGTCCGACTCCCTCCCATCCAAAGAACATCATGAGCAGGTTATCCGACAGGACTATCAGCTGCATCGAGCCCACAAAGAACATCATCCAGAACCAGAACCTGACAATGTCCTTGTCGCCTTTCATGTATCCGGTGCTGTACACCATGATCAAAAATGAGATCCAGCCGACAACGTTTGCCATAATCACTGCAAGTGGATCTGCAAGAACTCCTGCTTTGATTCCTATTGTCGAGATCCAGTTGACCTGGTCATGTATTTCATGCGCCTCCAGAGCATCGGAGAACATCGTTGCTGCGGAAAGCGCGCTTGCCGCAGCAAAGGCTATTGCCACCCATCCAGTGGCCCTGTGGGATACCTTTCCCACCGCCGGAACGATCAGTGCCGCAACAAACGGCAGGATCCACACAAGCCAGGCGTTGATCGCCTCGGCTTCAAATGCAAATCCAGTCAGGCTAGCTTCGACCATTATACACCAAGCACCCCTTTCATGTACGGTATTATATCTTCAAAGAAGATGTCAGGGTATATTCCAACCACAACCGTGAATCCTGCAAGCACCATCATCGGCGCAGTCATGTACCAGCTTGCCTCCTTTACGTGGGAGAGGTGCTCCGGCAGCTTTCCAAAGAAGACGCGCTTGAGCATCCAAAGCATGTACGACATTGTAATTACTGTTGCGACAAGCCCCAGTCCAAACACCACGTATCTGAGAACAGAGCCAGTGGCCGCATTTTCCTTGACTGCCGTATCTAGGGAGCCGGCAAACAAAGTCCACTCCCCCATAAAGCCGCTTGTGGGCGGCACGCCAGCTATCGTGAGTGCGCCTATTACACCACAGACTGCAGTAATTGGCATCTTGCCTGCAAGACCTCCAAGCTTTGTGAGGCTTCGAGTGCCGCACTGCACGATGAGGATTCCGGCAGTCATGAAGAGCAGAGCTTTGCCCAAGCCGTGAGTCACATACATGAACTCTGCGCCCGCAAGCCCCAAGGCCGAGTACGAGCCAATCCCAAACAAAATGTATCCCATTTGGCTCACACTAGAGTATGCCAGGAGCCTCTTTACGTCGTCCTGCATGAGCGCCATTGCGCCACCATAAATCATTGTTGCAAGACCCCAGATGTGCAGCCATATTGCAAGCTCCGAGTAGACGTTTGGCAGAAACTCTATGACCAACCTGAAGATACCGTATGCGCCAATTCCGATCATTGCAGGAGACAAGAGCGCGCTAATTGGCGTTGGTGCCGCGCCGTGGACGTACGGCAGCCAGATGTGGAACATAAATGCCGCAAGCTTGACTCCCAGTCCCAAAATTATGGCCACTGCTGCAAGCATGACTACATCCTGGGGTATCTTTGATTCCTGTATTGCAGCAAAGTCAAAGCTTCCAACGGACAGGCCTATCGTCAAAAATCCAAGCAAGAGAACCACGGCGCCGACATGAGTCCAGAACAGAAACATCAGCGAGATTCTTCTTCTTGGGCCATCTCCCCAGAATGCCACCAAAAAGAAACCCGGAATCAGCATGACTTCAAAGAAGATGTAAAATTCGATGAGGTTTGTAGCAAGCACTGTCCCAAGCATTCCCATCGCAAACACCAGATACAGTGCAAAGTACAGGCCGGACTGGTTGTTGACGTATTTTGCATACCCCTCCGACTCTACAAGCGCCGTAGTTTGGCCTCCGTGTGAGCTCCCTGCAGAATGGCCTGTATGTTCTTCGAAGAACTCGTGGAATTTGTGGAGCATGTACGGTTTTGAGTACAGCGCAAGAACCGTGCTCAGGACGTAAATTATGATTGCAAACGGAATTGCCAGGCCGTCAAGCTTGAAGCCAAACTCCCCAAACAGCCCCGTCCACTGATAGTGTTCCTCGTATGTGCCCTTGAGTGCCACGTCGATTATCAGGAACGTGCAGTACAGCAGCAAGCCAAAGGTAAACCAGGTTGCCGCGTTTGGCCCAACTTTGCGTCCGATTACATAAGCCACTGGCGCCAGTAATAGAGGCAGGAATACTGCCTGCAGCAATGCAAACTCCACTATCCCTTCAGACTCCTGAATTCTGCAATGTCGACGTTCTTGTACATTCTATACGCCACTATGATCAGCGCAAGTCCCACGCCTACTTCGGCCGCTGCAATCGCAATCGAAAATAGCGCAAATGTCTGCCCCTGGCTGCTTGGAAGAAATCTCGCAAAGGCAACCAAGTTGAGGTTAGCTGCGTTAACTATTATCTCTATTGCAAATAACATGCGAATTGCGTTTCGCTTCACAGATATGCCGTAGATCCCGATTGCCAAAAGCGCAATCGAAACTATAAGAAAGTCACTCATTGTATTGGTCATTTGTTACATCCTCCCTTCTTGCCAAAGTAAGTGCGCCGATCACAGCTGACGCCAAAATTAGCCCCATCAGGACCAGAGCCGGCCAATAGTATGTAAGAAAGTCTGCGCCGATTGCCCTAAAGTCCACAGGCGGCTCTTCTGTCTGGATTGATTTGATTCCGGAGCTGAGAATTATTGCGCCAAGGGCCACCATCATCACCAGCATCAGGCCTATTCCAGCATACCTTCTTCGCCTGTCTTCGACCTTGATGAAGATGAGCTGTCGTCTTACCAGCATGACTGTGAAAAGAATCAGGACCGCAATTGAGCCAATGTACACTGCAATTTGGAACATGGCCACAAACGGCGAGTCCAAAAGCAAAAAGAAGCCAGCAATTCCGCCGAGCGTTCCCATCAGCGCAATGGAACCATAAATCAGAGAGCGGATCTCTAACGCAGCTATTGCCGAGCCGATTGTTATCACTGCAAGTCCCAAAAATACCGCGTCAGCCATGTGTCGCACCCCTGTCGTCGAAGACCAACTCTGCGTCCTGCTGCACGTTTGGCTTTACCTGTAGCTGGGCAGGTGTGTAGATGAGCCCCTCCTTTGTAAATGAAGACAGTTCGTAGTCGTTTGTCATGTATAGCGCGTAAAACGGGCAGGCGTCTACGCAAAGGCCGCAAAAGACGCACTTGCCGTAGTCGATTTGCGGCATGATTGCCTTTTTGTTTTGCTTCCATTCTTCTTGCACCTTGACCATTGCGATTGCCTCGGCTACGCCCTCGCATGCAATCGAGCACAGCTGGCAGCCGGTGCATTTGTCGTGGAAGAGCATGTGTCGGCCCTTGTATCCTGCAATGCCCACACCTGTGGTCGGATCAAACTGGTATCCGTCCCCCACAAACTTGAGCTTCTGCTCTGGGTATCTGAGCGTGAATCGTTTTACTGCAAGGTGCTTGATTCCAGAGTTAAGAGCCTTGATGATTCCTGTTGCAGTTCCCATTTTACAGCATTCCCTCCGGACCCAGCACTCCTGCATACAGCAAGCCGAGTGCTATAAAGATGTTAACAAAGGCAAGGCCGATCAGCTTGTACCAACCAATATGCAACAACAGATCGATTCTGATTCTCGGGAAGACGCCCCTTGGAAGCAGGATGAAGAAGATGACTCCGACCACCTTGACTACGAACCACAAGACGTCATTGAGCATTTGTTGATCAAGAAGTGGCAGTCCTGGGAAGTGGGCAGTGACTGGGCCCATGTGGATTCCCTCTTCGATTATCTCTGGCGGAAACGGCGGCCACACGTTTGGTCCGTTCCATCCGCCAAGGAACAAGACCACAAAGAGGGCCGCAAACGCATATAGCTTCAGATACGAGCCAAGCTGGACTAGGCCGTACATCATCCCAGAGAATTCAGTGAGCCAACCGGCGACTATCTCGCTTTCGGCCTCAGGCAGATCAAATGGAATTCTTTCAAGCTCAGCAAGCATCGCAATGAAGAACACGATTGCGCCGATCGGCAAAAAGACGATCCACCAGTAGGTGTGCTGGCTTTCAACAATCTCGCTCAGATTCAGAGTTCCGGTAAGAATCACGACGCCAAGAACCGACAAAATTAGCGGGATTTCAAATGAGACCATCTGGTGCAGTGCCCTGATTCCGCCAATGAAGGGGAACTTGCTGTTTGCAGACCAGGACGATAGCACCGTGATAACTGGGAAGAATCCGATTATTGCAAAGACAGCAATTACACCGACGTCTAGGTCTGCTACCACCCATCCGCCCCCCGCCACAGGAATCAGAGAGACAAAGGCCGCAGCCGTGGCCACAAATAGTACAGGAGCTGCCCAAAATATCGGCTTGTCTGCCTTGGCAGGGATTATGATCTCTTTTGAGAGAAGTTTGATTCCGTCGCTCATCAGCTGCAGGATGCCTTCGATTTTTCCGCAGTAGAATGGTCCCACGCGGAGCTGTAGCTTGGCAAGCATCTTTCTTTCAATGAAGATGGTTCCGGCTGCAAGGAGTGCAGCAAAGCCAAATCCTGGGAACATTGCAATTCTGAAAAAGTCTGTCTGTATGAACGACTTGAGCAGTGGGATCTGCCTTGATGGATCAGCAAGAATGGTAAAGGCAAGATATGGATCGAGCAGTTTGCCCCCAATCACCGGTAGTTCCAGATAGAACAAAAGTATCTGCACCAGTGGGATTCCCACCAGTGTGAGCAGAACTATTGCCCAGAACGTGTTATCAAGAATCGACTTGATAAAGTAACTGAATCTGAATTTTGGCGCAATCGTGGACATTTATCTGTCAGCCTCCACCGGCCAGTAGTTGAGACTCCAGTAAACTGCCGGCATGTTTCCGAGTTTTTCGCCTTTGAGAAGGTACGGCATGCAAATAAGGTTCCTAAAGGAGCCGACGCTCATCTTGACCCGGTACGGTTCCGGCTGGCTGCGTGAGACAATGTAGCAGCCAAGCGAGCCGCGGCCCGACTCGACTCTTTTGTAGACTTCGTCGTTTCCTCCCTTGGGGTTTGGCTTGAGCTTCACTCTGACTGAGCCCGACTTGGGCATTTTTTGCACTGCCTGTCTGATTATGTTGCAGCTTTCCAGCATGTCAAGCCATGGGATCTTTGAGCGGGCGTACGCGTCGCCTTCTTTGAGCGTGTTTACCTTGATGTCAAGCTCGTCGTATACGTCGTAGGGCTCTTTGACTCTCAGATCGTAATCGACTCCGCTTGCGCGCAGAGTGGAACCTGTTGTTCCAAGTCGTATTGCATCCTCGCGCGAGAGGATTCCTGCGTCGCGCGTTCTTGAAATCAGAATCGGATTGTCATAAAATATGGCGGCATACTCCTTGATGCGCTTTTCAAAATAGTTGACTCGCCTCAGAATCATGTCCTCAAAGTTTGCCGGCACGTCGTTGCGAATGCCTCCTGGCACAAAGTATGCGTGTGTTACGCGTGCGCCAGTCATCTTTTCTAGTGCATCAATGAAGAGCTCCCTGTCGCCTGCAGGCCACATAAACATGGTAGAGTGCCCCAAAAAGATACCGTATATTGCAAGCCAGTACTGTGTGTAGACGCACCTGTTGAGCTCAGAGGCGATGACCCTGATGTATTTGGCGCGCTCTGGTACTTCGACGCCAAGAAGCTCCTCCACACCAAGACAGTACGGGTACAGTATGTTGCACGAGTCATGGATCACCGGTCTTTCTAGGTGTGGGATGTTTTGGATGTAGTTTCTGTATTCTGCCATCTTTTCTTCGCCGCGGTGCACGTAGCCGGGGTCCGGATCGCATGACACGATATAGTCGCCATCCACTTTGACTATGAGTCTCATGTGGCCGGATCCTGGGTGCTGTGGCCCCACGTTGAGCGTCATTATCCGCTCATCGAGCTTTTCTATTTGTAGGCCTGGTGGTAGCTGGGCGCTCATACTCATCTTCCTTTTATCTTGAAATCTTTTCGAAGTGGTGGCAGATCCGCCCAGTCTTCTGGGAGCAAGAGCCTTCTGTTGTCCGGATGACCTTCAAAGTAAACCCCGAGCATCTCAAAGCACTCCCTTTCATGGAACTCCACGCTGTAGAATATATCTCTAAGACTGGGGAGCCGCGTGCTGTCGTTTCCCGGATTTGGGTTGTCCTCTCTTGGAGCTCTGGTTGCCAGTGACAGCACCTGTCTTGCAAGCTGGGGATCCGTGTAGGAGCCAAGGTGGTACACGACCTCAATTTCTTTTTGGTCAGGATAGTCCACGCCGGTCACGGACTCTGCGTGGTCAAAGTGTAATTCATCGCGAACAAATTTGGCAACATCGAGTATGTCCTCCTTGCCCACCTTGATTCTGATTCTATCAGGCTTGACAAACTCTACTGCTGTCTTTGGGCCGAATTTTTTTTCTATTTTGTCTGCGATTGATTTTTCAAATGCGGGGAGCTCTTTTGGCTCTGGTTTTGCTACCGGTTTTGCTTCTTCTGCGCTCATCAGAACCGCCTACCTGGCCTTCATCCTTTTGATTTTTTCTTGAAGTAGCATGCATCCCTGAATCAGGGTCTCGGGTCTTGGGGGGCACCCCGGCACGTACACGTCCACTGGGAGTATTCCATCTATTCCCGGCAGGACATTGTATGAATCAAAATACAGTCCTCCAGTTATGGCACATGCTCCCATAGCTATTACGTATTTTGGCTCTGGCATCTGATCGTAGACCAGCCTTAGTCGGGGCGCCATCTTTCTTGTGATTGTCCCCTGCACTACGACTAGGTCGCACTGCCGCAAAGATCCGAATGCCTCTATGATTCCGAATCTTTCGACATCGTACCTTGGACCAGACGCGGCCCCGAACTCGACACTGCAGCATGCAGTCTCGATGTGCACAGGCCAAAGAGACCACAGCCTACTCCAGTTAATGGCGTAGCCTAGTGGCGCGTCGACTGCCTTGACAAGGACATCGCCTAGCTTCCCCACAAATACGTTGGCGTTGTGTGGTGTAAGGAGTTCCTTTAGCAATCCAATCCCTTGCCCGAACTATGCGTTGATTGAGTATTTAGTGTTACCATATGTTTCTCCTCTTTGACTGGTACAGTGCAAACGCCATTGCAGCAAACATGATTCCTAAAAACGCAATAATTGGCAGGGTGGCAGTCTTTGGAAGCTGCAAAAGCGAGCTGCCCCACGCATACAAAAAGATCGCCATGACATCAAAAACCACAAACATCAGGACGTAAGCGTAATACTGCATCATAAAGTGGGTTCTTCCTTCCCCTTTTGGGACCTGTCCTGCCTCCATTGGGAGGAATTTTACTGGGTTGCTGCGCCTGCGTGGCGAGATCATCCTAGATATCAAGAGTGCCGGCCCTACTGCCACTACAGCAAAGCCAAACATCAGAAGAACATGACTATACTCTGAAGCATATTCCCCAACCAATTCAGCTACCAACCCAGATTGTTTATATAAAAAGGTACTGAAAAAATTGGACAAAAAATCGCGATCAAAAATTCGCAATGATTGATATACAACGATGCCAAACTTTCTTACATGGCAGTAAACGTCGGGGACATGGCCCCAGAGTTCGAGCTTGTTGACACTGACCTCAAGATGAGAAAGCTGTCAGAATTTCGCGGCAAAAAAGTGATCTTGTCTTTTTTTGTTGCCGCCAGCTCGCCTGTGTGCACAAACGAGATGTGCACCTTCAGAGACAGGTGGGGCGAGATCCAAAAACTTGGTGCGCAGGTGATTGGAATCTCAAATGACGGGCCGTTTGCAAACAAGGCGTTTGCAGAAAAGTTCAACATCAACTATCCGATTCTTGGTGACTACAAAAGCAAGACAATCCGAGACTATGATATCCTGATGCCGGATCTTTTGCACATCAAAGGGTACGACGCTGCAAAGCGCTCAGTCTTTATCGTGGATGAAAATGGCAAAGTCATCTACAAGTGGGTCTCAGATAATCCGCTTGTTGAGCCGAACTACCAAGAGATAATAGACTTTCTGAAAAAAGCGAACTGATTCACTCTATTTCTGCAATCACGTCGTTCTTTGCAACAGAGCCGCCGGTTTTGACTTTGATTTTTTTGACCACCCCGTCCTTGTGTGACTTGATTGAGACCTGCATCTTCATCGACTCCAAGACGCAGACTGCGTCGCCTTTTTTGATTTTGTCGCCTTCGTTGACGTTGATTGATACTACCTTGCCAGGAATCTGGCTGTGAAGGTTCGTCTGCGCGTCTGCTGCTCCCCCTCCCCCGCTATTTTTGTAGACTATATCATCGAATTTGGAGTTCAGCTTCAGCTTGAGTGGCGTGCCGTCCACGACCAAGTTCATTTGCGACGTGGTGTTTTCGATGTACTTGGCCTTGTGGTGTTTTTGATCAAGGATGAACTCGATTCCTCTTGAGTCCATCTGCAGAATTTTTAGCTGATGCTCTCTTGAGTCTATCCTGATTACGTATTCGTTGTTTCCTAGATTCTTGATTATTTCCGCGTTGAATGTGCCTTCGACGTCTTCAATTTTGTATTCCATTATTCCACCAATTTGCTTTTCCAGTTGCTGCTGTTAGTGGCAGTGGACACTCTGCTCTTGAAGTATTCGGAGTGAATTATGGCTGCTGCAAGTGCCGCTTCCTTTTTTTCTGCCTTTTCTTTTTTGATGTCTTCTGCCAGCTTCTCCAGTATGTTGTATCTTTTCAAAAAGTCGGTCGAGAGCTCACCTTTTTTGTACTGCTCGGTATTGAGTATTGTCTTGTAAAGTGGAATCGAAGTCTCCACACCTTGGATGTAAAAGTCGTCAAGGGCGTTTAGCATCCTGCGCCTTGACTCCTCAAAAGTCTGGCCCCATGTGCACAGCTTTGCCATCAGTGAATCGTAAAACGGTGAGACTGTGCAGCCCGGGTACAGGTAGGTGTCGCATCGTACGCCTGGGCCTGAAGGGATTACAACGTCTGGCACCGGCCCAGTGGATGGTGCAAAGTCCAAAAATGTGTCTTCGGCGTTGATTCTGCATTCGATTGCATACCCATTCATTTTGAGATCCTTTTGCTTGAACGGGATTGGCTCCCCGTTTGCAATGTCGATTTGCAGCTTCACGAGGTCGAGGCCCGTGACCATCTCGGTGATCGGGTGCTCGACTTGGAGCCTTGCGTTGATTTCAATAAAGTAGAATTCACCGTTGTCTGCCCTGAGGAACTCTGCTGTTCCCAGGTTGGTGTAGTCAACTGCCTCTGCGGCCTTGACCACAAGCTCTCCTATTTTTTCTCGTGTTTTTTGGTCCACTACGGGCGACGGCGTTTGCTCTATGAGTTTTTGGTTTCTTCTCTGAATTGAGCACTCTCTTTCGAATGTGTGGACTGCGTTGCCGTGCTTGTCTCGTGCAAGCTGGTACTCTATGTGACGGATCTTCTCAAGAAACTTTTCAACGAGAATTGCAGACTTGCCAAAGGCGGCAATTGACTCGCCGGTCACAGTTTCAAAAGCCTCGCGCAATTCTTTGTCGTTGTTTACAAGTCTTATTCCTCGTCCTCCTCCACCGTAGACAGACTTGAGCAGAACCGGATAGCCTATTTTGTTTGCAATGTCGAGTGCTTCGTCGACGTCCTTTACCAGGTCCGGACTTCCCGGGACTGTCGGGACTTTGGCCTTTAGCATTGCTGCTTTGCACCTCATCTTGTCGCCGCAAAGATCCATTGATGCAGATGATGGGCCGATGAAGTTGATTTTATTGTCCTCGCAGAGCTTTGCAAAGTCAGAGTTTTCAGAAAGGAAGCCGTATCCTGGGTGAACTGCGTCTGCGCCGGAAGAGAGAATTGCGTGCAGTATTTTTTCCTGATTCAGATAGCTTTCTCGCGGCGCTGCTTTTCCGATGTGATATGCCTCGTCGGCCTTTTTGACGTGCAACGAGTTGTAGTCTTCGTCAGAGTACACTGCGACCGTCTTGAGGCCGAGCGCTTTGCATGTACGAATCACCCTCAGAGCGATTTCCCCCCTGTTTGCGATGAGAACTTTCTTTATCATACCAATCACAAGTTGATGTTTCCGTGTTTTCGCGGAAGTTGTCTGTCTCTTTTGTTTACCAGCATCTCCAGTGCCTTTATCAGCATCGGCCTTGTCTGTGCGGGATCGATTACTGCGTCCACTGAGCCGTGTGATGCTGCAACGTACGGATTTGCGAACTTTTCGTTGAATTCGGCAGTGAGCTGTCTTTTGAGCTCCTCTGGGTTCTTGGCGCTGTCGAGCTCTTTTTTGTTCATGATTTTGACTGCCGCCTCGGAGCCGAGGACTGCAATCTGCGCGGTAGGCCACGCATAGTTGACGTCGGTTCTTAGGTTTTTGCTCCCCATCGCGATGTAGGCGCCGCCGTATGCCTTGCCGATCACCAGCGTGATTTTTGGCACAGTTGCCTCGCAGTATGCGTACAGGAGTTTGCTTCCGTGTCTGATGATTCCATTGTGTTCCTGGTTTGTGCCAGGCATGTAGCCTGGTGTGTCTACGAATGTGATGATTGGGATGTTAAAGCAATCGCAATATCTGATAAAGCGGGCGGCCTTGTTTGAAGAGTCGATGTCAAGGGCGCCTGCAAGGTAGAGCGGCTGGTTTGCCACTATGCCCACTGTCCGGCCGTTCATTCTTGCAAATCCGACTATGATGTTTTGCGCGAATAGTTCGTGAACTTCGAAGAACTGGTGATTGTCAACTACTGACAGGATTATTTCTTTCATGTCGTATGGCTGCAACGAGTTTTCTGGAACTTTGTTGATGAGGTTGTGATCAAGCCTGTTTGGATCATCGTCGGTTTTCATTGTAGGCGGCTCCTCGGCGTTGTTTGAGGGGATGTAAGACAGAAGCGTCTTTATTTTGTCAAAGCAGTCGTACTCGTTTTTTGCGACAAAATGGGCAACGCCGCTTTTTGTGCCGTGCGTCATTGCGCCGCCAAGCTCCTCAAACGAGACTTCCTCGCCCAAGACGGTCTTGACTACTTCTGGGCCTGTCACGTACATGGTGCCTGCTTTTTCCACCATTATGACAAAGTCAGTCATTGCAGGAGAGTACACCGCACCTCCCGCGGACGGCCCGATGCTTGCCGTAATTTGTGGCACGACCCCTGAGGCAAGTTCATTGTGGTAGAATATGTCCGCAAAGCCGTCAAGGCTCAGAATGCCTTCCTGGATTCTTGCTCCGCCTGAGTCTATTATACCAATTATTGGGCACCCGGTGCGTGTTGCATGGTCCATAAGTTTTGTGATTTTCTTTGAGCCCATCTGGCTGAGTGTGCCTCCCAAGACAGTAAAGTCGTAGGCAAAAACAAAGACTTGCCTTCCGTGTATGGTGCCGTAGCCCGTGATGACTCCGTCCGTGAAGAATTTTTTCTTCTGCATATCATATTCATAATAATGATGAGTTACAAGTGCGTCAAACTCTGTAAAGCTTCCTTCGTCTAAGAGAAGGTTGATTCTTTCTCGTGCGGTCAGCTTGCCTTTGTCATGTTGGGCCTTGATTCTGTCCTGCCCGCCTGCAGCAAGAGCTGTCTTTTGCTTTTCTAGAAACTTTTCAATTTTGTCAGAATGCATGGCCCCGCAACAACTGACCATGCGCACACTATATTAATTTTAGAATTGTTTATTCTCGGATTTTATCCCTGCCGCCTTTTGCCGTTCTAAAAACGTTCATGCCGATGTGGTAGTTCTCATAAAGGTAGTCTAGTGTCTTTAGATCCTCTTCGGCCTGACGGATCTCAAATTGGCTGGCCTCCGGGTCACGCTTCAGTCGTTCCAGTCTTTCCATTTTTTCTCTGACCAGTTCTGATATGCCGACCTCATAGTTTGATGTCCCCTGGTATTCAGGGCTCAGGACGTGTTCTGGCTTGTATGGTGGTACCTGGTATGTCATTTCTTTTGTCTCGATCTTGGTGTTTTCGTCTGCCAACAACCAAGTTCAATATCGGTCAAATTTTAAGGTTTTATCCACACATACTATGGTTTCATTAGGATCTTGCCAAAGATGTTTCCTTTGAGCATCTTTGTGTGGGCTTCTGCTGCATTTTCAAGTGGATAGATCGAGTCTATGATGGATTTGATCTTGCCTTTTGACATCCAGAACATTGCCTCTTCCAGCTCTGCACGCGTCCCCTGTGTGGAGCCGAGAATGTTTGTCCCCTTAAAGAAGATGTGTCTAAGATCGGTTTGCACCTCATAGCCTGTCGTGGCCCCTGTTGTGACAAGAGTGGCGCCGTATTTTAGCAGCGTGAGCTCCTTGTTCCAGTGGGAGCCTCCAATGTGCTCGTATATGACGTCTATTCCAGGAGGCTGGTTTTTCTTTTTTGCAAGCTCCTTTGAGATTGAAAAGACTTCCTTGTGCCAGTCTTCCTTTCTGTGGTTTACCACATAGTCTGCACCCAGTTCCAGGCAACGCTCATGCTTGTCCGGGCTTGCTGTAGTTATGACGTCACAGCCGAACAGTTTTGCGATCTGGATTCCAAACGTTCCCATGCCGGAGCCTCCCCCCATTACGAGGACCGTCTGCCCCGGCTTGATCTTTGCCCGGCCCACAAGCATGTGCCAGGAGGTCATTAGCACCATTGACGCGGCTGCGGCCTCCTCGTACCGTATGTTCTCTGGGATCTTTACTACGTTTACCTCAGGCAGATGAGTTATTTCACAGTATCCTCCCCACAGTGGGCCTGTCTGGAACCCCCACACCAGCCGTTTTTTGCAGTCGTACTCTCTTCCATCTGTGCACGCCCTGCAGACTCGGCAGGATATGTTTCCGTGTGACACAACTCTGTCGCCGACCTTGATTGTGGTTACGTCTTGGCCGACAGCTATTACCTCGCCTGCGGCGTCGGTTCCAGAGATGTGTGGCATTGGTATCTTGATTGGCTTTCCTCTCATGCCCCAGATGTCATCATAGTTTAGTCCTGCAAACTTGACTTTGAAGACCACCTCGTTTGGCTTCGGCTTTGGCTCTGGTATCTCCTTTATTTTGAGGATCTTTGCAAAGTCGTCATTTTCAGTGTACTCCTCATATACTAGCGCCTTCACAAGATGCGATTTTTGTACGTATAATTTCAGCCTTGTTGTTTTATGTTCAAAAGCTGGAAATTCTTTTGTACGGCGTTTTGGTATTGCTCAAAGACGTTCTTTGCGTCGCCGCATTTTTTGCATACGCAGTACTCAGAGACAAGCTCCCTGTTACAGTCGTCCTGAAATTCACATTCTGGGCACCCTGCAGGCCCCCCGCAGATTATGCACTTGAGCTCCTTTACTTCGCTGCTTGCGCATTTTTCGTGCTTGACGCCGAGCCCTTTTGCCCACAGGCCGACTTCGTTTGCCTCTATCTTCTGGTTGCACACAATGCACGTTCCTGGGAACTTCATTGTGATCTTGCGCCAGCTCATTTGAGCAGCTCAATCTCCTTTTGGACTAGCTCTGTGTGCTCCGGACTCAGCTCAAGCTCCAGCTTTTTGTTTTTGACGCACAGCAAAATATACGGCAAATAAAACGTGGCAATGGCGCTTTGTGAGACATGGAATCTTTTTGCAAAAATTTTGGAAATCTCACGAATTGTTTTTCCATCCCAGCGCAGCCTGTTGAGCAGGGGCCACGGAAGATTGTACTGCGAGTATTGTATGGGGAGGTTTTCTGCATAAAGCTTGAGCAGGATGTTGTCAAGGTACCTGAGCAGCCTCCATTCTTGCGTCCTCATTATTTTTCCGTACAGCATATCTGCCTCTGAGATCACCTCAAGCATCTTTGATAATGTCTTTGCAGGAAGATTACTTGTAATGATGCTTGAGTAGAAGGCGTTGATTTTTTCTCTTGGGTCTATTCTGAGCGAGTAGAGCACTATTTGCGCCTCTTCTTTTGACTTTGCCTTAAAGAACGCGTTTACTGCTGCTTCGATGTCGAGCGTCTCAAATGATTTTTCTGTTGGCAGCTCAAAGCCCCCTATTTGGGCCTGTGCCATGTTGAGAAGGGATCTGATGTCGCCTCTTGACTCGATGATTATCTTTATGGTGGTTCCGGGCCCAAGCCTTGTCCCTTCTTCTTTGAGGACCTTGCCGAGAAAGACGCCCAGCAGCCTGGGCGGGACAGGCTTTAGGTAGATTGGCTTTGTTGCTTTTTTGATGTTTTTCATCTTGTCTGACTGGTCCGAGTTTGCGGCCAGAATTATGGGGACGGTGGGCTCTTTGAGAATTTTCAGCAGTGCTTCTGCGCCCCCAAAGTCTGCGCGGCCGTGTATCCCGTCTACTTCGTCGACAAATATCATCGGCCTTCCAAGAAGACTGGTGCTCCCCAAAAGCGGCGTGAGTATTTCTTCGATGTTTGCCTTGTTTCTCACATCGCTTGCATTGAGGCCGATTAGGTCATAGCCGAACTCTCTTGCGGAAAGTTGCGCAAGAGTGGTCTTTCCTATTCCGGGAGGGCCGATGAGGAGCACTGGTTTTGTTCCCTTTTTCCATTTTGTGAGCCATTCTACAAAGGAGTTGCGCGCCTCTTCATTTCCAACCATGTCGATGATTTTTTTCGGCCTATATTTTTCAGACCACATCATTTTTCATCACTTTGGGAGCTTTGAGGAAAACTCTGACCACAGATTTGCTTTGTCAAGCTGGTTGTACCAGTATTGGTTGTAGTGCTCAACTGTCAAAAACAAGAACTCTAGAAATTCCGTGTGTGAAAAATTTGCAGGTAGTAGTTCTAGCGCTATGCGCGCATCCGAAAGATAAAGCTCGCTTTTTTTCATGGTGAACTCGAATCCTTTTTTGACATCTCCTCTCAAAAGCGAGTAATAAAGAGGCCAAGAAGGTATTTTGACAAACTTGTTTTTTATCGAGTCCTCGATTTCGTTGCCACAGCCGACCGACTCAGCTGCGCGAGCCATCCCCAGATAGAATATCTCCCCTAGAGGGTTCTTGGCAAGAGCCATGTTTCTTCCTGCTGTTCCCATCACGGCACGGTACTTTTTGTAGCACTGGTTCATCTGCTCTTCTGTGATTTTTGTAGGAGTCGCCTTGAGTTTGGTGTCTATGTACTGGCCAAGCCTTGCGTCCCTGAAGCCCTCCTCGAATTCGGCAAGAATCTCTTTGCCCCCTTTTGCGATTTTGGCGCGGGCAAGCCTCAGTATGTAGGGGTTCATTAGCTTGTAGTCGTCGAGGTATTCGAGGTCTTCGTCTTTGTCTACGATTCTGTCCATTGGTTCGCTGAGGTCTATTGCAATTATGTGGCCGTCAACTAGGTCCTGACGCATCTGGGCGTTTTTGTTTCCATAGTGGTCCGCTGCTGCGTCGTACAGAGCGCAGAATACGGGCAGAGTCATCTTTACAAAGTTCGAGTTGAGGATTCTTAGTACCCTGTCTTTTAGCACATCGCGGCTTTCGAGCTTTGATCTGATGGCAGGAATTTGTGGGCCCTCAAGTGTTATTTCGGAAGAGCCTACTTCGCTTGCAAACGCTTTTTGTGTGTCTTCTGGAGAAGAATCAGACTTGATCTCCCTTAGCAGGTCGTCTGTGAACCTGTCGGCAAATTTCGGAAATTCCGATTCGGCTTCTTCTTTGTACTGGTTGAATAATCTGAATCCTTTTGATTTGAAGAGCCCTTGTTTTAGAATTTGTTTTCCGGCTTTTGTGGACATCAGAGCTTCTTTTGACACAACTGATTGATCCTTGCTGCTCACAGTAGCACACCTTTGTTCATGTTATTTATCCTTTCAAAGATTCTTGGCTTAAATTACGAAAAAGTCAAGACAGACCATGCAAGTAATCGATGTGCTCAAAGAGGCATCAAGGCTGGTGTATGAGAATGTCAAAGAAATCGCAGGTACTGCGGAGGCGGCCGAAGACCACGGGCGCGGTGCGGGCGGCGACATTTCACGCAAAATAGACATAGTTGCGGAAAAAACAGTTTTGGATTATCTAAAAAAAGTTAATTTCGAGTGCATAGTTTTGGGCGAAGAATGTGGAAGAGTCGAGCTTTCAAAGAATCCAAGGGGGTTTGTAATCATGGACGCAATAGACGGTTCTGCGAATGCGGTTCGTGGCATTCCGTTTTTTTGCTGCTCTCTGGCTTTTGCCACACAAGACAGGCTTAGCTCAGTCACCGATGGTGTCGTCACGGACCTTTCAAACGGCAACATGTATTGGGCCACAAAAGGCAAGGGTGCGTTCCTAAATGAAAAACAGATTCGTGTGCACAAGCAAAAACCGGTCTACAAGATAGTCGGCGTCAATGTGTCAGGGGCCACACCGGAGCTTGTAAAGAAGATACAGCCCATCTTTGAGAATTCAAACCACTCAAGACATTTAGGTGCAAATGCCCTTGAGCTTGCATTTTTCGCGCGTGGCCTAATAGACATCTACGTGGACCTGAGGAAAAAAATCCGCGTCACAGACATGGCTGCAGGCTATCTCATAGCAAAAGAAGCTGGCGGAATAGTTTTAGATGAGAGTCTCAACACGCTTGATTCGGATCTCAGCTATGAGACAAGGATCTCATTTATTGCAGCTGCAAGCCAGGAAATGCTTGCCGAAGTTAGAAATCAGCTGAAAATTTGAAAAAAGTTGTAAGCGCCCTTGGCGGGATTTGAACTCGCGTCTCAGCCGTGACAGGGCCGAATTCTAGACCGGGCTATACTACAAGGGCGTTGAAGTTGATCATTTGAGTTCCTTTTTTAAAGTTTACACAACGAGAAAATCACTCAGCTAAAAGACTAAATTATACACAACTTGGAGAATTGCGAGAGGGTTCGTAGCTCAGCCAGGTAGAGTACCGGACTTTTAATCCGGCTGTCCGGGGTCCGAATCCCCGCGAACCCGCTACTCAGGCTATTTTGTCAGATTCTGTATTTTGCGAGACAGAGCTGCAATGGTTGAGGATATCAACGCGGTCCGCTTTTTCATGCTTTGCCTGTATTTGAGGACTTTGGTCTTCCTTACAGCAATCATTTTCTTTTGCTGTGCGATTCCGGCAGAGCCTGCAGACGACCTTGCCTTGAGTGAATACTCTGCATCAATTGAAGAAATTATGCTGTGGAGTTTTTTTGCGTCAAACTCCTTTTGAGCTGACTTGATTTCGTGTTCTGTAAGCTCCGAAAGCGGCTTGTTTTTTTGGTGTGCAGCCTGAACCAAGCTCCCCACTACCTTGTGTGCAGTCCTAAATGCAACCCCTTCCTTTACGAGCGCCTCCGCAACATCAAGTGCAGTAAGGTAGCCCGATTCTGCTGCCTCCCTTATCTTGTCCTTGTTTACCTTGAGTGTGGCAAACATTGAATTCAGGATGACCAGAGCAGATATCGCAATTTTTGAGCTTGAAAACACTGCCGGTTTTATCTCCTGTAGGTCGCGCCCATATCCCGACGCAAGCCCCTTGAGGCTGGACAAAACCGCAACCAGATTTCCAATGACGCGCGCAGTCTTGCCTCGTGTCAGCTCCAGTATGTCCGGATTTTTCTTTTGCGGCATCACACTTGATGGTGACGAGAACTGATCTGAGAGCTCCACAAATGAAAACTCCGAAGTAGACCATATCACCAAGTCTTCTGCAATGCGGCTGAGATTTGTCATCAATATAGATACCGCCCCCACATACTCAGCCACCACGTCTCGGCTGCTTGTGGCGTCGATTGTGTTTTCGACAATTTGTGAAAATCCAAGCATCCGTGCCGTGCTGTTCCGATTTATTGGCAGGCTCGTGCCGCCCACAGGGCCTGCGCCAAGAGGCGACTGGTTCACCCTCTCAAAGCTGGAATACAGCCTCTCAAAATCCCTCAACAAAACATCCGAGTGCGAAAGCAGGTAATGCGAAAGCGTCCCTATTTGCGCCTGTTGAAGGTGCGTGTAAAGCGGCATCGTCGTGTTGGTGTGCTTTTCTGCCAGCCTTATCAAAGTCTCCACCAGATCCAATATGCAATCACAGATCACGTTGATGTCGTCTCGGATCTTCATTCGAAGGTCCAGTGCCACCTGGTCGTTTCGAGACCTGGCAGTGTGCATTTTGCCCCCCACCTGCATTCCAATCTTCTTTACCACCAAGGACTCGATTAGCTCGTGTATGTCCTCGGCGCCGGATTTGTCGTCAAGGTCTTCTTTTTTTAACATCTCAAGGGCGCGCAGAATTTTTTTTGCCTCGTCCTTTGAAATAATCTTGTTTTCATAGAGCATGATGGTGTGGGCCTGGCTCCCAACTATATCATAAATTGCAATCTCTGCGTCATCAGATATTGATGAGACATACTCCAGAGTGTGCTTGTCCAGATTTTTTCCAAGGCGGGCGCGATACATCAAACTAGAATTATAATGCTTTTATATATAGCAGTGGTGATTTGTCGTTTATGGCACAAGATTTGCAGGAATTGCGAAGAAAAATCTTTGACGAACTATCCGGAATAGTAGATCCTGAAATCAACACATCGATTACCGAGCTTGAGCTGGTGGACAACGTGGAGATCAACGGCTCTGCAGTCAAAGTAGATTTGCACCTGACCAGCCCCTTTTGCCCAGCAGTCTTTGGCTTTAAGATCTGCCAAGACATCCATGATAATTTACTAAAGCTTGATGGAATTGACGACGTCAAAGTAAATGTGTCGAACCATTTTATGGCAGAGGCAATAAACAACCAGGTAAATAACAGCCCGAACCCAAAAAAACCAAAAACTTAGTTACTTTCTGAACCCAAGCATGTATCCTCGAAGGAACTGGATTCCCATTGCAGGGTCAACTCCCTTGGGGCACACCTGGCTGCAAGAGCCTGCAAAGTGGCACCTCCAGATGCCGTGAGATTCATCAATTATCTTTAGTCTCTTGTCCTTTCCCTTGTCTCTGCTGTCTGCAACGTACCTGTATGCCTGCGCCAGCGCCTGCGGGCCCAGAAATGACGAGTCTGTCGCCATAGTGGGACAAGCAGAATTGCACAGGCCGCATTTGATGCAGTTTGCAAACTGGATGTATTGTTCCAGCTCTTCTGGGTTTTGTGGTATCTCTTTTGTGCCTGCTCCCACCTCAGAGTCGTCTCTGATTATGAACGGCTGCATCTTTTTGTGTGTGGCAAATAGCCGCTCAAAGTTGACCACAAGATCCCTCACTATGGGGTAGTTGTTCATCGGCTCCACCGTGATCACGTCCGAGTTCAGCTCCGAGATCTTTGTAAAGCAAGCAAGCCTTGGCCTGCCATTTATCTTCATGCCGCAAGAACCGCACGAGGCCTGTCTGCAGGAATAGCGGACTGCAACTGAGTGATCCAGGTGTTTTTTTACATCAAGAATCGCATCCAATACAGTTGTCCACCGCTCGTATGGCACCTTGAAATCCACAAACTGCGGCTTGCTGTCATGCTCCGGGTTGAACTTTGCTATTCTCAGCGTGATTGTCTTTGATGACGAAATGGACTCGGTTGAGGATTTTTCCTCTGCTAGTTGTGATGCCTCGCTCATCTATGTCATCCCCATGCTTGTCATCAATATAGTCCTTGAACCGTACGCGATGAGGCCTGCCATTGCTGCAAGGCAGCCGTACGTGACTGCTTTTTCATACGAGCGGCCCTGCCTTAGCTCAAGCAAGATGACGCGCAATCCGTTGAACCCATGCACCGACAGCAAGACTAAGATGAGCTCAAGCATTATTGCGTACGGTATGAACTGGTAATTTGCGACCACGTTTTCATACTCCAGTGATTCATAGTACGGCATCATCGTGATCCTAAACAACACGTGCACTGCCACCAGCACGACTGCCCCAAGCGCAGTGCCATAGTGGATTTTCATTATCACACTTTCGCGCATCATTATTCACCAAACAAAACCGACAAACCATACATCATGGCAAGCGCCGCAAGTCCTATGGAGGCATAAATGCACATCTTGTGCATTTTGTTTTGAGACGCAGGTACATACGGGTAATCAGGTCGGGCCGGTTTTCCAACCCCTATTCCTCCATGTCCCAGCATCACCCTGATGCCGTTTGCAGTGTGGAACATGGACATTCCAATTACAAGTGTAAGTATGATGTGTCCCTCCGTAGTCTGGGTGAGCTGCAGCATGGCGTTCCATGCTTCCTTTCCGTTTAGAATCGAGCTTGTCTCGTAGACATGCCCAATTAGATACGCCAAGAGCCCCAGACCAGTTATCCTCATCAGCCAGTACGCGACGCGCTCTATTCCGTATCGCCCCGGGTTTGCCATCCCCTTGATTCCTTCTTTGTTTTCGTTTCTCTTCATCAGTACTTTCTCTCCACTGGTTGATACCTGGTAATGGTTACTGGGTGCTTTTTCATTATTGGGCCCTTCGGATCATAGTATGCAAGTGTGTGATGTAAAAAGTTTGCATCGTCTCGGTGCGGGTAATCCAGTCGCGCGTGTGCACCACGTGACTCCCTTCTGTTTATTGCGCCAACTAGAACCACTTCGGCGACTCTGAACATAGAATCAAGCTCCATGACGTTGCTAAAGTTTGTGTTGTATTCCTTTGCCTTGTCGTCTACGTGCTTCCAGGTTTTTTCTCTCAGCTCTCGGACTTTTTTTAGTCCCTCGACCAGCTCCGTTTCCGTCCTAAATACATAGGCCTTGTCGTTTAGCGTGTCTGTGAGCTCCTGCCTTACCTCGTACGGGTTTACCTCGCCTTGCCCCCTGAATATGCCGTCGTAGATCCTTTTTTCCTCCAATGTAACCAGATGGTGTGGGAATTGTGATGGAACCTTTGCCTCAAGTGCGTGCTTTGCGGCAAGATACCCGGTTATCTTGCCCCATACTATGCATTCTGAGGTGGAGTTTGCGCCGAGCCTGTTTGCGCCGTGTGTGCTGTTGCACGCTGCCTCGCCTGCGGCCCAGACGCCCTTCAGCTCCGTTGCGCCGTCTATGTTTGTGTGAATTCCCCCCATCATGTAATGGCACACAGGCCTGATATCAAGCGGCTCCTGGGAAGGATCGATTCCCGAAAACTTGATGCTTATCTCCCTGATTGCGCCGAGTTTTTCTTTGATTCTCTCGTCTCCTATGTGGCGCAAATCCAGCTTCATGCAGTCAACGCCTGTTTCGTGCTTGAACCCACGACCCTCGCGGATTTCTGTCATAATTGCGCGCGATACAATGTCCCTTGGCGCAAGCTCCATCTTGCTTGGCGCATATTTTTTCATAAAGCGCTCGCCGTCCTTGTTTAGAAGGTATCCTCCCTCGCCGCGCGCTCCTTCCGTGATCAGTATTCCGGATGGCAAGATTCCGGTTGGGTGGAACTGGACAAACTCCATGTCCTTTAACGCCAGCCCCGCTCTGTACGCCATATCAAGTCCGTCTGGCGTCGAAGACAGGGCATATGTCGAGAAACTGTAAATTCGTCCTGCGCCTCCTGTTGCGATTATCAATGATTTTGCCTTGATTACATAGAACGTTCCGCTTGAGAGCTCGATTGCCGTAACTCCGACGAACTGCTGGCCGTCATGAATTATCGACGTGACGAACCATTCGTTGAGAAATGAAATGTTGTCAAACTTTTGGCATGTGTCATAGAGCGTCTGCATCTCAAAAAACCCCACCTTGTCTGAGGCGTACGTTGCTCTTGGAAAACTGTATCCGCCAAAATTCCTTTGATCAATTCTGCCGTCTTTTCTTCTTGACCATGGCATGCCCCAGTGGTCCAGCTGATATATCTCGCGAGGCATTTCTCTGCACAGTCTTTCGGCAACATCCTGGTCTGCCAGAAAGTCGCTTCCCTTTACCGTATCGTAGATGTGTGACTCGATGTTGTCTCCCTCGTCTTCAAAGAGCACTGCGGCTGTTCCGCCCTCTGCAGAAACAGAGTGGGAACGCATCACCTGGACTTTGGACACGACTGCTATTTTGAGCGACTGCGCAGTCTTTGCTGCCTCGATTGCAGCCCGCAGCCCTGCAAGCCCTGAGCCCACTATAATCAGATCATACTCTATAGAATCAACCATTGCTATCTTGAACTGCGAAAATTCCGATAAATATGTGTTGAAGCCAGGACGGATCCGAACCCTTCTTGTACGAAGCGGAACTTTCTGCCCAGTACTGCTTCATAAACGACTGATTTTAGGGGGTGCTTCGGCTCGACTGATGAGTCGGTATTTAAATAACTTTAACGGTTTTTCGTCTTCTGTTTTGCCTTCTCAATTCGCATTTTGATGGCATCTCGCTTGGTTTTAAGCCGATGATGAGTAGGGCATAATGCCTGACAATTCATAATTGAGTTATTGGATCTGCCTCGAATATGATCAAATTCCAATAATCGCCAATTCCTGAACTTACAACCATATACAGCACATCTGTATCTTTGAACCCTCAATACTGCTTTCTTTGTATCTTCAGAAAAAGCATAGCGCCTTTCTTTTGGTGGTTTGATACCAAGTATTTTTCTACCTACCTGAATAAGCTCTTTTTTTACCACATTCTGAAAAATCAGAATATTGTTTAAAGCGTTTTCTTAATCAATTTTTATACGAACCTAGTTTTATTAAATTCTCAATTTTATTTTGCCCTAATTCTAATTTGATTCCCGCAGCTTCAGCTGGTGTCTTACCTAATGTTGAATGCTCTCTACAAAAGTTGTAATGAATTCTAAAGGCTTCAATCAGCTTTTGTGTAGATTCAGCTTTGTTCATTCCTCGCATTACCTTTTCACAATCTCTCATTGTACCGTTCAATCGTTCAACTCTTGAATTGAGTCCTTGATCTCTTACTGAAATGCTACTAATGTTTTTCACTTTTGGGTTTTGCCTTGTATAGTATTCCTTTTGGAACGCTGTATTGTAAGATGGCAAACCGTCATGTATGATGGCTTTTGTATGTCTTGACTTGCTCGTTGCATTCTGAAAAACAGCTTGTGCATCTTCGGTTTCTCTGCGTTGGCTTATCTTGCTTGTAACCCAGTATCGGGTTGTTTCATCCATAAGATTCCAAAGCCATTGATAATGACCTTTGTCCATTTCCTCTTTCCTTACATGAACCACCATTTCATCAACGTGATAGATCCCACTCATTTGTGGGGCTTTCAAACTGTCAACAAATGGGGCTACCACTTCCCCAAATCTTTGAACCCATCTTAGAACCGAGTTGTCGGAAATGTTGACGCCATAGAATTGCTTAACATGATCTGCAAACTTTCTTAAGGAGATTCCCTTGAGATAAAGGTCAATCGAGGCACAAATAACCTTAGGGTCTTTCTTTGCATTCAAGCCTAGATTTACCACGAAACGATAATTGCAATTTCGGCATAGGTATTTCTGTATTTCACCACGTTTATTGTAGCGTTTTCCATCTTTTACTACCTGATCCAGTGTTTTGCATTTTAGGCATTCAATAGGGTTTGATTCTGGATTTGGGATAACAATTGATTGAGCAATATCTTCCGATACGATTTTGTTTCGTAGTTTTGTCGAAAAGAGTACGCTATGGATATGTTTACAGATAACACTTCTAAACTTGAAATCTGAGCAAGTGCAGGTAAAGCGACCATCCTCACGACCGCCTAGGTTACGACCGTATTGTTTTACAACATCATACCAAACTTTAGAATCCGATTGGGATTTTACTCTGTAATGCAATTTATTGAACGCTTGATTTGCCCAGCGATTGAAACAATAGTAAGACCTCTTACTTGTCTTTCTTCTTGTGCTTGTTTTAACATGTCATATTATTAGGCGTCTAATTATATAAGTGTTTAGGCGTCTAAAGTTTATTAGTATGAATGCCCGACTAACAGTGTGAAATTACAGACCAGAAGAAACAGAGTTGTTGGTGACAAAGAATATCTAAAATGGTATGTAGAATTTCCACCAGATCTGATCAAAGAAGTAGGATGGAGAGAAGGAATGGAATTAGATTCTGAAATTAAAGAGAACAAAGTAATCTTAAAACCAAAGAAACATAATTGATTTTTAGAAATTGACTATGATGGATACGACGATTAATCCAGTGAAGATCCCCAAAAATATCAACGGTACTGCCTTTTCAACATCCGTGAGCGGCTTGTACAGTGATTTGTTTTTTCCCTCTCCTAAAATCTTCCATTCTGTCTCATGAAGTGATAGTGGTAGTCTTTTTTCTATCTCCGTAACGATTTTCCACTTCCCGCTGCTAAGCTGGCGATAAGACTTTACTGTCCTCATCCAGGTGTAGCTGAAAAGAATCCCGCTAATTGAGCCTATGATGATCCATCCGCTGTTGGTGGTAAGCGTGGTTCCAACATTGAACAGGACTCCTAGTGCTGCCAGTAATCCTGTGCTTATGCTCAGGAAAAAGCTATTTGCTGTAGCACGGCGGTCATTTAGGCGGTCTATCTTCTCCAGATACATCCTATACTGCTCGAATAATCGCTCTTGGCCCTTCTCATCAAGGTCTTTTGAATTGAAAAGCTTGGCTAACTCGTCTTGCTCGTCCATGTCCTATCTACTGTAACTCATCACCTAGTTGGTCTGCTTTCCAGTCAATGATCTTATCGCCAAATTCAGTCAGCGCACGAGGTATCCCATGGTTTGCGTCTTTGTGTAACCTCATTCCAACCACCTTTTTGCCTTGCCTGTGAGCTTCCCTGATCTCCCAATCCACCGCTGCACTGTCAGCAGTTGTCTCTCCTATCGCGACAATCATTACTGAGGTTAATGCTATGATCTCTTTGCACTGAGTTTTCCATGCTTCATCAAATGGCTCTTTGATCGAATAGTCTCTGAATTGAAAGTCAAATCTGTCATCCTTTGCTTGGGAACGTAATAGATTTACCTGTGCCTCATCCTCTACTGCGAAACTAATGAAAACATTCCTCTGGACTCGTGGTTGTGTGGCTTTTTCAGCTTCTTCAGTTGCTGACCGGAAAATCTTTTCTCCAGCATCAGAACCACGTGAAGAGAAGTCAATGCTGCCTCCTGACCCACCCATGTTGTATCAGTTTAGGGAAGTGAGCTAATCATATTAAGCATTATTGGCAAATAATCAAACTTTTTCCGCCACTTCTCTTTCTTTGCAGCTCATGCATTTCCCGCATGGGCTTGGCAAACCGAGATGGCAGGAGTATGTTATTCCCAAAGGAAAATCATATTTCCTTGCCAGCTCAACGACTTCACGTTTATTTAGATCGATCAGAGGCGTGAGGATTTTGATTTGTTCTTGTGTTGCGACGCCAAGAGTTGATTCTGCATTTTTCACGAATTCTTTGGTCTGATCTGGAAAAATCGAATTTGCCAAGGATCCTATTGAAATCACTTTGACTGACTTGGCAATTGCATATGATGCAGCAACTGTCAACAACAAGAGGTTTCTTGCTGGAAACAACGGATTATCATTATGGGTTAAGTTAGGATTGGTTAATCCGACGGATATTTTTCCTATGTCTGTGATATCGATGATCTCTGGTTTAATTCTAAGAAACTCGCATACTTTGTAGAAAGCGTTCCGTTCCATTTCAGCAGCCTTTTGGCCGTAGTTGATATGAATGGGGAGGACCTCATGTTCCATCTGCTTTAACATGAGCATAAGCACGCTAGAATCGATGCCGCCTGATGCTAGGCATACAACTTTCATAATTCTCTGTTTCGCATATAATACCAAACAGCCAAATCAAATATTGCTAAATTCAGCCCATGATAATCCACAAAATTCCTCAGTGTTTTTTCCAATCTGAGATATCTTTGCGGAGTCAAGGAATTCGCATCAAAATCTACAAGTGAAAATTCTTTCAAAAATGACAACACGTGTACATCAATGATTGCTAGGGAGTCTGCGAATCCTATGTTTCGCAGAAAGTGAGACGCTTCCTTTATTCCCAACCCTGATATCTGATTTACAAAGAAATTTCTTGCTTCAATATCGGAGCTTGAACTAGAAAGCACGTTCTTTATGGAACTATTGTCAACGTAGATCGTTTTTGCTGCACTTACAATCTCAGCAGACCTCTTCCTAGGGTAACGGTATTTTCTTAGCTCACCGTTCTTTTTTCTGGGATCAAAATTCGGCTTATCAAGTTCATGGAACAGGGCAATTCTGGATTTTCTGTCTTCTCTCATCCATCTGTAATCTAGATAGCCTCTTTCCGTCAGTACCTCAACAACAGACTTTGCAAGCTCGAAAGCAACATTGCCCGACAAGATACAAAAGCACAATTCCTTCCAGAGCTGCTCTTCCGAGGCCCTAGCCCAATCAAGCCTATTTTCATAGTTTTTCTCTAATTTATGGTAGATGTCTAAAACCGGATTGGGGACAAACGTATCACTAATCTGACTTGTAGTCAAGACTTGCAACTTGTTCAAGGCATCCTTTCCGTTGCTAGTATCCTAGACCATTAAAAAAAGTTGACGATTTTGGAAACGGTCTTCTGATCCACGTATCTTCTCAGAAAGTTCAACTCATCCTTGAGGATTATCGATTGCTGCAATTCCAAGACAAAATCCTGATAGAAGAGCAGATTGTGTAGTATGGAGCGCAACACGGGATCCATATTCTTTATCCTGCAAACCTTGCACATGCAGTCAGTAAGGGACAGGTTGGCAAAATCTGTGAAATTGAGCGACCTAGGATCGACGACCCATCGTGACCAATCTATGCTGTCGAAAATATCTGCTCCAGCTATTGCGAACAATGCCATGGACAGAGGGTTCCCGCAACCAAGAACATGCAACACATTTTCTGCTTTGTCATGATTGAGGATACGACGGATTTTTTGTATCGTCTTGATTTTATCTTGCAGCGTCTTGCCACAGCTTCTCTCTGGGATTGCGATTACTCTGCACAATTCGGCATTGTTGGCTGTGAGTTTTTTGACAAGCGTCTGTAGCTGTTCTGGTGACTGGCCGTGGCATATTGTGATGCAATGGTTGTCGTTCATCAATTTACTGGATTTCTTTGCGTTTTGATGTGTGAGCCTCAATATGTCTGAGTAGTCTGCATGAGAATCCGGTATGTCGTCGAAGCTTGTAAAGAAATCGGATTTTGTTTTGTTTATTATCGTACTGTATTTTTTAAAATTCCATCTCTTATCTTGGAACCAGTAGCTTTCAAAGCTCCCACTGTCTGTTAACAAAAAATTATTTTCTTTTGAGAATCTGGTTAACATTTTGGAAATGCGGTTGTAGTTATGTCTAGAAAGTGAGGCCAAGTCATAAGCAGAGACCAATAATCGCGGATAGCCGCTTCTGACTATTGACTGGATTAGCGGCTCCATTGGCAATCTTGTAGCTACGCT
This sequence comes from Candidatus Nitrosotenuis sp., assembly GCA_035575435.1. GTDB lineage: Archaea > Thermoproteota > Nitrososphaeria > Nitrososphaerales > Nitrosopumilaceae > Nitrosotenuis. Next base: position 69,565 of record DATLXX010000013.1, read on the forward strand.
AGAAATTGATGGGAAGTATGTCGGGGTCACCAATTGCTTCTGGTCTATCTCGATCTGAAGCACTCTTGAGTTATAACTTCCATTATGGAGAATTTTTGCGTCAAGCATTTCGATATTTACCTCGCCTTAGCAATGGCAACTTGTATAATGTGATTCAGCATATTCTTTTACTTTTCTGGCAAAATCACCGGCAGATTAGTCTTCTAGGATTTATACTCAATGCCAGCAAAGCTAGTTGGGAAATTAATCACAAAGAAACCCGACTTTAATTGGTCAGATATCAAGAATAAGCGTAGAGCCCTCTGGTCTTAATTTCCACAAGTCTGGGGGTGTGATGACGCTAGTCATTTTTTACCATATGATTTATGTGCTTGAAAAACCTGTTCATGGTTGATACAAACAAGAATCTTGATTGTAATACAATGAAAATTTAACAACTTCAGCTGCTAATCTAGAAACAAAAGTTTGGAATTATTTTAATAATATCGTGCTGTTCTAAAAAAGAAAAAAGTATTCTGGATTTAATACATAATAGTCAGATGTTAATTCTAAAGATGTGGTTAAGAAAAGTGTATTTTGTAGCCATCATTATCAATACACCCACCAAATACAGCAAAAGAATTGGCATCAAATGTCCAAGTACATACACAAGAAGAAATCACTAAAACTATCGCCGATTCAAAAATTTCAAAATCAATAGAAGAAACTACTCAACAAGCACAAAAATCAATTACAGAAAGCATGAACACAGCGGAAAAAGAATCTCTGGCGGTTTTAGAAACTAGAAATACAAGTTTGAATGTAATAGTGTAAAGGAAGAGAGCTAAAGTTTTGAGGAGTGCTTGCAGAGCGGTTACTCTGGCTCAGATGTTCCTTTCTTTTTATTCCCGCTTACACTATTACTATCATCTTGTTTATTTGTTGAAACCGCCATTAATTTTGGTAATTGATACTTCAGCCACAAATTACTATATTCATCTTGAGCAGATTCTAGTTTTAGATCTTCAATACCTTCAGTATAATACCTGAATAGTTGAATGTCTTTTTTAGTCAGTTCTTTTAACATGACTTTGTTATAGCCAATTGCAGCTAATGCATTAATCATTGATGTGAAATCAACATCATTTTTTTCATATTCAAGTAATCTGGCTCTGAGTACATTAATCGAATTATACAACTCATCTTCAATTGTTATCGAGCGTCTTATCACAGATGCCCTTACACCTTGGGGTATTTTAATATTTTGTTCTGGTAACCTAATCACCTCCCATCAGGCGTAAAATGACATCAGTCGAATTGTCGTGAGGCATCAAATCAGTCGCCTTCCTAGCGGAACTTTCTGCCCAAACCCTTATATCTATCACTAGCGATATCACTAGCGATGGTAACGGAGTGGTTTCAAAGGGTCGGCAGCTCAGTTCCAAGAGGATTCTCCAGATTTTACATTCTTGAGCTGCTTGCAACCAAACCACACACGGGCAAAGAGATCATCGATGCTGCAGTGGAACAAAGCGAGGGCAGGTGGAGGCCATCACCCGGACTCATCTACCCCCTACTTGGCAGACTCTTAGATGAGGGCCTAATTGAAGAGACAAAAGACGGAAAATACCAAATAACAAAAAAAGGCCGCGCCACTGCAGACGACCTGGAAGCCATCAACAAGATAGTGAAGAATCAGCTCGAAGTGCTGATGCGGGTCAAAAACGTAGGCAGGTTTGTCGTCATGGACCTCATCGAGCGGATCAACATGATGGGCACGTTGCTGAGTGCCAATGTGTCAAAGATGACCAAGGACGAGATGCAGAAATACCGCAAGTTCCTCCAGTCGGAGCTTCAAAAACTCGACGCCCAAGAGACAAAAGGCAAAGAGATCAAAATAGACTAATTTGAAATTAAAAAAAGAAAATGGTTGAAAATTGCCTCTAGGCAACCATTCCCCAGTTTCGCAAGATTTCTGCAGTGAACGGATAGACGCATGCTGGCGCACCGGTGGTGCGGATTACAAGCTCAAATCCCTCTCTGCACTCTACATCTTGTGGGGCTACACCGTCTGCAACTTGCTTGAGTGGAGCGTCAGGTCCTATACTTGGAGATGGAGGCACAAATTCAATTATCTCGTTCCCAGTTGCCCGTACGGCATCAAGAAAGACGTTTGACCTGGATGCCCTGCCACTGTCCCACATGTCAACGACTAGCGACGATGTGTCAAAAGGCTTGACTACCTTAAATGAGAACTCCACCGTAGCACGAAATGAGTCGGTCGGGGTCATTTTTGCTGTGGCAGACTTGAATATGCCATTTGGGTCCACAACGGTCACAGTTTGCTCACCTGTGAAATCCTGTTCCATCGATATGCTTGCAAGTTCGTTTTGGTTTCTGTCATCTTTGTAGTCAGATATGGCAATAGAGACGTGTCTTATCTCGTTGACGCCTCCATCCTCATAAACTTGAAGCTTTATCTTGGCTGTGTTTCCCGTAGTCAGTGTCATAGTCGGGATTGCCTGGATGTTCTCCTCCGCAGTAAATGCGCGACCGTTGATTATTAGGCCGTTATCCACTATTCTTTGGCCGTTGTTTATGACGCCTATAGTCGGAGCCTCACAATTTATGTCGCAGATTTCAGCGTACGCGTTGGTTGTCAATGCAGCTGAAGACAATATTCCTGCAGCAATTAGCAGAAGTAATACCTTTGTCATTGGTTTGAAGTCGAGAACGGACATAATTAAATCCTATGTAGAGTAAGGATCTCCACGTAACTTGATGAGTCAGGTATGGATCGCCAGAGTTATTCATAAATAATTATAGTCGCCATTCCTTTTGTTGCAAAGCCTCAAAAAACTGATCAGCGATCCATCAAAGCCCCTTGTCATCCCGGGAGTCTATGACGCAATAGGTGCAAAGATTGCACAAAAAGTCGGATTCGAGGCAATGTTTCAGACAGGATATGGAACATCTGCCACTTTGCTTGGCATGCCGGATTACGGATTCATTGGCGCGACAGAAACGCTGGAAAATGCAAGGCGCATCTGCAGAGCTGTGTCAGTGCCGGTAATAGTCGACTCTGATACTGGTTATGGTAACGCACTGAGTGTGTGGAAGCTTGTAAACGAGTTGCAGGAAGCTGGCGCCTCTGGTATGTTTCTTGAGGACCAGCGTTGGCCCAAGCGATGCGGTCACATGGCAGGCAAAGAAGTAGTGGAGCGTGAAGAATACGCAGAAAAGCTGCAAGCAGCAGTCGACGCAAAAAAAGGCAAAGATTTCATCATAGTTGCGCGAACCGATGCGCGGGCCACCAAAGGTCTTGGCGAGGCAATAGATCGCGCCAAATACTACCGCAAGATAGGCGCCGACGCAGTCTTTGTCGAGGCGCCAAAGTCCATCGACGAGATGAGAGAGATTGGCAAGTCAATCAATGCCCCGCTTGTCGCAAACATGATCGAAGGCGGTGCAACCCCCATCAGGTCCGCAAAAGAGCTTCACAAAATGGGATTCAAAATAATCCTGTACCCGCTTTCCGTTCTTTACGCAAACACATACGCCTCGCTCCAGATACTAAAGGAGCTCAAAAAGACCGGGACTACCTCCAAGCTGGCAAACAGGTTGGTTAGCTTTGACGAATTCAATGACATAGTCGAGCTGCCAAAATTCAGAAAGCTGGAGAGCCGCTACAAAAGATGATAAAATAAAAAAGTTCAAGTAAAGAGCTTTTATGGAGCGTTTCTCTTTACTTCGATTTCAATTGTCGATACGTTTCGTGACTTGCCGTCTTTTGATTCTAGTTGTTCAGAGCCTATCTTTATTTCGCCAATGGAGTATCCAGCATTCTCTGTTTTGCGCGAGATGATTTGTGCTACATCCACTGCGCGTCCAATGCTGAGGCCCCTGGCTTTGATATGCACTGATGGCAAATTCGCCAACTGAATGAGCGTAGATGTCACATACGCCATCAATGGCTTTTTGCCAATGAAAATTACGTCTCTGTTTTCGCTGGACATGCACTGTTAACTATATATGGATAATTTAAATCTAAAACGAAATTGTGCCCAGGATTTCAAAAATTTCTTATTAACTGTAGCACTACTAGTACGTAAAATTGACCACGTTTGAACAGCTAAAGAAAGTCATTGGGTCTGGCTCAAAGGAAGAGAAGATCAGGGCCATCGAGTCGCTTTCAAATTCAGTTGAGCCGCAGACCATCTCGATGCTGGTCGCTGCTCTTGACGACGGAGACATCGAAGTCAGAGGCGAGGCATTCAGCTCGCTTGTTCTAAATGAGCACGACATATCACACATCCTGATTGATGCGTTAAAAAGCCCAAGCAAGAATATCAGGGGATACTCTGCGTTAGTTTTGGCAAACAGAAACGACAAAAATGCAGTAGCAAACATTGCCGAGCTGACAAACGACGAAAGCGCCATGGTAAGGTCGTGTGCCGTGGGAGCTCTTGGTTACCTGAGGGCGGCCGAGGCGCTTGGCGCAATAAGAAAGTGCATCGAAGACCCAAACGTCGAAGTCAGAAAGAGCGCAATCAAGTCGGCAATAGACATAGGCGACAAAGACCTGCTCTCCAAACTGGATAAGCTCAGCCAAGTCGATGATCCTGAAATCAAGAGTCTGTTGGTTCTTGCAAAAAACAGTTTGTAAGTGGACCGGGAGGGATTTGAACCCTCGATCTCACCCATGCCAAGGGCGTATCCTACCAGTCTAGACGACCGGCCCACAGAACCAGAGAAAAATTCTGATCGTCTTTGAAGTTTGCGGATTGATTATTAACGTTTAGCTGATGATGATTAAATTTTGTCAACTGTTTATCATAAAATATTTAACCGTCATAAGTGGGGTCTTTCTGTGGTCGTAGAAAACAAGGCAACTCTCACTTATATTCAATTGTTGAAAGAAGATTTAGCAATATTCAGGCTCGTTCCAAATGATGGCGTCGTGCCGGAATACAAGTCAGGCCAATTCATCACAATAGGAATGAACGTGCCAAGCGAGGGCAAAGTTATCAGAAGAGCATACTCGATTGCGTCACACCCAGAAAACAGAAAGTTCATCGAGCTTGTCATACGCTGGGTAAGAAAGCCACTACCGGGAAGATTGACCACACAGCTTTTCAACGCAAAAGAAGGCGACGAGGTCACGTGGGTCAAACCGACGGGGGCCGCCCTGCTGATCAACGACAAGTTGCCAAACGGTCAAAAGGACGAAAGGAGAATAGTCTGCCTCGGCGGCGGAACCGGTATCGCCCCATTTGTGAGCTTTGCGCAACACCTGCACGCAGTAGGCGACAAAAGAGAGATCGTGGTGCTTCACGGCGCAAGCTATGTAGACGAATTAAGTTACAAGCAGCTCTTCACAGACTTGGAGATGGAGAGCTTGGACAGGGGACGCGACAAGTGGAACTTTAGGTACCGTGCTTCAATTAGCAGGCCGCAGGAATGGTTCAACAGGTCATGGAGCGGCCAGACTGGGCGAGTCGAGACTTTCCTGAGATCAAAGGACGGCGAGCCGTCTCCGCTAGAGCAGCTTATTGGCGAGAAGGTGACCCCCCAAAACACGATGTTTTACATTTGTGGGTGGCAGGGCACCATTGATGGCTGCATGGACTATCTGAGTGCCAAGGGATTCGTCACCGAAAGAAACAAGCGCCCAGACGGCAGCTTTGAAGTCAAGTACGAATCATACGGATAATCAAGAGTAATATTGCATTGTTTTGTCCCAATTTTGGGGACGTAGGTTAGCTTGGTATACTGCCAGCCTCGGGCGCTGGAGATCATGGGTTCAAGTCCCATCGTCCCCAGATTTTTCAAGCGTTGAAATAGGACTTGAATTTATTGAATGTGTTTGACAGTTGCAATTTATCTTGCACACCTAAATCCCGTTACAAACGCCCATGTGGAAATTATCAACGAATTAAAAAAAGACGCAAAAGTAAAGGTCATGCCGGTAGTTTTTCTTGACAACGGCACAGAGGTAAACAGCCGCAGCTTCCCGTTCAGCTTTGAGGTAAGAAAAAAGATGCTCCATGCGGTCTTTGGCGACTCGATCGAGGTTTCCTCAAACTATACCTTCCATGCGCCTTTTTTTAGGTATTTTCCACCCCTCCTGTCGCCATATTCATGGAAGCTGCGAAACCAGATCCTGGAGGGAGTCGACGAAGATTTTTACACATACACCGGAGACAAGACGGAAGGCCTCATGCTCAAGGCATACAGGCTGAACCCCAAAATTGGCATCAGAAAGGAGGTCTCCGCATCCTCGGTAAAAAACAAGATGTACGAGGAGGTACGTGGAAAAAAGACAGACTGGCAAAACGACGTGCCAGAACAAGTTGTAAAGATAATCGAGGACAACTGGGACGTGGTGCAAAAATACGCCAACGCCCCAGACATGACGACACGGATTGCCGGCATGAAGTTTCCAAAAGCAGGCCTCAAGAACAAGATAGATTAATACCGCACGCCCAGAATTTTTATGAAACTCAATATTTCGAAATTTGTTTGGCTTGACGGCAAATTCACCACACATGACAAAGCCATGGTTCCCATCACAACCCACGCCATACATTACGGAACTTCAATTTTTGAGGGAATACGCGCGTACTGGAATTCAAAGAATCTGAACATCTTTCGCCTCGACGACCACATCAGAAGATTCAGGCAGTCAGGGCAGTTCTATTCCATATCTCTTAATTTCTCTGATGAGCAAGTAAAAGACGCAATAATTAATTTGTGCAGAAAAAACAGCATGAAGAGATCGTGCTACATTCGCCCGTTTTATTTTGTCGGCCAGTACGGCATCAATTTGCATGTGACTGAAGATGCCCCCACACATGTGGCCGCGTTCATGTTTCCGTTCGGGGATCTCTTCAACAAAGGCGGCATCACTGCAGGAATCTCGTCATGGAGAAAGTTCAGCGATATAACTACTCCCCCGCTGGCAAAGATGGGAGGAAACTATCTGAACTCGATCTTGGCAACCCAGGAGTGCAAGCGCAACGGCTACGACGAGGCAATACTGCTGGACTTGAATGCAAATGTGAGCGAGGCCCCAGGCGAAAACATCTTCATGGTAAGAGACAACACATTATTTACTCCTCCACTGGAATCATCGGCGCTGGAAGGGATCACAAGAGACACTGTGATGAGGCTGGCAGAGGATTTGGGCCATACTACAAAAGAAAAGACAATCACGCGCGGGGAGATTTACTTGGCAGACGAAGTATTTCTGACAGGCACGGCAGCAGAGATAACCCCTGTAATCAGCATTGACGGCAAAAAAATCGGCTCAGGCAGGCCAGGAAAGATAACGCAGGAACTAATGTCGTCATACACCGACTTGGTCATGGCAAGAAACGACAAATACTCTGACTGGCTAACGCCGGTGTATTAGCTTGAAGATAGGACAGATAGGCATAGGCGGCTGGGGAAAAAACCACGCAAGGGTGCTGTCCCAGCTTGGCGTACTTGGCGCCATATGTGATGTGGACCAGAACAGGGCAAAGGAGACAGCCCAGAAATACGGAGTCAACCACTACCACTCAGTCGATGCAATGCTCAAAGACAAGGAGCTTGATGCAATCTTTGTATGCACGCCGACTTCGACGCATTTTGATATTGCAACCAAAGTAATTGAGCAAAAAAAGAGCGTCTTTATTGAAAAGCCGATGACCTACAGGTCCGAGGAGGGAGACGCCCTTGCAAAGCTGGCCAAAAAAAACGGCGTCCTCCTTACTTGCGGCTACATCGAGCGCTTCAATCCGGCCGTCGAGGCGGTAAAAGAGTTTGTCAAGTCAAAAAAATACGGCGAGCTCATCATGCTTGAATTTCACAGGGAAAACCGCATGCCGCTCCACATAAAGGATGTGGGGATAATTTACGACACCTCGGTTCACGACATAGACACCGCAATGTGGCTTTTTGATGACACTCCGCAGGTGGTGTTTGCCAGATCCGGAAGAATCAGACACGACCACGAGGATTTTGCAACCATAATGCTTGGCTTCAAGGACAACAAGGTGGCCATAATATCATCCAACTGGATCACCCCATCGCGAGTGAGGCACTTCAACGCCGTCTGCACCGATGGAATAATCTCAGGCGATTTTATATCACAAGAGATAAGGATCGAAAAGGACGGCGGCGCCGAGATACCAAGGTATGAAAAACAGGAACCCCTCACACTTGAGATAAAAAGCTTCATCGACTCGCTGCAACGAAGGCAGAATCCCCGTGTTCTGCCTGCCGAGGCAGTCAACGTCACCAAGATAGCAGAAGCAGCCCTTTTATCCAGCCAAAAAGGAGCCCCAATATACCTAGAGCTATGAACAAAAAAATGATGGACATGCTTGTGTGTCCGATTGACAAGCAGTTCCCCCTTGAGATCTTTGAGATACACGCAAAGGACGAGATCGTATCTGAGGGCGCGCTGTACTGCTCCAAATGTAGCAGATTCTATCCCATAATCGAGGAGATCCCAATCATGCTGCCCGACGAGCTAAGAGACAAAAAGCAGGACATTGACTTTCTTCAAAAAAACAAAGAATCACTCCCTCAAAAAATAATTAAACATGCAAATCCATGGCATCTGTGATAGTTTGGTAACTAATTTTGTTTCAAAAAAGGCAAAGCTTGGAAAGAACGTAAAGATCTGGCACTTTGCATATGTCGGCGACAACACCGTAATCGGCAACAACGTCAAGATAGGCTCGCTTGCACACATAGACTATGACGTAGTGATTGGGGACAACACCATGATAGAAGGCCTCGTCTACATACCTCCGCTTTCAAGAATAGGCAAAAATGTTTTCATAGGTCCCGCTGCGGCGCTCACAAACGACCCCTATCCGCCAAGCCACAAGATGATTGGCGTGACCATCAAAGACGGCGCCATAATAGGCTCAAGGGCAGTCATCAAGGCCGGCGTGACTGTGGGTGAAAACAGCGTGGTTGCAATGGGCGCAGTAGTCACAAAAGATGTTCCACCAGACACTGTGGTAGCCGGCGTTCCCGCAAAGCCCAAGTACTCAAGAAAGGAATACGACAAAAAGCAGGCCGACTGGAAGTCCTAAGATTTAATCTGTTTTTGAAATATTTTGTTTTTCAGCTTGGTCAGGACCAGCACCCAGAGCACCACCAAAATTATGGCGATCACTGCCTTGATTACAGAGGCTATGAAAAAGTCCATCTCTTCGCCGTAACCCTGTATGGTTATTTTGGACACAAGCACAACTAGTATGCCGCCTCCGGCAAGTATGAGTGCCCACATCATGGCTATGAAGACATAGATCATGGATTGGGCCATAGTTGCACCCCCATCAGAAACGCCGTAATTGCTGCCAGAACTCCCGAGAAGGTTGCAAGCCTGAATATTGCAAAGCCTATCTCTTTTTCGCTCAACGGCTTGCTTGCCACAAGCAGACGCACCAGAGTTACAGGGGCCTCTGCGTCCTTGCTTGCCATGATTTTGTGATCGTCCGTATGGATTGTAGGCCCCTTTATCTGTCTGTGCTCTACTATTTTTTTGACGCTTGAGAGAAACAGGAACGAGTTGATCACAGCTGGCAGCAGCGCCACTGCCGCAACCACCTCGACGTGCCCCATTATTGCGATCGTTCCGTACGCTGCTCCAAGAGTCAGCGCGCCCGAGTCCCCTGGGAATATCTTGCTTGGGAATCTGTGGTATTTGTAAAATGCAACAGACGCAAACACCAAAGGCAGCGTCATGATGGCAACCTGATAGTTTTGCAAAACAAGGAGTGCCGCAGTAAGAGAAAGCGAGGCAATCACCATGAAGCCGCTTGCAATCCCGTTCATTACGTCGATTGAGTTTATCGTGTTGCCGGTGATCGGAATCATGAAGATTATGACTCCAAGATATAGCGCCGGGATCTTTACCGTCCCAAAAAGCGGAAAAGACAAAGTCGGCTCGTACACGCCAAGCAGGATGATAGGGACTGCGGCTCCAGCGAGCGCAAGCGGCTTGAACCATCCGCCCATCACCCTTCTGTCATCTATGAACCCGACAACAAACGCAAGCGATGTAGTAATCAGGATGGCAGTGATCTGTTTTGCAATCTGCGTTCCTTCCGGAAGGAGGAAATAAAGCGAGATCTCTCCTAGGAGTATTCCTGCAAGAATTGCCGGCCCTCCAGGCCTTGGAATCATGGCGCCGCCAACTCTGTTGACGTCCTTGACGACCCAGTCGCGCTTTGTGAGATGCCGGATCAGTGGTGGCACAATGCAAAACACGGTAAAAAATGCGACAAGCGAGCACACTGCTGCAGCAATGAGATATTCTTGCAATTACCTTACTTTTTTCAGTTGGGATTTAATATTATCTGCAATTGTTGGGCCGATTTTGTCTACTTGGGCAAGTTTGTCGACTGGGATCTTGCGGAGGTCCTCCAAGCTGCGCACGCCGCTTGAAAACAGCTTTCTGGCTCGAATTCGACCTATGCCCCTGATCTGGACTAGCTCGATTAGCTCTTCTTTGATGCCATACTGGATTCTTTTTCTGAGCACTGCAAGCTCCTCTAGGAGATCTGCGCGACCCAAGAGTTTTGCAAGCTCGTAGAGGCAGTACGCCAGCCAGTCTGCAAGCTCAGTCATCCTGTGCATGTCTCCCGATTCTATTCCCAGATTGTCCGATAGGTGCACCTCCGATGACTCGTTTACCCACTCGTGTAGCGCGAGCAGACTCCTTGAGCAATCATATTCCGAAATCGGCTCTATTAGTTCCGAAGAACGGCTCTCAATTAGGTTGCTCACAGTCTCATAGTCTTTGTTGCGGAGGGAGAACTTGGGAAAGAACTCCTCTGAGCTTGCAATGAGGTGCAAAAACCCAAGGGTGTGTTTTTTGTTTTCTGAGACAACTTGGAGGCCGCGCTTGAAGTAGATTGCCGTGAGCGGATCCAGATAGAGTGTTGAGACCTTTTTGCCAAACTCCGTGGCCGCAAATCTCTCCGCCTTTTGCACTATTAGATTTTCATTGAGAAGAAAACGCTTTGCCACATCTATTGAAAACTTGAGAGTGTTTTTTCTCGTCTGGGTTCCGGCCAGCGTTTTTTGGAAGAAAGCAAAAAGATCGTCGCTTTTTGTTCCAGGATTTGAAGCTATGTAGCTGAGTATGTGCACCCGCAAGGCCTTGTCGTTTGAAAGCTGCGAGACAATTGGCTCCGGTGTTCCGTTTATGTAGTATTCTATGAGATCTGCTGCGTTTGAGTTTCCCACTATTATTGCCTCTCCAAATTTGTCATATTGGGGTCTGCCCGCCCTGCCACAAAGCTGCTTGTATTCAAGCACGCTGATCGGTTTGTTGCTTGCCGATTTTGCGTCGAATCTTGCGATGCTGGATATGACCACCCTGCGCGCAGGCAGATTTACTCCAGCTGCAAGTGTCGGCGTGGACGCAAGCAGTTTTATCTTCCCATTTCGAAACTCGGCCTCAATTGTTTGCCGGCAGTTTTGATTCAGGCCTGCATGGTGAAACCCGACTCCTTTTTTGAGCAAATTCGCAAGTGTTTTTACCAGTTCTGTGTGCTCGTTGCCATCAAGTATTTTTGCTGATATGTCTTCTAGTTCCTTTTTTTCAGAGTTTGTTAGCAGCTTTGCCACAGCGTCTGCGCCCTTTGCGGCAAGCGACACGGAGCGCACCCTTGTTTCCGCAAAGACAAGCGACTGGCCGCCGCTCTTTACTGTCTCAAGGCACAGATCTATTGCCGGGCCCCGTATGCTGCAGTCCACTTTTGTAGAGTCACCGTTGTTCCACAGTATGGTTCCGCCATCAAAGATTCCCTCTGTTAGCGGCACGGGCCTCCACTCGCTTTGGACTAGCTCGCAGCCAAGCCATGCGGCCAGCTCCTCCGAGTTGGTTATGGTTGCGCTAAGTCCAAGTATTTGCGGTCTGCCTTGCAGCTCTTTGAGCTTTGTCAGTATGATCTCAAGTGTCGGGCCCCTATCAGGGTCGCCAATAAGGTGCACCTCGTCTGCCACGACCAAGCCTATTTTGTCGGCCCACTCCACCCCATGACGAAGCAAAGAATCCATTTTTTCATTGGTGAGTACTATGACGTCGGCATTTTCCAGCTCCTTGTCCACTGAGTCAAAGTCCCCCGTTGAAATGGCCACGTTGATGGGCCTGCCAAAATCGAGTTTTTCCAGCTTCTTAAATTCCGCAAACTTTTCTGATGCCAAGGCCCGAAGTGGGGTAAGGTACACTGCTTTGCCTTCTTTTGAGGCCAAAAAACGCATCATTGCAAGCAATGCAATCAGCGTTTTTCCGCTTGCTGTCGGTGCTGCAACAAGGATACTTTTCCCATCAAGGAGGCCTGCCTTTACTGCCTGTTCTTGTGGCGGGTATAGTTTTTCGAGTCCTTGTTCAGCCAGGTATTGTGTCGCCGCAGGGCCGAGTGCTAGCTCGTCTATTTTCATACACGGTTATAGTGGCCTGGCTTGGATTCATAAATTGATGCTTCACGCAGCATCCTTCGGATAAAGTTCCTTGCCTCTTCTTCAGTGAATTTGTTGGTCTTGGCAAGCTCCTTTACAAAGAGTTTTTCTTCGACTGGTGTCTTGCTGTCCCCTTCCAGTGACTTCAGGACGTCCATGAATAACTGCAGTTTTGAAACCTCGCTGTGCGGCCTCCCCTGTAGCACGCCAAGATCGACTTTGCCCGTATTGACGTCGACTCCTGCATCTTCGAGCATGCTCTGAATCAAAAATATTGCACGCTCTGCGTCTTCGCCGTCAACTTGGTCCTTCATCAGCAGTCTGGCCCGCGCAGTGGCAAGCCTGATGAGGCCTCCAAGCTGTCTTGGGGTGACTGTGATCATTTCTTCTGATTCCACGTTTCTCATCTTCAGATAGTATTCCAGAATCTTTTCTTCTGCTTCTGGCGTCAACACTGGGTCTATTCTCTTGCAGTATGAGAGGTATTTTGTAAAAATGTCGACATCTATTATTGATCTGGTGTCAGTTGTGCCCCGCTTGTGCAATCCTATGATGTGCTGCGCTATGTTTCTGTCTTTTTCCTTTGAAGGTATGTCGCGCACCACGAAAATCAGGTCAAATCTTGTTAGCAATGGAACTGGCAGGGCCACGTTTTCTGTGATGTTTTTGAACGGATCATACTTGCCGTACATCGGGTTTGCCGCAGCCAGAATCGACGTTCGCGCATTAAGTGTTGCCACGATTCCTCCCTTTGCTATGCTTGCAGATTGTTGCTCCATGACTTCGTGCAGCGCGCTTCTGTCTTCTGGCTTCATTTTGTCAAATTCATCTATGCAATTGTGAATGTAAACAAGAGATGCTTCATAGTTGTGGTATTTGCCTACGCTCAGATCATACACATATCCGTCATATGGTACCTTTTCCACACTCACAACTTTCTCTGTACCTCTTGTCATAGAACCCTCATGATGAATCTCAATTGTGCTTTCTCGTTGAGCCTTGATGCTATGACTTTTGATTCCTTCAACAAATCTAGAAATGTCGCGACCGGTGATCTGTATTAATGGAAATCCTTTGCGTGTCTTGCGTATCTTTGCAGATATACCGACTCGACGTAATGCATAAAGCATTACACGCAGTTCATGTTCAGATGTTGATGGATATAGCCTAGCTGCAACGATTTTGCCATTCACATGATTCAAGTCACCATCCGTATCAAATACTCCCGCAAGAAAAGACCACAGTGATTTGTCTGAAAGCAAAAGTATGTTATCAATGGAAGGGCTCTTAGTAAGGAATCTTGTTTTTCTTAGTAATGCTTTGTCTGATGTATGTAAATTATACATACGCGAAACAAGAGCGTACTTTCCAAGTGTACCGATTCTGTTACCTTGATCATACGGAGCAAATGCATCGGAATGTTTCTGTATGTTTTCTATTACATCAGAATTAACTTTTGATTGGCTTATTGTGATGCTGTGTGTTGTTATGTAGCCACCTCCATATATGCACCCAATGACATAAGCTTCATTTTCGCTCAAATCCACAGTACAGGCTGGTTTGAAAACACGTACTGGAGCTCGTATCAGGTCGCCGACCTTGACATCTTGTGCTTCTACCCACTTGTTCTTTACATGTGTCGTACGGCGAAGTAGATGTTCTGGGGTTAATTTGAGCGTCAAGCCAGATGAAAAAGTCAGTTTGATGACGTTGCCTGTGTATCTTTTTCGCATTATTGCAAAAGCATTACCATCAATGTCTGCCCTGATGTCATTGTCGTAAATTCCGATTGGAATCAGTTCTTTTTTGGCTTCTCTGCCTGATTTTGTGATATAGATATCGCCTTTGATAGAATCCCACAACTTGCCAACAGGCACCAATGCATTCCCAGTATAGAGTTCTGTATCTTCTGTCATGCAAACTAATCCTTGATCGCCCAAAACCACAGCACCCGCCTCTAGCATGAGGATTCCTGATTTGTCACGCACCACTGCCGCTGTGAGTCCTGCAGCTGTCGAGCCTCTGCCAGAAGTGTACAGGCCCCTTGGCGCAATTCTTGCACAGAATTTGAGCATTTCACTTTTGGCTGTGCCCGGATCACCTACCAGGAATATGTTGATGTCACCTCTTATCTTTGTGCCATCTTGCAGTACCCTCTGGTTTGATCCTACTATTAACAGCAGAATTGCCTCTTTGATTAGCGATTGTCCCTGAATGTGGGGCGCAAACGAGTTCACAAGCCTCTCATATATGTCCGGCGTCCTTGCCAGCGATTTGATGATTTTTTCCTCTTCTGGAGAGATCTCTTCTCTTTCGGACCTTCTTGAGTTCTTTGTTCCGCGGCCGCCCAAGAACTCGATGTTGTTTCCCTCGATTCGCAGTCTGTGGAGTCCGCTATGAACCCGAGTGCCCGTGATCTGCTCCTGCTCGATTCTCACAATTCCTGTCAAAATGACTCTGTCCCCAGGCCTTGCGTAATCCACCAGATCCTGTTTTATTGTGACGTCAACATAGTGGGGCAGCTGGCCAGGCGGCAGGTCTTCTGGGAGCTCCTGCAATCGCACCAGTTGAAAGTCGATAAACTTGCTGTTTTCTGGATCTATTCTCAGATCCCTGTGGGTGCATTTTTCATGCGAGCACTTGGTTGGGGTGTAGATGTTCATGCCACGCTCCAATGGAACCTCCGTGTGGTGCCCTGCCGGGCATTTGTAGACCACATTTCTTGCAAGCGGCTTTATCTCCGATGCTCGCACCACCATGCCTGACACGCTTGTCATCTTGCCGATGACTTCGGCGTTTATCTGGCGTAAGCTCCGCTGAATCGGATAGTTTGCTATTCTGACTCGAATATCATCTGCGATTTTTTTTGCGTAGTCGGGGAATCTTTCTTCTAAAATGTTTTTTATTGCTTGTGAAAACGCGTAGAGAATCTCGTCTGGCTCAGTGTTGAACTTTGTCTCGATGTCTTTTTGCGACACCAAGTCATTATAGTCGACTACAATATACTTGACCTGTTTTGCCATCATCTGGTCTATTTCTTCTACGTACCTAAAGGAGCCAGACTTGTCCTTAAAGGTGGCAAGAAAATTCTGCACTTGGTCTATTGTGGCACTAATGGATTGTGTTTCCAGAGTCATTTGTCATCACCAAATATCTGATTCTCAAAGTCAGCACTGTTTTTGCGAATGGCGTTGTATAGTGCGCGCTCTTCAATTGAGAGCTTTTTTGCAAGCTCCGCTGTGAGATCCATGGAGTTTGCCCGTGGAATTATCTTTCCAAGCCTTTTTCTGATCAGAGTCTTTAGCAGGCTTTGCAGTCGGTCCTGTTCTTTTTCTGGCTGTCTTGCGATGTATCCTGTCACCTTGATGTAAAAATCCGGCTCTAGGTGCGACAGCTCCTCGCCCTGAAAATTCTCTTTTGATATGGATTGTGTGAGCTCTATTCCCATGTCCTGCTCCTGGATTTCAGCGTGTTTTTCTGATTCCAGTATCTGTGCTATCCACCTTGGCATATTGAGAACGTCGCCCTGCTTTCCGTCCAGGACGATATTTGACATGTTTATCTTAAAGTCGTGATTAATGACTGCCTTTACGTCCTGTGTGGAATATCCAATCGAGTACACCTGCAAAAGCTCGTTTATTTTCAATAGATCAAAGACTTGGCTCAAGGATTTAATGGATACGATCGATCAACTGTATTCACAAACAGCTAAGATCTTTTGATCCTAGCCATAATAAATTATTAAGACTGGCTCCAAATCCATCGTATTGTCTGCTAATACAATGTGGGTCGAAAAATACCGGCCCCAGAAGATATCCGAGCTTGTAAACCAAAAAGAGATAGTCGGAAGCATAACTGCTTTGTTAAAAAACGTCTCGGAGCTGCCCCATCTTTTGTTTTCTGGCTCCGCGGGAGTAGGAAAGACCACCCTTGCTCTCTGCCTTGCGCGGCAGATTCTGGGCGAGTCATGGAAGGAGTATACACTTGAGCTCAACGCATCGGACGAACGCGGCATCAACATGGTAAGGGAGAGGGTTAAAAAGTTCTCAAAGTTCGGCGGTCTTGATGCAAACATCCCATTTAAGATAATAATTCTTGACGAGGCAGATGAGATGACCTCCGACGCGCAGACGGCGCTTCGAAGAATCATAGAGGACGCCTCAAAGCATTGCCGCTTCATCCTGATTGCAAACAACATATCAAAGATAATCGAGCCGATTCAGAGCAGGTGTGCAGTATTCAAGTTCACCAGAATATCCGAAAAAGAGATAATCTCGCACCTAAAGGAGATTGCAAAAAAAGAGAAAGTCAAAGCAGACGAAGCAGGCCTGCAGGCTATTTTTGATTATACGGAAGGCGATCTGCGTCATGCAATCAACTTGTTACAGGCAACGGCAAGCCTTGGTGGGATCACAGAAGAAAATGTAAAGGCGGCCGCAGGCCTGACAAAGACAAACGATGTCGACGTGGTGCTAAAGCTTGCTCTGGGTGGAAAGATTGCAGAGGCCAGAAACAAGATGATCGAGCTCATCAAGGTTTACGGCATGTCGGAGTCGGATTTTCTCAAATACCTCAATGAATCTATTTACAAGATAAAAACAGCAAATCTTGTTGACATATCAGAAACAATTGCAAAATACGACTATAGAATTTTGTCTGGTGCGAACCCGGAGATACAACTTTCTGCGCTTTTGGCAGAGCTTAGCAAGTTTGGAAAGTAGCGCAGAGAGCGTAAATAAACATTTTGCTAGTCCACAATTCACAAAAAATTAGATTCAAAATATTTAAAGAGAAATTTTAGGTCGCAGGGTAAGAACTTAAAGTTAGCGTATCGGCGCCATGATTTTTCAATGTTGTATAGAATTTACAATGACGAATCTAGTGGGAACCAGTCACTATTTTGGAGCTAATTTCAGACCCGCTTTACTATAGAAATTCAAATTTGGGGCATACTATTGTAAAGCCAGAATTACAATAAAATCAGTCATGGGCAATGAAAGTCAGGTCTATCAAGGGTGTCATGCCAGACGCACTCTGCACAATCAACAACTCCTGTTCTGTTGAAAACCCCTCAAATGAGAAAATGAACCTGTATGTGCCAGTCTTGTTAATCGTCAGAGGCCCGCCCACATCACTGAATTTGTATTCTTTACAAAATTCTGTAGGAGTTGTACGGCCAAAGTATACGTGGCCTGTGTCATCATAGTTTGTCCAGACGGTATTGCCACGCTCATCTACTAGGATGATGTCTGGCGAATTATATGTAGGATAATACCCTTCAAGTTTGATTGTAAAGTCATCGAGTGGATTACCTACTGATTGTGCGTGTTTGAATCCATCTAGCGTAATTTTTACAAATGACTCTTTTTCAGATTCTTTTGATTCAAACGATACAACACCGCTACCACTATGTATGTAATCCATCACTTCAACACTGGTGGTTTTTTCTTCTTGCAAGTCATATCCTACAACTAACATCGTATCTTTTTGAGGTAAGACAAACGTTATTCCAACAATGTGTTTGTATGGATACTCATTAAGAACACTCGTATATGCACAGCAATTTATTTGGAATTTTGTATCTTTGAGTAAACCCCATACCTGCTTATCGGCAAGCGCCTCAAATACAACAAATGCCTGTGCAGTGCCATTCACATTTTGAGGGCCTTTTTGTAGTTGGGTCAGAACTTCTTGTTTTACATAGTATGGAAAAATATTACCTTTAACGTATGTTGCCCATCCTCTTTGAATCAATTTTTGTAAAGTCTGAGGTTTGACACAGGCAATCTCCCCCGTGCGGTTCTTTACTGCATTAACATAGCCTTCTTTGCATGATCGCTCCAAAGAAACTGAAGAATCAGGATCATTGTTTCCAACAAGATTTTTCATATCATATATGGTCTGGCTTAGATCACTTGCCCAGATTTGTTTTGAAAAATTGGTAGAATGCCATTCATCATTAGCTGATTTAAGATAAAACAAACCCAGGTCCTTTTTTTCAAATATGGAGAACGGATCGCTTGGATTAAACGTCTTGGGAGCAATACTTTCCATCGTTATCATTCGGTCTGGTTGTGGATTTTTGATCCATTTTATTATAGAAACTTCATAGTATCTGTGAGCGCCATCGTCTTGATACGACATAATACGCCCTACTGCTATTGAATCTGCGCCAAGTGCTTTGTCCTTCTCAGAGAACCACGGAATCGCATCTACATCAAAAACGACTGAGAGCATGCCTAGACAGGCGATGACAGAAAACAGGTAGACTTTCAACTGTTCATGTTTTTGGTAATGCCTTCTTAAAGCGTTCTCCCATACGAAATTTTTCCTACTCTCACTGCATCCAACCGTGAGTTGACTATACTGTATCAGGCTGAGCTAGAATCAGCTTCCATCCTCTTATACTTTCTTTCCGTTAACTCTTGATCCTGTGTGCGGTATGGTTCCATGTTATGTAGCATGTGCCAGATTATGACAAGCATCTCTTTTGCAGCAGCAACTCTTGCCTTTTGTGGTCCTCTCCTAGATGCTATTCTGGAGTAGAATTTGCCGATTCGCTCATCGTGTTGTTTGGCAATGTTTGCAGCTTCTACCATGGCGTATCGCAGCCAGCTTGAGCCCTGTTTTGTAATTTTGCCAGCCCTTTTTGTATCGCCGCTGTTTCTCTGCGATGGTGCCAGCCCAGCATATGCAACCAGCTTTTCTGGTGTTGCAAATCTTGAGATGTCTACTATCTCAGAGATTACAGTCAGCGCAGTGACATAGTTGATTCCTGGAATGGTCATGAGCAATCTTGTTCTTTGATCGTCTTTTGATATTGCTGCTATTTGTGATTCGAATGTGTCAATCTGTTTTTGTAGCAATTCCATTCCATCAATGTATGAATTCATTGTCATCCTGTCTATTTCTGACAGATCAATTCCTCTGAGCCGTATGATTCCCTTCTTTGAGAAGATGTTGCAGGACGGATTGTGCTCGTATTTTGCCAAGATGGCGTGAATCTTGTTTTTGTATGTGGTGCAGGTTCTGACCAGTCCAAGCCTTGTCCTGACTAAGTTGCGTAATTCTCGGTAGTGTTTTTCTGGAACGAATGATTCGTATATCATGTCCGATCTTAGCAGATCTGCTAATACCTCAGAATCAAGCTTGTCGTTTTTTAGTTTGGCCTGTGCTATTATTCGAGTCTTTGCAGGATGAACCAGAATTGTATCTATTCCATGTTCTTCTAGTGTGTCGTGGAGTCGGATCCAGTAGTTGGCAGTGGATTCGCAGACTGCCCTGATGGAATCATATCGCTGTTGGACATCATTGGCAAATTTTGTTATCTGTTCTGTGGTGTTATCAAATGATGTCTGCTCCAGAATTTGTTTTGTTGCACCTTTGAGTGTAGCAACGCATTTTCTTTTATGTACATCAATTCCAATGTTTATCAATTTTTCACCTCCCCTTTTGATGTGTGCCTGATGCAGCGGAATTCTCCCATTCACCGTCTATGCGGTATTTTGTTTTCCGCTCAATTCCGGGTCAGTCTACAGACCGCCTTTATACATGGCATTACACTTTCGACCCTCAGGCCAGATATCACATAATGATTAGCTGGCGCTAGGGAAAAAATTTCGTATAACGTCTACAGATTTGTTTGTAAAAATCATTATGATTATTTATCAATGAAATGTAAATTAAAAAAACAAAAAAAGGGAACTAGAGAATCTTTGTTGATTCTACTGATATTGACCAGTTGTTATCGGGTATGAACTCAGTATTGTTTGCGTTGTATTGATATACTGCGCCCGCATTGAATGATTCTACTGTTAGATTTTCAACACTCCAATTTCCAGATATGTAGCCGGAAAATGACTGACCAAGCGCTATCATAATTGGCTCAGTTACTGCAGGTTTTGGTTTAGATAAAGAAGAGCCAGATCCTCAACCAACAGTGGTTTTAAAATAACCTTTTGATTTTCAGATTTGGTTTTCAAAATATTTGTCTATCATGGGGGTTCGGAAACCAAAGAATACGAACTTGGGTCCGAAGGTTCCCTGATTCTGCAGATATCGAGTCCGAACTCAAATGGTTGATTTCGGACATGTTTGCTCTATTGTGGGAGGCAAATTATATAGTTTTATACGCTATTTCTGATTTCACTAATAGATTCATCTAATATACAAGCATATTTGATGATCTGGTGTTTGGTTACGGAGCTTGAAGTAAAGACCTTTGCAGAAAAGAGCGTCAAGATGCCTGCCTTCACAGGTTACTTGGCTAGGGGCTTGGCACTGAACATCCTTAACAGGATCGATCCAGCACTTTCGCAGGACTTGCATGAGCCCAATGCGCTCAAGCCTTACTCCGTCACGCCACTGTACTTCAGGTCTACAAAAAAACATGCTGACGGCTACCAGCTTGACCCGTCGACACCCTGCATCTTGAAGATCAGGTTCCTTGACGACAGGATAGCCAAAAGCGCACTTGACTTCTTTTCCTCCAACGAAAGCCTGATGATATACGATACGCACTTCAAAGTAGCTTCGCTGACTATCAGGACCGAGGATTTCTCAAAAGTGCAGGATGCCAAGCTCTTCAGGCTACTTTTTGACACGCCAACGCACCTTTCAAAGATAGGCTCCAAGTTTGACCAGTTATTCCCAGAGCCTAATGTGATTTTCCCGCACCTGATGAGGGTCTGGGACGCCTGCATGCCCGACAAGTTCGGAAAAGAGACGCATGAGAAGTACAAGGCATGGACAGAAAAGTGCATGACAGTTTCCGGCTATGACCTGCGGACGCTCACTGTAACCGGCAAGAGCATGAAGATAGGGTTCGTGGGATGGTGTGCCTACAGGATAGACGAAGGTCAGGATGATTCAGGGTTTAGCCTAGTTACAAACAAGCTTGCCAAGTTTGCTGAATACTCTAACATCGGCATGGAAAGAACGGCAGGGTTTGGAGTAGCAAGATATTATCTATAAAAAAGATAAATCTGTGTTTATTTTAGTAGTATGAAGTGAAAATCGAGCTCACCGGAAATCCTTTTGTCGATACAGGGCTTGCAGTACTTGCTACTCTGGCCAATTGTAGAGACATAGATGACTTGACGCTTGATCATATGAAAAAAATACATCAAAACGGAGAGCAGCTTGCAAGATGGAATTCCAAGCTTAAGAGTACCAGCATGATATTCACAATAAATTCGCTTGCTACCCATCCGGGAATCAAAGACTATGAGAAGAGGGTTCTATACTATAGCAAAATGACTACAGGCATCCTGAACAAGATAGGAAAGGAGGATATTAAAGAAAGATGTGAGTGTTGCGGACATACCTACAGCCTAGACATTGACAAGCTGGCTAAAGAGATTCTTGTTCCACTTGGCAATAAAGATGCAAAAAGGTATGTCGGTAGGGATTGGTTTCCACTAGCAGGCAGTGTTGGTAGTGACGCCCAAGCATTACCGGCCAGCTCGCGTGCACCGAACATCTGTGCAACGTGTTTATTTGCAGTACACTATCTTCCTTTAGGAGTTCTCCTGATTAACGGCCGTTTGGCTGTTTTTCAGTCTACCTCAACAAGCTTCTGGTATGATTATGTAAGGTTAATTACTGAAGAAATTCGTCGTAGGATATCTGCCGGAGATACAAGTACACTGGGATCAAAAGAGGGAAGCATCGCGGCGATAAAAAGGATCCTCTCAGTCATGGAAGAAATGCACAAAGATGAACTGCCCGCAGGAACTTCGCTCTTTGTGTGGAGATTTTCAAATTCTGGAACGGGCCCCGATTGTGAGATCAGAGAAATTCCAAGCCCTGCTCTTGTTTTTCTACAAAAAGCTGTGCAACATGGTTGCCGCAAGGAAATCGAGGATGTGATAGCAAAGGATAGAAACCCCGAATATTCGTTTCTTAACTGCATTTCAAAAGGTACTGACTATTCCTTTTTGTATCCATTCAAGAAGTTTAACGGCGTATCATCAAAACTTTTCTTCCTTTATCAGACATACATAAGACATATCAACCCCGCATCACTGAAAACTGCCCACAAGATAGCAGAATACGCCAAGTCCAAATTTGATAGAAAGGAGTTTGAGAGTCTAGGAAAAGACATCGACAGAGATTTTGCAAAGCAGAACGCCTTAAGAAGGCTGATTGTCATAATGGTTGAAGGTAAGATTCTAAGCTTTGGAGAATATATGGGGCTGTTTTCTGCTGATTCTGGTGCAAGTATCGGAATAAACCGTGATGCTTGGAAGTTTGTAAAATACTATATGCACCATATAGGTGAATTCTATGAAACAGAACAGAAATCAATCATTAGAAACTATGAGAATAGCGATAGGATATCTTATGTCGGAGCAGTAATCTTTAACTCCATCGTTAATGACAAAGGAATAGAAAAATTTCAACAGACGGTTCTTGAGCCATTAGCGCGTGGAAAGCTCGGCTTGCCTTGGCTCAGACGCCAGTTTGTCAAGAACGCAGAGAAATATGAGGGATTTACTTACGAGGATTGGAAGAGTTTATGTCTAAACGAACAGGGAAAAGAATCCGTATCTGAGTTACTTTTCAGATTTCGGCTGATGTGGATCGAATGGACAAACAAGAAAAGTGCACCAGAGATAAGGAAACCTGTACCAATCACAGAGCCCAGAGATCTAGAAACCGACCTATTGCAAGAACACAAAGACTTGTTGGCAAGAATTATGAATGATTATTTGAGCAGAAAAGGAATATCAAGATTCCAAAAGCATGTCTTGGAAGAATTGAAAAGAGGGGAGAAAGACCTATTCTGGTTTAGAAGACGGCTCTCACTGTTTCAGAAGAAATTTGATGATGACGGAACTTGGGATGCGTTCCTTAGAGACTCAAATGGTAACTCTATCAAAACGTTGAGGTTGTTTCAACTCAGCCTATATCTGGTAAATTCTTATAGAGAACATCTTTTTAAGGAACAGTTACAAACTCTCCACCAATGAGTACACCCAAAGAGTTAACTCACATAGCAGGAACATTTGTTATTGAGGCACCCGCGTCATTTCTAAACGGCGCAGGTCTTGGCGAGGGGGAAGACAGGAATGTCACAGTACCAAAGACCTTCAGAGATGGTCAGTATCGTGTTCCATATGTTTCAGCACAAGCCTGGAAAAGGTGGCTCCGCAATACTATAATCGAGGAAACTGGATGGCCTGCGAGTGAGTTAAGAGCTTTAGATATAAATGAAAAAGGTAACACAAACAAGATTGGTGGAGAGTTCAATCCAGTCGACTTTCCAGAGGATGATATTTTTGGGTACATGCGCGCAGAAAAAGGCCAAGGTAAATCCAAGTCAGAAGACGAAGATGAAGCAGAAGAAGATAGGAAAATTGCAGGGAGTAGGACGCGTGCCCTTATGCGTGCTTCGCCATTTTCTGCGTCAATCCTTGTGTCGCTACGCAAGACGGGCTGGCAGGGAAGAGACGAAGGTTTTGTGCATCTGAAAGAAGGCTCTCCTCAGCCCTACACGACAGAATTTTACAATAGCAATATGCAAGCAATATTCTGTCTAAACTACAAGAGACTAGGGCTGTTCATGAATATTGGAGATAGAATAGAACTGGATGAAAAGAAGGCACAAGAATTTTTGCAGAACAAGAAAATCGTAATAAAAAAGGATGAGGGGAAGTCTGGCAAGATATACGAAATGGTCGACGCAGAAGTCAAAAGAAAAGAACGTGCAGCAGCATTACTGAAAGCCTTATCACGGTTGCGCGGCGGAGCAAAGCAGGCAGCTTTCGGAACTGATGTTTCGCCCAAGGTTCTAATAGTCTCAGGACTTGCATGCGGAAATCCAATCTTCAACAGCCTATTCAGTGATGACGGGAACGGTCCAATTATGAAAGTGGATACGTTGAGAGAAATTGTTAGGGATTATGCTGACAGAATAGTCACCCCTGTGTACATAGGAATCCGCAAAGGCTATCTGAAGAATGAGAATGCGGTTACTGCATTGTCGGGATTGAGTGAAAATGGTGTGTCTTTTGTAGTTACTACACCCATTGATGCCTCACAACAGATTGCTAAGTTACTGAACCGTTCAGGATAATCGGAGAAGCGTGCAATAGTCGATGGCTGACCGCATACAGGCAGCGCACGTGCGCATGGAAGGGCTGACCGCATTTTTCAAACACCCTCTTACTATATCTGGAACTCAACTCACTTTGCCATGTCCACCATATAGTACCATACTTGGACTGATCAGCACTTGCGCGGGTAAAGTAATATCATATAAGGATACGAGGATAGGCTACGAATTCCGCTGCACGTCAACTGACGTGGAACTGGAAAAAACTGATCGTCTTGTATTGGATGACAAGGGCAATCTGAAGGAACATCGTGAGGGCCAAGGAATTTTGAAAAGGCATGTACATTTCAAACCTCAGCTTGATCTATATCTGACAAATCTTGACCTTGTGGCAGCATTTAGAAATCCTATCAACACTCCTACTTTGGGAAGGTCCCAAGATATAATGTGGATCACTGACGTCAAGGTAGTGGAGTTAACCCCAGTCGAATCGGGAAATTTAGGTCCTACCATGATACCCGTAGTGAAGGAGAACATTCCTTCTCTAATAGTGAGATGTCCGGAGTGGTTTGACAACAGTACTCAGAAAAGGACTCGAATTACTGGACCTATAGGGCGTTATCAAGCAATGCTTCCCACTACAGAATCTAGATTCAAAGTTACCCTAGAAGAACTTTACCATCCCTCAGATGGTTCTGATCCTGATGACGTAATTTACCTTCACAAATGGATCAAGACATGAGCGACGCCGTTATTCTGGCTAAGGATAATGGTGAGACTCTTGCGGAACACACATTGCGTTGTCTTCGGGCAGCTGAAATATTACTTCGCAGGCTTCCTTTTAATGACGATGTAATTGCAAAGCTTGAAAGGGATCTGAAGATTGCACTTGCAGTGCATGATGTAGGAAAGGCTGCAACAGGTTTCCAGAAAGTACTTCGTGGCGATATGGAGAAGTGGGCGCACAGGCATGAAATACTCTCTGCTGCATTCGGTTCTTATTTGGGTCTAGGCGAAGAGATTCTGCTTGCCGTAATAACCCACCACAAATCCCTCCCAACGGATGGAGTATCGCCAGACAAAGGCTGTTTACCGTATGAAGAGATTCCTTGGCCTACGGATCTAACACCGGTATGGAATGAGATGGCAAAAGAATGGAACGACAACATAATTACGTTCAAAAAAGAATGGAAAAAAATTATTGCGGCAATAGGATGGAAAGTGGATACAGAAAATATAGGCCTCTCTCCTCTTTGGATAGACAAGAGCTGGCTACGGAGGAACAAACAATCAAGGAATATTGAATTCCAGAAAAGATACTATGCATCGGTTCTGCGCGGCTTACTTGTCTCAAGCGACCACATAGGCAGTAACATCAGAGTAGATCTTGAATCAGCACTCCGTACTATTCCACTTCTGAATAGCTATCAGATAGCTCCACACAACATAAGAACATTCCAAAGAAATGCCGGAAAAGTGAATGGGCATCTGATTCTTAGAGCTCCCACCGGGTCGGGAAAGACTGTGGCTGCACTTTTATGGGCTCAAACGAACCAAAAGAAAAATGGGCGGCTATTTTATGTTCTTCCCAACATAGCCAGCATTAATGCGATGCATGATCGCCTCAAGAGTTATTTCGGTGACGATAATGTAGGTCTTTTGCATTCTCGCGCAGCTTCTTCACTTTATTCTATCTTCGAAAGTGATGGCGATTTAACTTCAAGACTTCGTAACCAAGGTACCGCCAGAATGCTCGGCTCACTTGCAAGAGAAATGTGGTTTCCCGTCAGAGTCTGCACACCTCACCAAGTACTCAGATATTCTTTACATGGCAAAGGTTGGGAGACGATGTTGTCAGAATTCCCAAACTCATGTTTCATATTTGACGAAATACATGCCTATGATCCCAGCATAACAGGTTTGACGGTAGCTACTGCAAAGCATTTGATAACAAAAAATGCATCTTGTTTATTCCTTTCAGCAACTATGCCGGAATTTCTCAGAAAGCAAGTTCTTGAACGGGAAATACCATCGATTTCATTTCTAGAGCCTTCAACTGATGAAGCTACGGACAATGCGATACTTGAGCTAAAACGTCACAACTATGAAATAATAGGCGGAGATATTATGTCCAATATTGATTTAATTGTCAAAGAAGCCGAGAAGGCAAGGTCTACGCTAGTAGTTTGCAATCATGTTCCCACAGCTCAGCAGGTATATGCAGAAATTAGAAACAGAATTAAAGAAACAGTTCTTTTGCATAGCAGATTCTGCAAGAGAGATAGAAATAGGATTGAACAAAAAATTAGAGAGTCACTACCAAAGATCCTTGTTTCCACTCAAGTAGTGGAAGTAAGCCTAGATGTGGATTTTGATCAAGGCTTTTTAGAGCCGGCTCCCTTAGATGCATTGGTTCAGCGTTTTGGGAGGATAAACAGGTACGGAAAACGACAACCTGCACCTGTAAGAATTTTCGAAAAACAACTACACAGATACAATATCTATGACAAAAAATTTGTAGATAAGTCGTTACAAGAGCTATCATCGCTTGCTAACCCACTTAGAGAACAGGATCTGGTACGGGCGGCCGACAGGGTATACTCGCAGGGTTATAGCGACGAGAGCAAATTCCGGTATGAAAATGCTCTGAATCATCCCCTCATAAGAGACTTTGAAAATAACCTCATTGCTGGTATCAATTATGACTGGGTAGAAGATGTGATAGACCGGGCAGACGGAACAATCGACCTTTTGCCCGTATCGTTGCGTTCAACGTATGAAAAGCTTGAAGAAGAAGGCCTCACAATTGAAGCGGCTGACCTCCTAGTTCCAGTTCGCACTGGTAAATCGTATGCCTTGGCGGAGTACGTAGATAAATCACATGATCCGTGGATAATAAAAATGCCATATTCAGATACCATTGGATTGAATCTGGATATAGATGGAGATGAATAGATGCCGATCTGATCGATGGCTACGATGCTCTACAAGTGCTGTAAATACGAGAAACATCCTTGAGTGTATAGACAGGCCGAGCGATTCTGGTCAAACAGGGTCAATTCTTTCTATTCCATATCCCGCCGCATATCCAAAGATATCCGCAGCCTCCCGTGCACCTTGACCGGGGAATTCTGGCAGACGGCTCTTCGCCACCTTCGACTACGTTGTGAATTGCCCTTATAGCTTTCTTGAGATAGGTCTTCATACTCTCAGTTATCTCTACTTCTACTACCTTGTCTTCCGGCAGGTAATAGACAAAACCTCTCCTGACGATGGTCGAATATTGTTCTTCCAGCAAAAGCGCATACGCGGCGAGCTGGAACCTGTGGTCTGTCCACGCTTCTCCGCCCTTTGAAAACATTCTCTTGTAATCCACCGGGATACGCTCCCGCCCGTTGACTATTACGCAATCTGCGATCCCTTCAAGGCCAAGCGACGCCGAAAACATGTGCAACCTGAACAGCTTCTGGCAGCCGGGGAACTGCTCGTCGTAGAACATCGTCTTTCTTCGCTTGTCCTTTTTCTCTTTTTCTTTGTGGGTCTTTTTTGCAGCTTCCTGCTGCGAGTTGAGGACCGCATCTGCATGCATGACTTTGTCAAAGTAGATTATCTTGGGGCAGTAAAAGTAATGCTTGATATCTGTGACGGATATAGTGTTCTCGCCGGCATCGGTAAACGAGTATTCGCTCCCGTCGTTGTCAGAAGAACTCGACATCCTTCTTTTCCTCTTCTACAAATTCCACCCCTACCGAGACCATGTTGCGAAAGTCCGCGTCGCAAAGGGGAAAGACCAGAACGCTGTCGACAGTCACCATCCGCCGCAGGTCTGCCAGAAGGGAGTTGAGTATGTGCTTTTTCAAGTTTCCCATAAACGCGCTTTTCTGGATCCTCTTCAGGCCATAGTCCTTGAGCGTCTCTGCTGTCAAAGTACGGAGGTTGTCATCTGTTATGTCGTACACTATGATGTACCGCATGCTCACCACGCAAGCTCGAATGTGGAGTAAGCTTTGGAAGGATTCATCAGGTAGGCTACAAGCGACCGCGCCTGGTTCTGTATGGCGTCCTTTAGCTGGCAGCGCTCGCCCCGGTATGCAACATCGCTTTCAAGCTGGCCGGTGATTTCTTTAGTCAAAACCTGGATCGTCTGCTTGCTCAGCCTCTGCTGGTTTTTCGCCCCGTCAAACTCTGTTATCTCTTCTGCCTTGAGCATCTTTTTGCTGAATATGGCAAGTATCACACGGTCCACAGTATGCTGCCTGAACTCCTCCATGAAATCCAGAGCTAGGGAAGGCTTGCCGGGCCTGTCGGCGTGGAGATACCCGGCATACGGGTCAAGCCCCGCATAGTAAATCGCTTTCCAGCATTCCACGAAGAGCATTGCCTTGTACCCGAAATTCAACATGGCATTGACAGGGTCTGTGGCTCCTCTAGTCTTTCTGCCTGGAAAGCCAAGCTCTGCAGGAAAGAGGTTTGCTATTGCAGTCCAGTACTCTTTTGACGCCCGCGCCTCCCTGTTCATGACATCGGTCCTGATCTTGTCCACGCTGTCACCGTTGATCGCTTCTGTTTCCCTTGCAAGCTTTTCCACCTCTTCAGAGGCCTTGTACAGCGTTTCTGCAAGCGACGGCTCTGTCCTTACCCTGTTCTTCCACAACAACTTCAAAAGGTTCCGTTGGTTGTACGCTTTTCCTGAAGCGAACCTTTTTGCCAGAGTGGCGCCGCGAAAGTCCTGGTAGGCCAGAAACTGCTCGCGCTTGCCCCTGATAGTGCCCGATATTTTCGCTGGAACTACAAAGCCGTGTGGCCACCCGTTCCTGCTCCCGAGCACCACCAAGGTCTGGTTTGTCAGCGCCAACCTCATTGCGCTTATGGAAAGAGAAACGCCCGGGTTGAGTATGTGGATCTGCTCCACGTCGGTGCTCAGAATTTCTTTCTTTTCCGCTTCGTTCCTTACCACATACCTGTTCCTCTTTCTCCCGAGGAACAGTCCGAATTCGCTAAGCACTAACTTCAATCTGCTCCGGCCCCGCTCCGCAGTGCTTCAAAAACTGGCATTTTGAATAGCATTTGTGTGGCAACCCGGGGTCGCGTCTGTCGTAGATCATCTTCATCTTGGTGTCTCTTGCCTCAAGAAACTCCCTTCGCAGGGACTCGTCTATCAGGTGTGGCACTCGCTTTATTATGGGCACAGGAGAGTTGTTGTAAAAGTTCACGTAGACTATGCATCCAACGTTTATGGGGTATTCAAAGATGCTCTCGTATACAAGTGCATAGCCTGTTGTTGAGAGCTTGTGAAATTCCTTCTCTTCGCCCGTCTTCAGGTCTAGGATTATGGAGTCAAAGCTGAAGGCGTCGACGCTCAGGTGCGTGCTGAGGCCGAGTGCGTTGCCGTCTATTTTCTGTTCCACTATGACGGGTATTGCGGTATGTACCAGCGCGTCAATTCCTATCCTGGGCTGTTTTGAGAGTATGCTCTTGACCGACGAGGACATCTGTGAGGCTTCGTAGGTCCAGAGCTTGTGAAGGTTCATCTTGACTTCTTCTATGTCTGCTTCGGTGAATGCTGCCTCTCTGAAGAGCATTCCATGGGTGAGCATGTAGGCAGCAAACCTCTCTTCTGTTATTGCCACAAGATGCTCATACAGGTCTGCTGCGCCAAGAACTCCCTGTTTGTACATGTAGGTTTTTGCTATCGAGATCTCGTCGGCTATGGCATGGTGATAGACCAAGCCCCTGACCATGTCTTTTGAGGGAGAACCTTTTACGCCATCTATCCTCCTAACAAAAACATCACGTCCTGACCCACAGTACTGGCTGGCTACCTCATAGACTCCCAGCTTGATTGTATCGTAAGGTGGTTCAACCGGAGGTTTGTCCCAGTTCCACCCTCTCAGGCTCTCGTCAACTGTCATGCTTCTCCCACGTGAGACTATACCTTTGAACAGTTTTCTACGGTCTTCCCCAGAAAGGAAGTACATTGATCTGTTACCTGTAACTAAATACTTTAGTTTTATGTTGTAGTATTCTCAAATGTCAATGAAATAGATCATTCTATGCAAATAATGAGACATATCGTGAGTCTTTGAAACATTCGTTACCTTGAGTTAGACGGCGGGCGTAAGCGACAAGCGCTGGATGGAACGATGCTTGGGGGATGCTGCCAAGTGGTTGTTCCGTTACGGTTCTGACAGTTGAAGGGTTAGACCATGGCATTGATTCCTTTCGATTATCTTTATAAGGACAGTTGCGGATAAAACACAATCGGTTCCTACCGATGACAGGGGCTTCAGTTCGTGCTCCGCTTAACCAGAAAGGCCGAAAAAATGCCCTGTTAAAACGTAAATCTCCAAGCAGCGGAGATTGAAAGGAACAAAAGCTAATCCAAAAGCCATCAACAGCATTCTACAGTTAAAACGTAAATCTCCAAGCAGCGGAGATTGAAAGAGTAGAACCATCTCAAGCTGAAAAGATACTCAAGGCGAGTTAAAACGTAAATCTCCAAGCAGCGGAGATTGAAAGAATATGAGGACATCAAGGACGATATTGATTGGTTGTACAAGTTAAAACGTAAATCTCCAAGCAGCGGAGATTGAAAGCAAAAGCAGGTAAGGCATCAACTGCAGACGATGACATGTTAAAACGTAAATCTCCAAGCAGCGGAGATTGAAAGGCGGAATATGATGTGGTTCCTGTTGCTGTCTGTTCTGTAGGTTAAAACGTAAATCTCCAAGCAGCGGAGATTGAAAGCAATACGGGACTCAGTATGGGCCTCAGTGTGGGACTCAGTTAAAACGTAAATCTCCAAGCAGCGGAGATTGAAAGTCAACGGCATAGCCTACACCAGAAGCTACTTTGAACTGTTAAAACGTAAATCTCCAAGCAGCGGAGATTGAAAGCAACACTGACCGATCAGGAAGAAGATGCAATCGCATACGCGTTAAAACGTAAATCTCCAAGCAGCGGAGATTGAAAGCCGTACACCGAAATATACATGCATACCGAATATGGCACGTTAAAACGTAAATCTCCAAGCAGCGGAGATTGAAAGCCCGTGAGGTTTTTCTGTCCATCGTCTGAAAGACTAATCCAACAAAACAAGGATTGAAACTGGGTCTGAGCCTCATACCTGAGAACGATGCTGCAGTCTGAAAGACTAATCCAACAAAACAAGGATTGAAACTTGCGTGTGGGCCGTATCCGTTCCACCAGATTCTTTGTCTGAAAGACTAATCCAACAAAACAAGGATTGAAACGTAATGATAGCGAAGCCAGAATTTTCGGATCTACCCTGTCTGAAAGACTAATCCAACAAAACAAGGATTGAAACGATTCTTGGCAAAGAAGAATACTGGCTCCCACTTGTTCGTCTGAAAGACTAATCCAACAAAACAAGGATTGAAACCCTTTTGTGTCGAATGTTGCCACGCCGTACTTGTTGTCTGAAAGACTAATCCAACAAAACAAGGATTGAAACAGAACTTCTGGCACTGCTGCAAAAGCAGACAAGCTGTCTGAAAGACTAATCCAACAAAACAAGGATTGAAACGCATTATTTTGAGAACACGCATTATAGTGTTTTTGTCTGAAAGACTAATCCAACAAAACAAGGATTGAAACTGGCGCTTCCGGTGGCGGCGACAAAAAAGTGATGGGTCTGAAAGACTAATCCAACAAAACAAGGATTGAAACATGCCGCGCTGCCTGCATTGTTTGATGTAATAGTCGTCTGAAAGACTAATCCAACAAAACAAGGATTGAAACTCGTGGTTACCAGTGCAGCCATGGAAAGCCCCACACCGTCTGAAAGACTAATCCAACAAAACAAGGATTGAAACTCGCCACCAGTACGTTCTCACCGTCAAAGTCTGCGGGGTCTGAAAGACTAATCCAACAAAACAAGGATTGAAACATACAAAAGAGTACAAGATGTGACAGTCTTTGGCTAGCTATCTGAAAGACTAATCCAACAAAACAAGGATTGAAACCTTGGTTATGGTCTTTCCAGTAGATCTTCCCCCTCGGATTATAAAGCTCAAAATTAGGAAATTTTTTTATAAAAATTAAATTTTTATAAAAACTTTGTTCAAATTTGAGCTTTATGATTACGTCTCAAAAACCATGTTAACATCACCAGTTGTGTGATAGTATACGTCCTTGCCGGTTGATTCCTCTCTGGCTATAAGACCCAGTGAAAGGAGCTTTTTAATCAAATAATTAAAGTTCTGAGCAGAAGGCTTGCCAAAATGCTTGTAATCCTTGTTTTGAAATCTTCCTTTTTTAGCCATATTTCCCAATGTTTTTCTGTCCGAATTTGAGAGATTGGCAGCATCGATTTTTTCTTTGGCCATAATTGCTAGCATTTCGATGGCTGTTTTTTCTGGGACTGTTTTTTCAGAAGGGAATTTTGAACGAAACTTCAGGATGAGATCACCGCATCTTTTTAGTATGTACCTTGCTTCTCCCTTTGATACATCATAAAGAATATCAATTACCTTGTCTGGTATTGGTGGTGTAATTTTGCCTTTTGAGAGATTTTTGATTCTTAATTTTATCATCTCATGCACTTCTTTTTTTGATAATGGGTTTAGTTTGATCGGATTTCCAGTTACCATTTCACTTACTCTGTTTGCCTTTCCTTCAAGCAAGGAGAAAAGATTAGGCTTGCCAACAAGTATCCACCATATCCCATGAAACCCCATCAAAGTGTCTCTGACTTTGTTCAAAAAATCCACAATCTGCACATCATCAATAATATCTAAATTATCAATTGGTACGATTATTGCCGAATAATTTAGCTTGTTTATGACAAAATCCATCCACTTATTCATAACAGGTATTATAGAGGAAAGAATAACAGCAACTGGAGCTGTCACGGATCTTTGCCTACCACCTCCTCCACCGGTTCCAAGAATCTGAATATTGCCGCCCCAGCTGGATTGTATCGTCTGATTCAATAACGTCCTTGCTTCTGTATGTATTGGAAACTTGTCAAGTCTGCCTATCTTGTCATATTTTTCTAGACTATGAAACATGTTTGAAAAAACTGAAAGAACAAACTGGACAATATCCATGTTTCCATCAAGTTCTATTTTGTCGCAGGGAAGATAGTTATCCGATTTGCACTTGTCGTAGAGGCCAATATTTACAAAGCTTGTCTTGCCTACACCAACTCCACCTTCAACTATGACTATACCCCCTTTTGTGCTGCTTAGCAAGGTGTTAAACTCGCCAAGGGTCTCTGCACGACCTACAAACAGTTTTCTGTCTTGTGCGTC
Source organism: Candidatus Nitrosotenuis sp. (assembly GCA_035575435.1). Taxonomy (GTDB): domain Archaea; phylum Thermoproteota; class Nitrososphaeria; order Nitrososphaerales; family Nitrosopumilaceae; genus Nitrosotenuis. The sequence goes on from DATLXX010000013.1 coordinate 103,348, forward strand.
AATTGAAAGCGGTCTTGGATCGTACGGGTTGTCATCCAGCCCAAGATCTGCCCAAATGTTACCCATCATATAGCCTTGGTAATACCTAATTTATAAAAATTTAATTTTTATAAAAAAATTCTTTGAAGCCCTGTAGAAAACACCAAGAATTGCTAAATAATCTCTTGTAATCCTGTAACAGTTGTACGCAATCATCCTGTAGACTGTCTCCCTATTCTGTGTCAGGATGTACCTTGAAAGAATGTCCTCGCCCAGCATCCGCTTTATGACAGAAAAGATCGTCTCTGCTTTGCTTCTCTGATGGTATGAATCCCAGTCAAAATTACGCTTCATCATCTTTCGGTGGAATCCTTTTGTCCTGTACACCTGCAGGTTCTCATGTTTGGGACGTATGATCGAGCGGCGTATCCCAAGGCCCTCGGCAACCACGTGGTTCCGCTCAGAATCATACCCTCTGTCTGCCACAACCGTACCGACCGGCACCAGATTGGATGCGTGCTGCAACAGCGGGGCAAAATCCACAGAATCGTGCCGGAACCGGTGCCGCACCTTGACACCGCATATCAGCTGCTGTCTCATATCTGCACACACCGATACCTTGACGAATTTCCTTCGCAATCTGAAGCGTTTTGTGTAGTAATAGGACGCCTGGCCATGCGATAATCCGGTAGAATCAATCCCTGCAAACATTTTGCGAATCCTTGCATGCAGCACGAACGATTCCAGGATTTTGATCAGCATGCCGTGCGTCAGTCTGGCAGCTGCCTTCTGAATCGTGGTGTAGTGTGGAATTCTGGACAAACCGAGGAACTGTTGTACACCGATACATTCATGTAAAAAATCAACGAACCTACGGTAACTCTTGGCTTCGTACTGGCGCAGTACAAGCAAGACAAGGTGCTGCCATACCTTGTACACATGATTGGACTTCCTGTGGAGGTATGGCGGTATTCTTGCCCTTTTGATTATCTGCATCATTGCACGAGCCATTCTCACGTATCGAGACGGCTTCATGGCATACAGTTATGATGCGGTTAGCTTTAGATCCGACGCCAGAATCGGATCTACAAAACGGTCAAAAATCGGTGATTTCTACACGGCTATTCTTTGATTTTTGTTTTTATAATATATCAAAGATGCTGCTCACAAATAGGCTGTTTTTTGATATCATCGAGGCACAACAATACCTCAGATAAGATTTCGCTATTTGGCGAATCGCCATTTGGCGAAATAATTTATAATTATGGAGAAACTTGCAAAATTTACAAGTTATAAAATTTACAAGTTTTGTTAGTTAATGATAACTATCAAACACTCTTAATGTTCTTGAAAAAAGAAAACATAAAGAAAAGCCTAGTCAATTTTAAGATGAGATAAAATGCTATCTGATGAATACAATCTTTATTGGATAATCTGTAAGCAATGTGGGTATAGATCTCAAGATTCTTGGCAACAAGATCACGCACAAAAATTAAGACAGTTACACATCAACATGAAAGGATGTAATGACAATTCGGTAGCACTTGCATTGGAGATGACTGAGTTATCTTCAGAAATGGAATCACAGCCACCACAACCTCAAGATGGTATTGATTGGATGTATGATTGTCTTGATGTTGCCAAAGGTATACTTTTAGAACATCATCGTCATTACGATGGGACGGAAAACTGTGATCTGGACAAATTCTTTAGGGAATCCACTTTTGAATTATTCATACAAAAAGACAGACCTTATGCCTATGCTTACATTAATGCAAATAACGGTACGCCTTATCCAATCGGTATTAACTATAATTTTGTAACCCAAACAGCAGAAAATGAAAGAATGTTGCATATTGTGTTGGTACATGAGCTTTTACATGCTATCCATCCAGATTGGGGGCACAACAAAATAACTCCAGAAGAGCGTAAACTTGCAAACATTTCTTGCCATTATGATGCAATACATAACATGGAAATAATGTATCTCAGCGGAAAGATGAGATATTGTGACGTATAGTTATTTTCTTACGCCACTGGACCATTTCCTTTTACCGCATTTGGTACAGAAAAAATGACTTTGGGTGAATTGCCAGTTGTGCCTACAAAACATCAGATCCAAACAATGTTTTCAAAAATAAAAACAATTCTTTTAATCAGCACGCCTTCTATTTGATCATTTTAAAATACTCCTGATGTTTCTATTTGATGTGAAAACTTGGGTTATAGTCCTTTTGATTGGAATTGCCTTCTTAATTGGTGGATTTGTTCTAATGAGTCCAAAGTTTGGATTTACTGGCATGCCAGTAATATTCATAGGCGTTGCGTTGATCGTGGGTGCGATTGTAGCTGCGGCACGAAGATTAATGAGACGTATGATGAACGACTAATTCTCTGGGCATCCTGCGAAATTCTTTAATTTACGTTTCACGCATGGAAAAGGGATAATTCAGGTCGACTTGTCAAGAAATGTGATTAATTTTCTAATTTATCTCATGATCTTCAACAAAAATTTGATGAAGATTATGAGTAACAAGGCAAGATAAAATTGGAAGTAAATTGAATTTTCTAAAATTTGCGAAGATAATATTGAAAATTTTGCAACATCTCATGAAATAATACTACGTATAATGTGTAATAATCCTCTAAACGAGGATAAAAACAAAAAAGCTAGAAAAAAATTTTGCAAAAAAAATAATGACCCTTGAAATAATATGGGGAAATGGATGGTATCTGGTTCCCATTCGTTGTTTATTACCACACGCTACACATCCTGACGGAGCTCAGCTTACGCTAGGCACTGACGTTTTGAACCTTGGGGAGCACACCTCCATCATTGCAGCATCCTTGCGTTCTGCTTGGACAATACTTTCACCTATAATCCAGGATATTTCTGCAAGATATGCTCCAAAAAGACATTGATGCGATCTCTAGTCGTTAGGTGTTTTTCAAACTCTTACACTCTGCTGTAATAGCTTCAAAGTCGTTGGACTGGAGCTAAAAATTCCAAGAGCGCAAGGGTTGGTTCTCAGAAGTTCCTCCATTTTGTTTGTCGATATGCCATCAGCTATTTTTGCAAAGTTTTTTGAAATGTATTGAAGTTTGTTCCGTTAGTTGATTTGTTTTGAACGCTTTGGATGGTAGCTAAATTTTGAAACCAAGGATGTGGATTTGTGCGTTTGGGGTTTTAGCAAGTACTCTGGGAAAGGTACCGTTTTTCCTATGCAAATAGGTAGTTTTTTGTGTGTTTTTGGCGTTCCGAAGAATCGTCACATACAAAGAAAACGGTTTGGCTTAAGGAGATGCGGGACGATTTGAGTTAGGCTTAAGGAGATGCGGGAACAGTGGATTTTGGCTTAAGGAGTTAGAATCTGCAAGAGTCTTTGAATTTTTGGTACCCCAGAAATGACTCTAAGATACGGTATCAGCCTTTTGAAACCTCTTTGTCTGAAAAAAGTTACAAATCTTCAACAAAATTTTATTGAAGATTTGTAAAGTCATCTCCTATGACTGCCTCATATCTTGGATTTACCAAGGATTTACAAATCTGCTATAAAATTTTACAGCAGGTTTGTAAGTCTGCCTGAGTTAATACTGTTAGAGTTAATTTGGGCGTAGTTAGAATTTACATTACTAATACAAAATTTTGTATCAGATTTGTTATGTTGAGTGTTCCAATTCACATAAAACCTGTTTTCTTGTGCTTAAGCCATTTGGCACCTTATAGAAATATGAGTGAAATATCGCTTGAAGAGCAGATTAAAGATTATGACAGAAAGATTCGGAAGGAATTAAGAAGTCTCAAAAGGCTGCTCAAATCCAGGCAAATCTAATTTTAACACTTTTCTCTTCCAGAGGACCAGTCTAGACATTACTTGTTTTTGTCACTGACGAGTTGTTGGATGAGTGAGCGCTGTTCTATAATTAGTGATTCTAGACTCTTTATTTTCTTTGAGAATCTCCTTTCAAGGACTTTGACATCAGTGTTTTGCCTCTTTTCTAGGATTGCTTGCCTTACCTGTACTAGTTCCTTTGAAAGTCCGACTCCACAATGTACACAATGAGATTTGTCGCTGCTATTTCGTTGCTTGCAGGCAGGACAGATTTTAGGAAATAATATCGAGTTTTCCTTGTCTTCTTTTTTGAGGTTATGTAGTTTTAGGACTGCATCCTCTTGGTCCGAACTTGCCAGATGTTCATAGACTGCCAGCATGTTAGAACCCTTGGACCAATTACCGTAGATTTTTGCAACATTCCCAAGTCTTTTGCTGTATTCGGTCAAAGCGGTATGTCTGAATAAATACGGCCAGACCCGCTTTTTAATTCCGGCAGCACGTTTTGCTTTTCTAAGAAAAATGGATAATCTTTGGTATGGGATCAAGCCGTTTTCATTATCATGATAAAAAAGAAATGCTTCAGGGTCATCGCTATAGGGATGCTCTGCGAGCCATTCTTTTATTGGGTTATAGCTTGCTACAAGAGTAAGTGACTTTGGTCCTGTCTTTCCCGTGGTATGAATACGTACAAAATTTTCCTCAAATTCAATACCACCTATTTGGATATTGAGAAGCTCGCCCGGGCGATATGCCCCTTCAAGCATAACAAAAATAATTGCGATATTTCTTTTTACGTACTTGTCTCCTAGCTTTTTTGCAGCTTGAATTAGTCCAAGTACTTCTTCGTCAGTTAGAAGATCCTTTGGTTGTATGTTGCCATATCTGTTTTCGAATGATCCTGGTGTTATCCATTCTACTAGAGGATCATACGGCTTGCCTTTTTCCGCGTCAGCTATCTCATCATGTACTGCAAAATGATATATCCTTTTTAGCGCCAAAAGAGTGTCTTTTTTGACGGAGCTTGCATAATCCGCATCAGCAATTGTTTTGTGGATTTGTTCTATCTCTTCTTTTGACCAGTCCTGGATTTTTTTGTCATCTTTGATTTCCAAGATTCTACGTATGCATTCCGCATAGTTTGCTATTCTTCCATGTGATTTGTTATCAAGCCGCAATCTGTCCAAAAATCTAGAGACTAATTTTGCATTGTCTTCTGAAAATCTTTTTTGAATAGTTAACTTGGCATACTCGATCCTCTTTTTTGAGTTATGAATATCGATTGTCTTCATCATTTCAAAATGATGGTATTCGACTTAAGGTGCAAAATTTTTGTTTATCACGGATTGTCATTATAATTGGAAGCGCAGAGAGAGGGATTTGAACCCTCGGGTGCTTGCGCACACAGGCTCTCAAGGCCCGCGCCCTACCGAGCTAGGCGACCTCTGCGGCATTCGATGGCAAACACCACTTAAAATTTGTTAGTTCATCTTTGAATTCAAAAATTAAAAGAAAAGAAGTTTTAGTCGTGTGCGTGTGGGTTTTCTCCAGCTTCAAGTTTGGTATATGTTCCTGCTGCCTTCTCGTGGTGCTCCAAGTTTGATTGGTCAACCTTGATAGCTTGAGGCGGGCAGACGGACACGCAAGCCATACACCAGATGCAATCGTGTTCTCTGATTGGATCTGCTTTGTCTGTGTAGTCTTTGCGCTCTTCTTTTACTGAAGAACCAGTCCCTGCAAAGGTCTTTCCGACTACCTCGGTTGCCGGAATATCCATCTCAGTTCTATACCACTGGAACACTTGGACCGGACAAGCCTCAATGCATGCACCGTCTGCTACACAAGAATCCCAGTCAACTGCAACCATTGTGCCGCTGACACCCAGAGGAACTTGTTTTTCGCCGCGTGCTTTGTAAGCCTCTATGACTTTTTCGTCATGGAATGCTTCTGCATCGCTTCTGCCAGGCCCCCATCTGAAGTGAAAGTGCTCACCGTCAGCGTGGAAAATTTTTCCCAATGGTTTTAGTCCTTGTGGGAAATGTTCGTCTATTGGCATAGGACTACTCTTAGTGAGATATTATTTAAAGCTAGGTGAAATTAGTGCAAACTAAATTTTCGTTGTCGCCAGATCACCAAATTATAACACTGTTTTTACTTGATCGCTCCTTACGTTCATATTTTTTGGTTAAGAAATCGGATAGTGGATATTTACAAGTATGACGTGTATCGTGGTCCCAACATAGGCATCTACACCAAGGTAAACGACAGTTTTGTTTTTGTGCCAAACGGATTTGCGCAGACAAAAGCAAAGATGTTGTCAGAATACCTCCAAGTCTCATACCTGTTTGCTTCTATTGCCAACACAAGACTGCTTGGCACCATGATGGTGGTAAACAATTACGGCATGCTTCTTCCCGCCACGAGCTCAGAGTACGAGATATCTTATTTAAAAAAGTCGACAGGCCTCAACGTCGGAGTCCTTGACGTCAAGATGACGGCTCTGGGCAACTTGATTTGCGCAAATGACAAAGGCGGCGTTGTCTCCATCAAGATGCCAAAAGAAGCACTCAAAAGTATTCAGGACACCCTTGGAATAGAGATAATACAAAAGAAAGTGGCCGGCTACCACCAGGCTGGGGTGATGGTATGTGCAAACAACACTGGTGGCATAGTGCACCCCGAAACCGATGATGACGACATTAGGACCATTTCCGATGTTTTAAGAGTAAAACTAGAGCCTGCAACAATCAATGGCGGTGTCCCATACATATCGTCGGGCATTTTGGCAAACAATAAGGCAGTGGTAGTTGGAAATCTCACCAACGGCCCAGAAATCATGATGCTGACAAGAGCTTTTACAAATTAAAGAGTGATTTTGCGTCAGAAAGCAACAAGCCCAATCCAACGGATTGCTCCTTGCCGCTTGACATGTTTTTTATCACCACTTGGTTTGATGAGTATTCTTTTGGCGCCACGATCACTGCGTATTTTGATGCTGATGCGTTTTCCATTTGCTTTTTGAACTGCTTGCCCACAAGATCAACATCTACCACAAAACCTTGGTCTCTCAGATTTGACGCAATCTGGATCGCAGACCTTGCAAGCTCATCGTTGACATACAGAACAGAGATTGTATCGCCAGAGTCGTCCATTGCAAGGCCTTGACCCTGCATTGAGAGGACTATTCTCTCTACGCCACCTGCAACTCCTGTAGCTCCAAGATCGTCCCTCCCAAAGGCCTTTGGCAGACTGTCGTATCTTCCGCCGCCAACAAGGGCACCCACATCGGATGATGCATCAAAGGCCTCAAAAACGACCCCAGAGTAGTAATCCAGGCCGCGAACTATTCCAAAATTAATTCTGGTGTTTGTGACACCGCGGTTTTTGAGGGAAGAAAACAAATCTTTGAGCTCGCTCCACGCTCCAATTTCTGCTACGGAGTAGAGTTTTTCGACCTCGTCTGGCTGCCCCTTTATCTTGGAAAACTCGAGGATTTGCTCCATTTTTTCTGCGGTGTAGCCTTTTTGGCCGTATTCTTTGAGTATCTCATCTTTTTTCTTTTTTTGAATTTTATCTATTGCCCTGAATATGTCAGAAATCACTTGAGGATCTCCAGTCCCAAATATTTTGCTGACTATAGCTTCGACCAGTTGGCGGTGCGAGATGTCTATTGTGATGTTTTTGAGCCCAAGTTTTGAGAAAAATTTCGACGTAAACTCGATTATCTCTGCATCAGATTCAAGGCTCGGCTTGCCGTAAATTTCCAGATCCCATTGGTGAAAGTATCTGTATCTTCCCTTTTGCGGCTCGTCGTACCTCCACACGCCGCCAAATGCGGCAATCTTTGCAGGTAGTCTCAGAGATTTTTGTGAGACAACATACCTTGTGAGGCCCACCGTGAAGTCAAATCTTAGGGCCACCTCCCTGTCCCCTTTGTCTTTGAAAAAATAGATCTCGTCTCTTATGGTGGGCCCACTTTTTGCTTCAATGACTGATACAAGCTCGATGGGGGACGGTTCCATGAATTTGAATGCGAATGTCTTGCAGGTTTCAAGGAATTTTTGCCTGACAAACTCGATTTGGGATTGTTCGCCGCTCTCAAAATCTTTCATTCCTCTTGGCAGATTCAACTTGCAAAAGATTTCTATGCAATGGATTTAGGTGTTGCTACGTCTTTGCGAAAACCTCTTTGCATTAAATAACAGCTAAGCGCAGTCTTACCAATTGAGCTACAGATATCTTGACCATGCAACAGATGCCTTCATCGAAGTTGAGGCCGCCAATCTGGAGGAAGCGTTTGCGGTTGCGGCAAGGTCGGTGGTGGAGACAATCCTAGACGTGAACACAGTGGAAGAAAAAACCACGCGTAAGATAACAGTTAGTGGCAAGGACCTCAACTATCTGCTGTACAACTGGCTGGAAGAAATGATCATACTCACCATCACTGAGGGGTTTGCAGCCAAGTCCATCAAAGTCACACTGCAAAAGAACTCCGAGTACAGGATACTGGCTGACGCCAGAGGTGAAGACATCGACATCAAAAAGCACCGCTTCAAAGTAGAGATAAAATCTCCCACCTTTCACCTAATGGAGATAAAACAAAACGGCGTAGTCCTGATGCGCTACCTGCTCGACTTGTAGAAAATAAATACGGCAAAGAGATTTTTGTCCTCATGGAGGATCCCGAGATAGAAAAGATAAAGCAAAAAAAGCTCGCAGAGATGCTAAGACAGCGGCAGGAGGCAGCAGCTCAGCCAGACATAGTGGACTTGAGCTCCATGAATTTCGATCATGTCGTCTCCAAAGGCCTCGTGCTGGTTGATTTTTGGGCCGAGTGGTGTGGGCCATGCAGATTGATGCATCCTGTTTTTGAGCGGATGGCAAAAAAATACCGACACATCAGGTTTGCCAGAGTCAACGTGGATCTAAACCAGGACATCGCGATGCGGTTTGGCGTCCAGGCGATACCCACTTTCATCATGTTCAAAGACGGTCAGCCTGTAGAGCGGATGACTGGGGCAGTTGGCGAGCCTGGCATACACATGATTGCCAAAAAGTATCAGAGGTAGCCGTAAGCAGGGTCTTGTTTTCTTTGGATCTCCAGAATCTCATTTAATACTGCTTGCTCTTCCGGCGTGAGTTTGTGCGAGAAGCGCTCGACGAGCTTTTTTGCATCACTTGAGCTGGGCAGAGAATAAAACACGTCCTCTTCGTTGATTTGCCTGCCAATGGTCACGTCCTGGATGGAGCATGCTACTTCTTGTCCTTGTGTTGCAAACTCGATCGACTTTTTGCCGTCCTGGAGCTGGTGAATGACGCCTATTCTCTTGCCGTTTTTGTTCATGACCGGCATTTTTTGTCTTACCTTGCCTACATCCACCCTGATTCCAAACACTGCAGGGTTGCTGTTCCTGAACACGTAACCTTTGAGGAAGGTGAACTTGGCAATCGGCGTTATCTCCGAGAACACCGCGTTTTCCTCGTTTGCGGTGTCTTCGTCAACCCAGAGTGTGTAGGAATCAAGGAGGCTGTAGATTACTTTGTCGGAAAAAATCTTCACGTGGCTTATTTCTGCCTCCTCTTGCGCGTCGGGTAGGATCTTTACGTTAAACGCAAGGACAACTCCTAGGTGTCTGTCATTTTCCTTGATGACTTTGGCCTCAAGTACGTCGCGCCTGTTTACGTGTCCAATGTCTGCTTTGGCAATTGGGATCTGTTGGCGCCTCAGCATCTCGGTGAGCGCCTCAAGTGAGCCGATCGTGTCACATTTGAGGATCACGCCGTTTGTTTGCGTGTCCACAAAGACCGATTTCATTTCAGACTCGATTATTTTTTTGAATTCTTCTACTTTGGAGTCGTCGTCAGTCACGTACACCGTGCTTCCAGGGAGCACACCCTCCAGGTCGGGCGAGGCGATCTTGATGCCGGCTGCAGCTTCAACCAGCTCGACTGGTTTGAATTTGTCTCTTGGGTCACGCATCTCGTCAAGCGGTTTTGGAAGAAGCATGGCTTTTGGTTTTGTGACTATTACAGAGTCGCGTTTTGCGACGATTACAGAGTCGCCTTTTTTGATCCTGCCGTCAATTAGGATCATGTTTGCAGTTGTGCCAAGGCCGACCTCGTCGTTTACTTCGAGAATTATTCCGCGGCTTGGCTTTTCTTCCTGGGCGAGCCTTTTTTGCATGTATTGCTGCGTGAGGCCGACAAGGACTGTCAGCAGCTCCGGAATTCCGACACCGGTTCTTGCGCTGACTGGAACTATGGCGACCTCCCTTGAAAAGTCCTTTACCCTGTAGAAGGCCTCCGATTGGAATCCGAGGATTGAGAGTGTGCCGACCACATTGTAGATCTGCTCATCGAGTGTGGTCTGGGTGAACTGGTCCTGCTGCTTTATTGCCTCTGAGATGTATGGGGTGTCTGTTTTTTTCCAGCCCGGGATCATGTCCACTTTGTTTAGCGCAATTACGAACGGCACCTTTCTTGCTTGGAGTATCTTGAGGCTCTCGTTTGTCTGTGGCTGAAAGCCGCGATTTGTGTCCACCACCAGGATTGCAATGTCTGCTGCCGAGCCCCCCCTTGTGCGCAGATTCGTAAATACTTCGTGCCCGGGCGTGTCAATCACAAGCAGGCCTGGAACCTCGTGCTCCGATTTTGCCAGTTTTTGATACAGTCGTCCGCACATTTTCTGTATTGTTTCTGTGGGCAAAAAGCTTGCACCTATGTGCTGAGTGATTCCTCCTGCCTCCCTCCCCTGGACGCCGGTTCCGCGGATCTTGTCTAGTAGCGAGGTCTTACCGGAATCTACATGGCCTAAGACGGCCACAATTGGCTGTCGAATTCGCAAGGCAGATCACTGAAATACTACCCTCGCTTCCTTTTCAAAACTTTCCTTAGAGTCTGACGCATGAATGATGTTGTCTGATATCCCAAGGCCAAAGTCGCCGCGAATCGAGCCTGGCGCTGCCTCGTATGACTTGGTTGCCCCAACAAGCAGGCGGGTCGTAGCAATGGCGTTGTTGCCCTCAATTATTGCGGCCACAACTGGGCCCGATGTTATGAAATCAACAAGCTCACCAAAGAAGGGTTTTGTGTTGTGGACGGAGTAGAACTCTTGAGCTTGCGCCTTTGTGAAGGTAAACATCTTCAGCTTGATTATTTTGAATCCCTTGCTTTCAAATCTTGAGATGATTTGTCCTACCAGCTTTCTTGCTACTGCGTCCGGTTTTACTATGAAGAGTGTTTGTTCGGTCAATTTCGTAAAGCTACTTTTTGATGATTCCGCCTTTCTGGTACTTTTTTGTCCACTTGAGTGTGCGCGGGTCGCGTTTTAGCACCAGCATGTTCTTTTTGCATTTTGGAGAGCAGAACCACAACACTGTGCCGTCATTTTTGACTAGCATGGTTCCAGAACCTTTTGCCACTGGTCTGTCGCAAAAACTGCACGGTTTTACAATTAAGCTCAATGTGTCATCACTTTATCTTCTTGGCCTCGCGTTCCGTTTCGCGCAGCATCAAAATGTCCGACATGCGCACAGAGCCTTTGACGTTTCTTGTCAGGATACGGCCCTTGTCACGTCCGCCCAAAATCTTAACCCTGACTTGAGTTATCTCTCCGGCAATGCCGGTCTTTCCCACAAGCTGTATTACTTCTGCAGGTACTGCCTCTTCTGTTTGTGGGGCGCTCATCGCTACTTGCCACCTTTAAGCTTCTTTATTGAGGAAACGACTTCTTCGACGATGTGGTTGGCGTCGCCTGCATCGATTATCGCAGCAGCAGCTGAGGTGACATCAATTCCAAGTGCTTTGCCGAGTTCCTGCTTGCTTGGGACAAAAGCGTATGCGGCGTTCTGCTCCTCACATATGATTGGAAGGTGGGCAACTACTTCAGGTGGTTCGACATCCTCTGCAATGACTACTAGCTTGCTTATTCCGCGCTCAATTGCCTTTGTGGCCTCGTTTGTGCCCTTGCGGACTTTGCCGCTCTGAGACGCAACTCGTACAGCCTCCAGGATTGGATTGACCAAGTCCCCTGGCGTCTCGAATTTTACATAGTAAGCCTTACCCAACTAAATCACCCTTCGGGATCATCTTCATTCCTTGAGTTTTTGCGCATCTCTTTATTAGTGTTAGCGTAAAAGAGTCTTTGCTTTTGCGAGGTACTCTCTCATCAGGTCGTCGAGCTTTTCTTGCGAGTCGGCCTCTGCATATATTCTTGCAATCGGCTCGGTGCCGCTGGGCCTAACCATCACCCAGATTTTTTTGCCAAGCGTGATCTTGATTCCGTCCCTGTCGTCGTAGTTTTTGTGTTGTTTTTTTAGGGAGTCGATTAGCTTCTTTGCCTGCTGTGGAGTGCATCTTATTTTGTCTTTTGTTGTATAGGATTTTGGTACCAAATCCAGTGCGGCACTCAGTGTGTTGCCGGTTTCGGCGAGAAGATCAAGTAGCAGCCCAAGTGTCATGCAGCCGTCGCGCACGGCGTTGTGTCTTCCGTACATAAAGCCGCCGTTTTCCTCGAATCCTATCAACGCTTTTTGTGGAACCATGGTTCTTGAGACCTCGACTGAGCCGACCTTGGTGCGTATCACCTGCGCCTTTGCATTTTGCGCGATTTGCTCTGTCACTGAGCTGGAGTTAAGGCAGGTCACAAGTTTGGAGTGCGGGTTTTTTTGCAGTATGTGACTTGCCAAAAGGAGAGCTGAGCGGTCTCCTGTGAGGATTGTGCCATTTTCGTCACAAAAAAGGCTCCTGTCCCCGTCTCCGTCGAACGCAACACCAAGATCTGCTTTTTTTCTTATTACTTCACTTGAGAGCTTTTGCAGGTTTTGTGGTGTGGGCTCCGAGCCTCTCCCTGGAAAGTTTCCGTCTATTTTCTGGTTTACCAGATAGGTTTTGCAGCCAAGCTCCTCGCACAGCCTTGGTGCAGCTACCGCCTGGGCACCGTTGCCAAGGTCAAGGATTATTTTGAATTTTTTTTGCCTGATTTTTTTTGTATTAATGTGTGACTTGATGCCTGCAATGTACGTGTCTGCGACTCGACTTTCCTGTCTTGTCTTTCCGAGTTTTCTTGCAGGTCGGATCCATTTTTTTCCAAAATAGATTTCTTCAATTACTGATTCGTCCTCCCTTGGTATCTCTACTCCGTCTGCTGCAACAGGTTTTAGGCCGTTGTACTCCGGTGGATTGTGTGATGCGGTGATCATTATTCCTCCTGCGTACCTGAGCTTTTTTGTTGCGAATTCCAGTGCCGGCGTAGGCACGAGTCCTGCGTTTGCGCAGTCCAGGCCTGCCTCGTTCAGAGTTGAGCAGACAAGCTTTGCAATTGGCGGGCTGGAGACTCTGCCATCATATCCTACCAGTATTGGGCCTTTCCCAAAATAGGTAGCAATGGAAAGCGTGATGTCGTGTATAAACTGCAAGCTGAGTGTGTCTGGGAATACTCCCCGGATGCCATTTGTGCCAAACAGTTTGCCCATGTGTTGATACCTCTACGAGTTGAATTTGTGTTTTGCAGGCATTTGCTGCGTTTTTGCAATCAAGGAGGCTGTGCCGACTATTGCTACTGCCGCTGCTAAAAACACTATCCAGTTATCTCCTTGTATTGACACCATGCTGTTTTGGAATGGTATGAGGAACGGAAACTTGGAGCCACTTTCCAGCAACACGTCAAATGCGATGTGCGAAAGTACTGCGGAAAATGAGACAGCGCCAAGAATTATGTCTTTTTTACCTGTCAGTGCCATCATTGCGGGAGCTGCAAGCAGACCGAACGCAGCAGAGTGGCCAAGTCTAGGCACCGCCTCCATATTTAGGAACTGAATTAGATGGTCTGCATCGAGTGCGATTGGAAGGAGGCCTGCAATTATGATGTATCTCAGCTTTAGTGCTGCAAGGCCTGCGATTAGGCCAAACGAGATATGGCCCATTACGTGCTCTGGCGAGATGCCGCTCACCTCAAGCGGGTTGCCGATCACATATCTCTGTGGAAGAATCTCGCCAAAAAACGGTGCCAGCCCTATTGTGGAAAATGCCGCAGAAAGCGCAGCGTACAAAAAGCTTGATTTTAGAATGAATTTGAGCTGCTCCATTTTATCTGAGTATGGTCGATTCATGGTAAACAATAAGTTTGTGTTGAATTGGAGCATGTCTGCGGGAGTTGCCAAGCCCGGTCAAAGGCGTAAGGTTTAGGCCCTTATCTCTTAGGGGTTCGTGGGTTCAAATCCCACCTCCCGCATTAACCCGTAATGTATTGATTGGGTCATTGTTTTGCGCTAAAGCATGTTTTGATCCCAAGATAACCATTCTGCCTTATTATTTTGAAGCAGATCAATGATTTTATTGTATTAGATGTTGAAATTTACTGAAAAAGTATTGATGCCTGAATTTCTCACATCTTTACCAGTGCACTATGGCAGCACGGGCAGGAGAAATATTTTGAAATTAGATAAATCTCACATTTTGAGCACCATTTCTTGTAGATTGTAGTCTTGGCCCTCCCAGAATCGGCTGCAAAACACCTACAAATCTTGTTACATGGCCACTCAGGCATTACGTTTATTCTCCTTCTTTTCAGTTGTTCTGGATTTTGTTCTGAGTTTAACATTACAGCATGGGCACCGCAAACCAGAGTACTCTAAAAACACATTACACAGACTGCATCTTTTTTGCCCCATTTCATATTTGAATCGGGTTGTAATGTGATTCGATTTGAAACGGATACAGATGTTGTTACAAACAGAGACCATCTTGTTTTCTCCTGAATTTGAATTGTTTTCCGCAGTCTTGACACGTCAGAGTGTGTTCTTTGATTATAACGCAAATACTGCCACAGCTAACACAGATCCTAATTCCATCTGCTATGGCTTGCCCTTCGCATTTTGTTACAAGTTTTTGCCTGTTCATTTTTTTCACCTCAGAAAAAGAGTTTGGATGCTCTATTTTTTTAAAACAGAGCGCAACATCCAAGCAGTCTTTTCATGTTTTTCCATCAGACCGGTAAGAAAGTCAGCAGTTCCTGCATCATTGTTTTGCTCGCATGTGGAAATTGCCTTCCTAAGTGTCTGAATTATGCTTTCATGGTCTGAGACAAGATTTGCGACCATCTTGTCTGCGGATGGAAATCCTGGATGCTCTTTTATTGTGGTGTTTCTGACAAACTCGGCAAGTGTGGCGGGAGTCTTTTCTCCAAGGGAACGGATTCGCTCTGCTATTTCATCAATATCTGTGTCTAGTGCTTCATACTGGGATTCAAAGAACTTGTGTAGATCGTTAAAATGCGGACCAACCACATTCCAATGGTAGTTTCTAGTCTTGGTATACAGAACATATTCGTCCGCCAATAATTTACCCAAAACGCTGACTACTGCCTTTCTGTTTTTGTTTGCAATGCCTATGTTTATTCCATTCATGGTTACTATTAGGAATTATTCCTATTTAATGTTTATTATTAATTAGATTTTATTCCTAATACATAATAAATATTAAATATCGAATCATCGCAGATCACATCATGCAACTAGAGCAGATCGTGACAACACTACGAGAAGAAGGATTCAGGATAACACCACAACGACTAGCCATAGTAGATTATGTGCTAAACACAAAAGAACACCCAAGTGCTGAGCATATTCATGGTGTTGTCAAAAAGAAATATCCGATGGTAAGTCTGTCTACAGTATACAAGACACTTGATCTGCTAAAGCAAAAACAGCTTGTAAAACAAATTGAGATCGGTGGAGAGGCCCGTTTTGATGGTCATGTGGATGAACACATCAACCTGATCTGCATGAAATGCGGTAAAATAGAAGATCTTGATGAAGACCTAAAGGAGATTCAGGCAAGGGCAGCAAGAAAATCCAAGTATCAGATAGTAAAAAGCAGCTTTGAGCTGTTTGGATATTGTGGTGCATGTAAAACCAATCAATAATCGTGTTTTGTGTTTTCGAGTGTTTTTCTTGTGCTAGGAGAAGAGTGAAACGCCTTGAAAACGTGATTGGCAAATAGACTCAGGCCTTTGAGAACCTTCTTTCCAGGTCTTCAATCATGCGCCTTATCTCTCTTATCTCGCCCAGTATCTCCTGCTGTGAGGGAGAAGACTGGTCATGGATATACCTGTAGGCTTCTTCTGTCTTTTTGACTATTATTGCAACAAAGAGGTTGATTACTACAAAAGTTCCGATCACAATAAAGCTGACAAAGAATGCTACGTTGAACATATTTACATCAGTTACCGGCTTCATGAGGTCTACCCACCCCTCCAGCGTTATCACCTTAAACAGGGTTACCAATGAGCGCGGCAAAGTCCCCCAGTGCTCATAGTCTATTTCCGAAAACAGGTGGTATCCAGCCACCCCGTAGATGAAAAACAAAATTCCGAGTAGCAGGACTATGTTTAGCATACTTGGAAGCGACCTCACTATTGTCGTCACCATTATTCGCATTTCTTTTGATCTGTTTGTTAGTCTGGTTATCCTCAGCAGCCTGACCAGCCTTGCAACCGTAGAAAAGCTTCCCGTAAATGGAACCAAAGAAAGCACTATTATTGCAAAGTCAAAGACGTTCCA
This sequence comes from Candidatus Nitrosotenuis sp., assembly GCA_035575435.1. GTDB lineage: Archaea > Thermoproteota > Nitrososphaeria > Nitrososphaerales > Nitrosopumilaceae > Nitrosotenuis. Next base: position 119,720 of record DATLXX010000013.1, read on the forward strand.
GCCGTCCTTAAAGTAGGTCTGTGGCCTTGGGTACTGCGAGGCCATCTTCAATGCGGCTTCTACGATGAAGGCGGCCACTACGAACCAGTGGATTGCTGCAAAGATCTCATAGAATGTTGCAAGCTCCGAGAAGGTCTCAAGGGCAAGCACCGCTGCCTGCATTATGATTATTCCGGTTATTATCGAGCCGAACTTGTTAGTGTTTACTAGTTTTTGGAGTGCGGCTACTTTGGTCGCAGCCGTAGGATTTTCCAATGACATGGCTAAATTTTTTTAAAATATTAAATTATCTGCAAGTACCTTGTTCGTTTTCGGGCTGGTGGTTTATGCGCAGGCACGTTCTTCACAGATTTAGCGATTGCATGCACGAAACTAGGTTAATAAGGTGAATTTGCAAGACAACTCTGTGAAAAAAATCAGAATAGGTATTACGGTTGTGGGAAAAGACAGGGAGGGTATAGTAGCCGCATTTACCAACTTCATATTCCAGAAAAAGGGGAACATTGAGAAGGTAAACCAGAACGTGATCAAGGGTCTCTTTGGCATGCACCTTGAGGCCTCATTTTCAAAAGAATTCGACATAAAGGAATTCGACAGGGAGCTGCAGGACCTTGGCAAAAAGCTTGGGATGGAGGTAAGCGTGTATCACGAGATAAATTCGCAAAAAAATATCGCGGTCTTTGTCACAAAAGAGCCGCATTGCCTTGAGGCGCTGCTTGACGCAAACGCCAAAAAGCAGCTAAAAGGCAGAATCAGCGTCATAGTCGGCACGGAGAGAACACTTGAGCCCCTTGCAAAAAAAGCCGGCATCCCGTTTGTTCTAGTTGATGAAAAAGACCAGCAAAAGGCAGAGGACCACCTCATCGAGATAACAAAAAAGTACGACATTGACTTGGTGGTGCTTGCGCGCTACATGAGAATAATGACTCCGAATTTTGTGTGGCGGTACCCGCATCGAATCATCAACATACATCCGTCTCTTCTTCCTGCGTTCCCTGGTGCCTTTGCGTATGCGCAGGCATTTGAGAGGGGGACAAAGATTGTCGGTGTGACTGCCCACTATGTCACAGAAGAATTGGATCAGGGACCGATAATCTTTCAGGATTCCTTTAAGGTGGATTCGGCAGACACACTCGAGGAGATAAAAAAGAAAGGCCAGAAGCTGGAGGCGGAGACTCTTCTGAAGGCAGTCAAGATGCACCTGGAAGGAAGGCTCGAGGTCAGCTGGAGAAAAGTGTACACAAAGTGATACTACAGGATTTTTCCGATCCCGCTTTGAGGAGACTCAAAGGAAAAAAGACTGTCCTCATCCCGGTTGGCTCCTTGGAGCAGCACGGACCGCACCTTCCAGTCTCTACGGACTCGGACATCGTAAGTGAGATTGCAAGACAAGTGGCAAAAAGATGCGGCCTTTGGCTTTTGCCCACCATATCTTACGGGGTGTCGTTTGAGCATGCGCCTTTTTTCAACCTGAGTGTCAGGGCCGCAATTCTGCAGCAGTTTCTGTATGATGTGTGCGTTTCGCTTGCAAAAAACGGCATGTCAAGAATAATAATACTAAATGGCCACCACGGAAACCAAAAGGCACTAAAGGCCCTCAAGTCCAAAATAGACAAAAAGCACAGAGGCAGGATCAGGGTCTTTGTGTACTCGTACTGGCACTTTATTGGGCGGGAATTTGACCACGCAGGCTTTGTGGAGACATCGCTGATGCTTGCCATATCAGACAAGCCGAACATGAAGCTTGCAAGAAAGGGTCTCACAACACAAAACATGACAAAACAGCAAAAGTCGCGAATCTCCAAGCTTGCATCTGTGCAGTTTATTAAAGCTACCAAAAACGGCGTGTGGGGGGATCCGCGGAATGCCACGAGGAGAGACGGGCGCCAGATCTTGGCCGAAATTGTGAAAAACATAACAAAAACAGTGTCAAAGTTGGCTTAGTGATTAAAACTCTAATTTTCACCAATGAAATTTTAATATAATACCTAGTTAGGAGAGCCAATAAGTGAATTAAATGTCAGTTGACATGGCAGTAAAAGTACTGGATGAAAGCATCGACAAAGTAGTTCTAATCAAGCTCAAAGGCGGCAAGACCATCAGGGGCAACCTCAGAGGTTTTGACCAGCACATGAACCTGCTACTCGACAGCTCAGAGGAGATCCCTTCTGAAGGCGAGGCAAAAAGCATTGGAACCATTGTTGTGCGAGGGGACAACGTAGTTATGATCTCCCCTCCTCCTGCGTGATGATGCATGGGTAGAGGAACTCCCTCGATGGGGCTTTTCACAAGGAAAAAGCCTCACATCAGATGCAGAAGATGCGGTAAGAATTCGTATCACAAGCGTCAGCACCGCTGCGCAAGCTGTGGATTTCCGGATGCAAGGATTCGCAAGTATTCTTGGATCAAATGGTACGCGTAAATGGAAGTTGCAATAATTCTTAGTTCTATTGCGGGGGCGGCAACGGCTGCCACGATTAACAGATTCCCAAAGAAAGGCAAGACGCCGCTTTTGGGCGCAAATTCCCAGATAAGGGCGCAAATTGAGACCCTCAGGATAGAAAAAGACATTCTCACCAAGACGATTTCAAGGTTGTATTCTGATGGTGGCGAGCTGACAAAGATTCAGCGCGACAAGCTTCTCTCAAGGTACCAGCACCAGCTCGGTGTAATTTTGGCCAAAATAGAAAAACTCGAGGAAGCCTCCAAGTACCCTGACCTCGGCCCGCTGGGGGACGGCCTAATGAGCCTCATGGACCAGAAGCTGTCTGCGCTTGACAAACGACTTGCAGAGATATCATCTAGGATTTCGGTGGCGGCGCAAGTCCAGCTTGAAAAACCCAAAGTCGAAAAGGAGGAGTCAAAGAAAGAATCAAGGATCGAAAAAGAAAAACCGGTGCCGGTAGAAAAGCCCGAAGTCGTAAGCTCAGAAAGCATTGAGGAGATGATCAGGTCTTTTGCAAAGCCAGCAAAGAAGCTGGAGCTGACGACACTTACTGAGATCCCCCCAGTTGTTTTGCCAGATACGATTGTGCAGCCAGTCCAGACGCCGCAGATCCAGACACCGCCAATGCAGGTTCCTGCATCGGTGCAGCAGGTCGTGCCCCCCACAGAAATGCGGGAGGTCATTCAACCACAAAAACCAGTACCTGTCGAACCGATCGATATTGAAAAACAGATTAGATCAGAGCCGCCGAAACTAGAGTTCAGAGATGAGCCAAAGCCAGAGATTGAAAAGAAAAAGCCAAAGCTGAACATCCCGGAGCCAGTGGAAGCGGAAGAAGATGAAGACGACCTGGATTCTATCAAGCGCGAAATAATGAAGACACTATCAAAGCTAGAGCAGGCCGAGGTAGAGTAATTGTCGTTTGATGATGCCATTTCGGCATTGTCTAAAGACGCACTCAAGTTTGTCAAAGACGGACATCTTCTTGGATTGGGAAGCGGTCGTGCAGCAACTGCGTTTGTGAACGCGCTTGGCCTGCACATAAAGCAAAAAAAGATGTCCATCCGTGCAGTCCCGACATCTCTGCAGATAAAGCTGGTTGCAGAAAAAAACGGAATTCATATCGTTGATTCTGGCCAGATACACAAAATAGACATCGTCTTTGATGGCGCAGACCAGATAGACTCGCAAAAAAATCTCATCAAGGGTGGCGGAGGCGCATTGCTTCGCGAAAATATTTTGATTTCATCTTCAGACAAGGTAGTCATCATGGCGGATTCGACAAAGTTTGTAAAATACTTGAACAGGTCGGTGCCGGTAGAGGTGCATCCCTTTGCAAGAGGCACTGTAAAGAAATTCATCGAAAGACTTGGCGGAAGGCCCGAGCTGCGAACGATCGAGCGTGGCTATCCGTTCATCACAGAAAACGGCAATGTAATTTATGACTGCGATTTTGGCACAATCAAATCACCAAAGGCACTTGCTCAAAAAGTAAAGCAGATTCCTGGCGTGCTCGAAGTTGGGATATTTACACGCAAGCCAGACGTCATCTACAAGGCAAAAGAAAACGGAAGATTCGATATTCTTTAATGATTAGGTGCTAATTTTTGATCTTTTAAGCCCTGTAGACATTATACGAAATTTACCTTGTCTTATGCTATTTTTTCTATAAATTATCTTGAGAGCGGATTGTTCACTGCTATGTAAAATCGCGACTTGTCCAAATTGAGTGGAAACCAATTACCGCAGACAACAAGGATTCCGCTACCTTAATTCGTCAGCATGGTGATGGTAGGAATGTCATCATTTCTGGCTTTAGCATGATGCATTTTTATAATAGATTGGCGCAGTTGTTTTGTGGGCGCAAAGCCAATAAAATCCAAAAAAAGTATCACTCTTGAAAAGGAGCTAGAGACCACCGTGCGAAGAATCCAAGGCAGACTGATAGAAAAAACCGACAGAAGTTGGAGTCTCTCTGAAGTCCTCAACATACTGGCTGCTGCCGGCCTGCAACAAACAAAGAAGATGAGTCGTGCAGAGTGGCAAAAGACTCTGCAGTCAGTCGACAACAAAACTATAAACTTTGACGACTCGACAATTTCAGATTTTATAAAAAAGATTGCGTAGACAATTACAGATTTTGCTTTAGTATGTCGATTCCGATATCAAAGGCCGCATTTTTGCCAACAAGCGAATCAAGATAATTTGAATCAAGATTTACCACCTTGAAGATTTTGACCGTATAATCACCATCAAAGATTCTGTTAGTCTTGCCGTCTGTCACATCCAAAACTCTGAACCTGTACTGATATGTACCGTCATCGTTTACCGGTACCTGGGCAAAGCGAACTGGGTCTTGGCCTTTGTAAATTTGGATGACTACTTGATGATCCTCTGCAGGACTCGATATTTTTCCCTCTACAAAGCCCCAAGGAAGTTTGTTATCAGACGGAATAGACATTGGAATGATTGTCTCTTCGATTGCAAGAATTGTGTCCTGTTGCGCAAACGAAGTAATTGGCGCAAGCAATGCAAGCACCAAAATTATTCCAAGACCAAATACAACCTTCATCGAGCTTGCTCGCCATCTCATAATATATTAGAATGTCGGATGATTCGTCCGGAATTCATCTGGAGATACATGCGTGCGGAAAATATTGGCAACAGACCAGATCAGGATATACAAGTGCCAGACTGAACAAATGGTAATCGTCATTTGAATAAGATGTGCGAATGAGTTTTTGTGTAAAGGCCGTACCACGGTTTGGGTTCATCCGATTTAGCTCAAAGTCAACATCAAGGATAGTTTTGATTTTCTATATGATTGTGTCAGGATTTCGCCCCACTAGTTTGCCGTGACCTGGTTTGCCCACAACTTGCATATTTTCGGTGACCGTGACTCCTCTGACCAACACGGTCTGAGGCCACCCCCTCAGATTCCACCCCTCATACACCATATAGTCCGAGAATGCTCCAAAGAAATCCGCGCTAACCTTGCTTTCTTTTTTCAGATCAACCAGCGTGATGTCAGCATCGGATCCTTTTTGCAGTGCGCCCTTTTGCGGATACATTCCAAAAATTCTTGCTGCATTTGCGCTCGTCAGCTCAACCAGCCTCCCAAGATCAATTCTGTTCTTGTTTACGCCTTCAGACAGCAAGATCGGAAGCAACACTCCGATTCCCGGAAAGCCTGCAAGCGACGACCACACGTCGTCGCCTACTTTGAGCTTGATGCGGTTTGCGACGTGATCTGTGCCTATCGTATCGATTGCATTCTGAGATATCGCCTGCCAGACTCGTTGATTGTCCGACGCTGTCCTGATTGGCGGCATCACCTTTGCAAGATATCCCTTCTGGTTTTCATAGGATAAAGTCATGTAGTGCGGGCAGGTCTCAACAAAGATCTTGGTTTTCTTTTTTCTTTCTTCCTGTATTGCGTCCAGTGCAGCAGCAGAGCCAATGTGCACAAAGTAAATTGTCGTGCCAAACTCTCGTGCAATCTCACACACTTTCCTGATGCTTTTTACCTCAGAGTCAGGAGGCCTGCTTTGCGACCATGCTGCCAGCCCATCTTTTCTGTCCTCCTTTGCTTTTTTTATTCCGCACTCGCACATCTGGTAGTCTTCTGCGTGCACAAGCACCGGGCAGCCAAGCTTTGCGGCATTTGAGAGGACTTTGCGGATCGTGCTTGATTCAAGCTGCACCCTTGCCTCAAAGAGATCCGACGCCCCAGGATCCATGTCCATGTAGACGTGCCCCACTTCGCCGCCAAGATTCATGTAAAGTTTGAATGACGTTATGCCGTTTTCCACGCAGAATTTCATCTCGTCTGCCTGTCTTTCATCAAATATGGTTGCATGTATTGCGTAATCCACATAGTGCGAGTTCTTTGATGCGTCAAGCTGGGCTTGTAGGTGCGTCCTGTAGGGACGGCCGAGACGGAGCATCCTCATCATGGTGGTAACGCCGCCAAGGGCGGCGGCCCTCGATTCCGTCTTTGCAGCCTCCTCTATTGGAGAATAGACACCATAGTGGACGTGCGGGTCTATCGTTCCGGGAATTGCGACCAGGCCCTTTGCGTTGATCTTTTTGTCGCATTGTGGAAGGTCTGTAGTAAAGTCTACAATTTTTTCTTCATTAATTACGATGTTTCTATCAAGGAGTCCCCTTGTGGTCACCACGTGTGCATCAGTAATTACGCAGTCAACTGTCAACTAGTTTGATTGAAATGATTCTTGTTATTATGCTTACCAGCTTTGGGCGTATGCGAGCTGTCTTTTTGAGAGTTTGTCTATTTTGACATTCATCGAAGCCAGTGCGTCAGATGCGACCTGATCGTCGATTTCTTTTGGCACGCCGTAGACTCGGTTTTTTAGCTTTTCGTGGTTTTTTAGCAGATACAAGATGCAGTGAAGCTGGTTTGAGAACGACAATGCCATCACCTCAGGTGGGTGGCCCTCAGACGCAATCAGGTTTGCCACTCGTCCCTTGCTGACAAGGTAGATCTTTTTTCCGTTTGGCAGTGTGCACTCATCAAGATGCGGTCTTGCCTGCCTTGCATTCTGGAGCAGGAATCTGGCGTCAATTTCGACATCAAAGTGTCCCACATTACCCACTACTGCACCGTCCTTCATTGAGAGAAGGTGTCTTTTTGTGATTACATCGGTCATGCCGGTGCACGTGATAAAGATGTCGCCGATCTTTGCGGCCTCACTCATCGGCATAACATCAAAGCCATCCATGTGAGCTTCGAGTGCCTTGACTGGGTCTACTTCGGTCACTATGATTTTTGAGCCCATGCCTGCGCATCTTTGTGCGACCCCCTTGCCAAGCCACCCGTACCCGCACACCACCACCCTCTTTGATGCAAAAAGCAGATTCATTGCGCGAAGGTAGCCGTCGACTGTGGACTGCCCTGTGCCGTACCTGTTGTCAAACATCATTTTGGTTTTGGCGTTGTTTACCGCAATGATTGGGTACCGCAGCTTGCCTTTTTTTTCCATGGCATAATACCTGCTCACGCCAGTTGTGGTCTCTTCGGTAGCACCAAGTATCTTCAGATTTTTGAATCGCTTATCAAAATGCGCCTTTGTGTTTAGGTCGCCGCCGTCGTCTGTTATGATATCTGGTCTGTGCGAGAGAACTTGGTCCTGGCACCACCCGTACTCCGATTCCGTTTGACCAGACCAGGCATAAATCGTGATTCCCTGAGATTCCAAAAATACTGCAATGTCGTCCTGCGTGGTAAGGGGGTTTCCCCCGCAGGCTACCACTTCTGCGCCAAGCTCTTTTGCCCCCACAAGCAGCACCGCAGTCTCCTTTGTCACCTGGAGGCAAAAGCCAAGCGTGGTTCCTTTGAGAGGCCTTGATTTTTTTAGCCGCTCAATTGAGTTTGTGAGGATCCTCATGTGGGCTTTTGCCCATTCGTATTGGGATCTTCCACGCTCAAGCAGATCCGAAACCCTCTGGCTCAATAATGTATGATACCTAGCCGGCAAGATAATGATTTTCAAATGAGTAAAAATAGAGCAGTGTTTGTGCAAAAACTGAGGGCTGGTGGCTTAGTGGTATAGCGCTGCATTCGCAATGCAGAAGTCAGGGGTTCAATTCCCCTCCAGTCCATTTTTACAAGTTCATTCACTCAATGTTTTGGGTTCCATCTTTTGAGAAGAAGCGAGCTACCAGTGACAGATACAGAGCTTGCAGCCATTGCCATTCCCGCTATTGCAGGATAAAGGAGTCCCATTGCTGCCACCGGGATCAGCACCACATTGTAGGCAAAAGCGTACGCAAGGTTTTGCTTTATCTTGCCCACAGTCTTTTTGGATATGTCAAAAGCAGACACCACGTCTCCGAGGCTATTTTTTACGAGCACCACTTTGCCTGCCTCTATTGCAATGTCAGTGCCGCTTCCTATTGCAATTCCCACGTCTGCCTGAGTCAAGGCCGCTGCGTCATTTATCCCGTCACCCACCATAGCAGTCATGCCATCTGCTTGCAATTTTTTTATTGCCTGGACTTTTTGGTGGGGCAATACGTTTGCCAATACCACGTCAATTCCTATTTCTTTTGCGATGGTATCTGCCGTTCTTTGGTTGTCACCGGTGAGCATTACAACCTGCATTCCTCTCTGCCTTAGCTGTTTTACCACCTGGCTTGCCTCCTTTCTTGGCGCATCAATAATTCCAATTATTCCGGCGGGTTTGCTGTTGATTGTCATCACGACTGCGGTTTTGCCCTGCCTCTGTAGTTCTTCAATCTCTTCAATCGAGCCCACATCGGCTCCTTCTTCTTCCACAAATCTAGCGTTGCCGATGGTGATTTTGTAATCACGATATGTGGCCGTTGACCCCCTTCCTGGCACCACAATAAAGTCCTGTGGATCATCAATTGGCAGGTTTTTTTCCAGAGCTTTTTGCAGTATGGCCTTTGCAAGCGGATGTTCTGAGTTTTTCTCTGCGATTGCTGCAAGCTGGATGACCATTTCCTCATCGTACTCTCCAAGAGGAATGATGTCTGTCACCTGCGGCTTGCCCTCAGTGAGGGTTCCTGTCTTGTCAAATACGATGAACTTGATTTTTCCCATTGCCTCAAGCGCCTCGCCACTTTTGAACAGGACGCCGTTCTGGGCACCCTTGCTCATGCCAACCATCACTGCAGTGGGTGTAGCAAGCCCCAGAGCACACGGACATGCAACAACAAGTATTGCGACTGCGGGGATGATCGAGGCTGCAAGGTGGTGCTCGCCGTGCACGGTAAAAAAATACCAACCCAAAAAAGTTCCAATTGCGGCTGCCATCACAAAAAATGCAAAATATCCAGATATGGCATCAACAAGCTTTTGCATTGGGGGTTTTTGCCCCATTGCGTTTTCGACGAGCTTCACTATTTGTGAGAGCATGGTGTCGCCTCCTACCTTTTTGGCTTCAATGTACAATGCGCCTTCTCTGTTTATGGTTCCACCAATGACGGAATCTCCTTTCTTTTTGTTTAGTGGCATGGATTCGCCTGTGACCATTGACTCATCCACAGCAGAATGTCCCTCTACCACCACACCATCAACTGGGATTTTTTCTCCAGGCTTTACCACCATGATGTCGCCTGTTTTGATCTGCTCTACTGGGATTTCTTGCTCTACTCCGTCGCGTCTTATCCTGGCAGTCTTTGGCTGAAGCTCCAGCATTTTTTTGATGATCGACGATGTCTTGCCTTTTGTCTTGTTTTCCAGATATTTGCCAAGTACGATGAATGTCACCACTACTGCTCCTGCATCATAGTAGATGTTGTGCCACATCGGTGTCGGAAACGTATTGTAGGCACTAAATAGATAGGCTGTGGTGGTTCCAAGCACAACTAGTGTGTCCATGTTTGCAGATCTCATTTTTGCAATCCTGAAGGCACCTACATAGAACCTGCTTCCTGCCACGAACTGGACTAGGCTTGCACACGCAAACATCAAAAATGCAGACATGTTGGTGCCAGCAAGTGGAATGAATGTAAGATATTCTGGGTAACCGAAGATCATAATTGGAATGGTGAATGCGATTCCGACTGCGAGTAGTTTTTTGAGCTTCTTTGCCTCGAGCTCTTCTGCGGTGGCAGAGAGATCTTCGGAGACTATCTGGTAGCCAAGTTTTGCCATGAAATTTCTTATGTCTGAAAGCGAGACGAGAGCAGAGTTGTATTCTATGAGAACTTGGCTTGTTCCATAGTTTACAGAGGCGGACTTGATTCCCTCAAACCCCTGGAGTTTTTTTTCAAGCTTGTCTGCGTCAGACGAATCTGTTATGCCCGAGACCCGGAGCGTGAGTTTTTCGTACACTATCCTGTAGCCAGCACTCCGGACTGCCTTTTCGATTTGCTGCAGATCCACTTCCAAAGGATCGAACTCGATGAGTGCTTTTTCCGATGCGAGGTTTACCTCGCACTTTTTGACGCCTGGGAGGCCACCAACTGAGGACTGGATCGAGTTTGCACATCCTGCGCAGTGCATTCCTCCTATCTTGACGGCGGTTCGCCTTAGCTGTTGCGTGCTCATTATGTATCTTCAGAACGCGGCTTACTTAATACCTGCACTTGACAATTGTAAAATCGCCGCATCTGCAATATAAGACCATACTTTACAAAAGTTAGAAAAATTAGAATAAATAAAACGTAGACGTGGCAGTCTTATGCCATTCAAGCTTGACGAAGTCGATGTCGCGATTTTGGAGTCTTTGATCAAAGACGGGCGCAAATCTTTTCGTCAGATATCACGCGAGATCAAGGTAAGCACGCCTACTGTACAGGCAAGGTACGAGCGTCTAGTCAACATCGGCCTCATAAAGGGAATCCTGCCACAAATAGACTTAGGTATGCTTGAGGGTAAGACCGGCGCAAAGCTTGACAGCATACGCTCAAAGGCGCTAAAGCACCATGATGTCAAATTAAGCAAAGATATGCTGGTCAAGATGTCGTGTGATTTTTGCCACGGACCAGTACCTCACAAGCCCACGGTACTCAAATTTGGAGGTTTTGAGCGTTTCTTTTGTTGCACTTCATGCAGGACCCTGTACAAGGAAAAGTACAAAGGAAGAATCGCGTCGCTTTCTAAATTCAGCTCGACTTAGATCTAGGTACAGTAAAGCATCTTTTTGAATTCTTCTGCGTTCTGTGTGAAGTTGCATTCTTTGCACACATGCCATGTGCGGCGCGACAGAACCTTAAGAGGGGCATCGTAAGAAACAGAATACATTTTGCCGCCGCATTTTGGGCATGGCAGGGGAATGTCTATTTTCACATGTGAACAAGCACGGCATACCTATTAAAGACGAGTTTGACCAAATGGACACCATTGTGAATGAGATCTTCTGATCCTAGTTCGATTTCCAGTAAACGTTATACATAATCAGAGACGAATAGTCTCATGAAGGTTTTCAACGGCAAACAGGCAGCGCAGGATTACATGTCTGCACACACCCTTGCATTTTCCACCCCGGAGCTTACCCTGATGAGGTATTCATTCTGGCTTGGCGACATGATCCCGGACCCAAAGGACAAGTCGAACACAATTCCAAGGATAATGGCATATGTGGAAGAAAAAGACTTTGCGCCAGTAGAGATAATAGACGAAGACCACTACGAGCCAACTGGAGCGGTGAGAAACACCGGCATGTATGGAAGCGTAAACAAGGTCACAGATGCAAATGCCAAGTTCTGCTCCGAGTGTGGCTCAAAGCTGTCTGCTTCTGCCAAGTTCTGCACCGAGTGTGGCGCAACCCAGGACTAGTTTTTTGAATTTTTGGACAATGTTTATGTGCGAATTCATCCATACCATACCATGTCAAAAGCAAAAGCAAACGACTGGGACGGCCTGTGGGAGGAGTACACCGCACTGCTCAAAAAATGGATGCAGTCCTATGAATCTCTGCAGAAGATCGGTGCCGACATACAGGCCAAGTACAACGAGGTAATGCTCAAGGCAGTCAACGAATCAAGCGAAAAGACTCTCAAGGAATTCCACGAAAACTGGCAAAAATCCATGAATGATGCGGCTTTGAATGCGTTCAAGCAGTTTGGAGAGAACTGGCAGAAGATAACAAGCGAGACTGGCATGGAGCAGCTCAAGGCATATGGAGAGCTGATGAATACGTTTGCCCAGACATGGCAGAAAATGTGGAGAAAGTAGTCCACGTGATCATCATTGGTCAAGATACCAGATGAAGCAATACAACTAATCATCAAAGAGGGCAACATAGTAGAAATCGCAAGTGTCGACACAAACGGAATCCCAAACATTTCACCGCGGTACGTAATGGCAATCCTTGATGACGAACGTCTGGTTTTTGCGGATGCATACATGAATAAAACGTACGCCAACATCAAGCGGTGGCCCAAAGTGAGCGCCGCCATTGTAGACAGAGTGCACCGAGGAGGGTTCCAGTTCAAGGGGGATGCCGAGGAGATCAGCGACCCCCAACTGTTTTCACAGTGCGCAAAAAAGCTCGATGAGCTTGGTTTTGATGTGGAGCCAGTGCGCGTCTGGGCGCTGAATGTGAAAGAAGTTTACTCCATCAAGCCAAGTGAGGAATCAAAGTATCCTTTGTTTTCTGCCTACAGATGATTCATACTTTGGTTCCGCATTTTGTGCAGAACTTTGCTCCAGCTCTTAGCTCTGCGCCGCAGGCTCTGCACGCGTTTGCAGGAGCAGAGGATCTCGGCATCAGAGCAGGGTCAGGCGACGGCAGCGTTCCTGGTGCGCTGAACGCGTCTTTTGCAGACACCACAGATGGAGGCCTTCCCGGCATCTGCGCAGGTGTAACCGGCACGCGCGTGCCCATTCCACCCATCATACCAACTCCCATTCCAGGCATCAGACCCGGAGACTGGGTGGTTCCAAGGCTGCCTGCGCCCATCTTGTCAATTACTTTTTTTATTTCAAAGATCACCTTGACTGCCAAAAACTCTAAAGCCGAATAAGCTACAACATAGTCACCGAGTTTTTCAAAGAACTCCTTATCCGACAGCTTTCCCTGCTTGTACATTGTATTTGCGTCCAAAAACGACTCGTAGTATCCTTGCGAGTCCTTAAAGAGGTTGTCTAGTTTTTCTGCAAGCAGATTCAGAGTGTCGACTTCGCCCAGTGACATGTCAGAGATTGATTATTCTGTTATTAATTACTTTACCAAAAAATGGAGTTTTAGATTTTTGCGAGTGCTCGCTCAATCATGTTTTTGTAGGCCTCTTTTGATGCGGCGCCTACTTGTTGCGCGATTACCTGGCCTTTGTGCAGCAGCATCAATGTCGGAATCGAAAAGATGTTGTATTTTGCTGCCAACTCGTTTGCTTCGTCGACGTTTACCTTGACGAACTGGACTTTGCCTTCATAGTCGCGTGCCAGCTCCTCTACAACTGGCCCCACCATTCTGCACGGACCGCACCATTCTGCCCAAAAATCAACAAAGACGGGCTTTGGTGAGTCCATCACCTGTGCTTGCCAGTCTTTTGCGTTTGAGACATGAGTAAGTGACATTACCAAAAGTCCTCCAATCGAACACACCTAAATATCTTCAGATGTTTTCTGGAAAAAACGCTATATACTTAAATTGGATCGGAGGTTGATGCACACTATGAGCTCGGAGCTGCGCCTCAAAAAATTGCGTGGATCAGGCGGGTTCGTTTTGGCCCAAGTCACCGATGATCAGCAGCGGAAGGGAAACCTTGGTGGCCCAGATCTGTTTTTGGCTCCAGTCGGCAGAATAGAGCCGGAGCGAATTTCAAAATATTACTGTAACACTTGTGAAAAGGACTATGAAGGAAGCCCCAAGATAGAGTACGAAAACCCAAACGAGGAGGTGGCCCAAAATCTCATCCTGCTTGAGCGCGGCCAGTATATTTGCACCATATGCGGCTCAACTATTGCTGAATACCGAGAGTTCCAAAAGCCTAACCAGCAGGCAGACGTAGGCCTTGCAAAACCGCTGACGACGGAGCCTGTGATGACCCAAGCTCAGCAACCGGCAACTCCTCCTCCACCAACGCCCACCTTTGCGGCAGCCATGCAGATGGATCCGCCAACATTGTCCACAACTCAAACGCAGACATCCGAGTCCGGCTCGATCAGCTCCATTGTAGGGATGGCAGTATATGACGCCAACGCAAAAAAGGTCGGAGTAGCAAAGCAGGTAGGCATCAACTCTTCAAATCAAGTAGTTCTAATCATATCAAGAAACGACGGCCAGGACCAAGCAGTGGAATGGAACAAGATAAAAAAAATCGGCGAGATAATTCTGTTAGGGGACGGCTCAGAGCGCGCTTCAAGTGGCGTGATTTGCTCAAAATGCAACTTTGAAAACAAGGCCGGCTCCAAGTTTTGCGAAAGCTGCGGAAACAAGCTGTAAAATGAATTCATCTGCCAAGAACATCATAAAGGACATAGTAATAGTTGCGGTCGGAGTGGCTGCAATCTGGATCGGTCTGCAGGTGGTCTTTGGTACACAGAATCCGTTCTACGTAGTCTCAAGCGGAAGCATGATACCGGTACTCCAGGTCTACGATGTTTTGGTGGTTGACGGCAAGGTCCCCTTTGAGGACATCCATGTAGGCGACATCATCGTATTTAACCGCCCAAGCGGCCACGACCGGGTCATAGTGCATCGGGTGGTGGCAATACTGGATGAAGAACCGAAAGTAGTGCGCACAAAGGGAGACGCAAACCCAGTCTCCATTCCTGGCACCGACTACCCCATAACCGATGACGAGTACATCGGAAAGGTGGCGTACGTGATACCGCAAATAGGTTACGTCACCAGGATCCTCACTCCCCCAATCAACTACATAATAATTGCAGTGATAATTGGCATAATGATAGTAAAGCAGTACTCAAAGGGAAAAAAGAATCAGCCCAAGTTTGAGTTCACCGACCAGCAACCTACCCCAAGCGAGGAGTTTGTCAAGGCATCAGATGTCGAGCGTGACTCCAAACTGGATTCTGACAAAAAGACAGACAGCGACCAGAGTTACAGCAAGTAGGCTATTTTGTGATCTTAAAGACGCGTTTAAAGTACTCAGAATTCTCCGGTACCTCGTCGCCGTCCTCTCTTACCTTGGCAAGGTTCTTGGCAAGCTTTTTCTTGTAGCCAAGCTGCATCTGTCGCGCAATCTGGATCCTTTGTGCCTGTGGCGAACCTGCGCCGTGCATTGATTCTGTAAGGTAGCCCACTGCGTTTCTTCCCAGAGTCATGTTTTCAATCAGCCTGAGTATGCGCATTCTGTTTTCGACATCGACCCCCTTTCTCCCTGCCAGATATTTTTTGAGTAGTGGTCCGGTCACAGGGTTTCTGAAATCTTTCTCCGAGGGCATCGTAACTACGATCCCTCCTGCTATGTCTTGCGCCAGTCGCGCTATCTCGTATGGGAATCTAGTCACGTTGTGCTTGCATACGTTTGCAAGCATGTCGTCATTTAGCCAGACACCAGACTTCATCTCGTGCGCCTGGTACGATGACGCAATTCCTGCAGCGTAAATCGACTCGTTGAGGTGTGTCATCTCCACCAGTTTTTCTCTGATGTGCGAGACGTCAGGAACGCCGTTGTAGTCTGCAATTGCAGCCGCGGCCCCCACAAGGACGTCGCCTAGGCCTGTCTTGCAGACATAGCTGCGCCTGTGATAGCAGGTGAATCTCTCAATCAACATGGCCGCAAACTCGTATTCGCCGTTCATGAAAATCAAATCGTTTGGAATGAAGACGTCGTCGAAGATTATCATCGCCTCTTGGCCGGCAAACTGGGAGTTTCCTGCGTCGATGTCGCCGTCCTCCATACTTCTTGTGTCACATGACTGTCGGCCGTAGATGTACGTGATTCCTGGTGCGTCTACCGGTATTGCTCCAACTATGGCATAGTCTTTGTCTTTTTCTGTGAGCCTAATCGTAGGCATTATGATAATCCAGTGTGAGTTGATGCATCCCGTCTGATGCGCCTTTGCGCCCTTGACGTAGACTCCCTCGCTTGTTCTCTTCACTACGTGCACAAACATGTCAGGGTCTGCCTGCTCAAATGGTGCCTTGCCCCTGTCTCCCTTGACGTCGGTCATGGCTCCTCCTATGACGAGGTTTTCCTCCTGCATCTTTTTGATGAATTCAAGGAGCCTTTTGTGGTAGTTTGTGTGGTATTTTTCGTCGATTTCAAAAGTAACTGAGTGAAGTGAGTTTAGTGCGTCCATTCCGACACATCTCTGAAAACAAGTTCCGGTGAGCTGCCCAAGCTTTCTTTGCATTTTGTTTTGTAAAACAAGATCGTTTGCAGATTCGGCAATGTGCAGGAACCTGTTTACCCGCTTGCCGGATATTTTCGACATTGGCGCTGCAAGCTCTTCTTCGCGCACTGCGAGATCATAAGTTTCGGCAACTGCATTAATTGAAGGCCGGATCATTGGGTGATCCACCGGCTCTTTTACGAGCTCTCCAAAAAGATAGACTTTGAGATTTCTTCCCCTTAGGCTCTGGATGTATTCTTGGCCATTCCTAATTGGCATACAGATTTTTCCCCCGTACTGCTATAAATATGCAATACAACTCCCGTAGTTATTTATTTCACACCGCTTTAAAAACAGACTGAAAATTTGGTTGGTTCACCTATAGAGTTCGCGGTATCTAAAGCAGTCTGTTGTGTGGTCGTTTGTCATTCCGATTGCCTGCATGTACGCGTAGCAGATCGTCGTGCCAACGAAGCGGAAGCCTCTTTTTTTGAGATCCCTGCTTATTTTGTCTGATAGTGGTGTCGATGCTGGTACGTCCGAGAATTTTTTGAATTTGTTTTGAATTGGCCTGCCGCCCACAAAGCCCCACACGTACCTCTCAAAAGAACCAAATTCTTTTTGAATTTCCACAAAGCGCCTTGCGTTGTTGATTGTCGATTCCACTTTGAGTCTGTTTCTGATTATGCCTTCGTCTGCCAAGAGTCTTTTTACATCTTGCTTTGTGTATTTTGCAATCTTTGCTGCATCAAAATAGTCAAATGCCTTTCTGTACGATTCCCTTCTTTTGAGTATGGTGGACCACGAAAGCCCCGCCTGTGCTCCCTCCAAGATTAGGAGTTCAAAGAGTTTTGTGTCGTCGTGTTGCGGCACTCCCCATTCTTTGTCGTGATATTCGGCAAGCATCTGGTCTTTTGCCCACTGGCATCGTCTCATGCAGCATGTGCTGGATTGGCAGATTTATACGAAATCCTTGGTTTTGCGCTATGCCTTGAATTTGTTTTTGAATGCTGTGCCGATTATGGCTGCACCTGCAAACGGCGCCGACCAATACAGCCACAGATCTCCTACAGCCCCAGACAGAGCTGCAGGCGCAAGCGAGCGTATTGGGTTCATAGATGC
This sequence comes from Candidatus Nitrosotenuis sp., assembly GCA_035575435.1. Taxonomy (GTDB): domain Archaea; phylum Thermoproteota; class Nitrososphaeria; order Nitrososphaerales; family Nitrosopumilaceae; genus Nitrosotenuis. The sequence continues at coordinate 137,023 of DATLXX010000013.1, forward strand.
GCCAGAGATAGACGACAAAAAGAAGATATCGAAAAATATCATGCTCCCTATTGCGACACTGCCAAATCCCTTGAGCCCCTTTGTGTACACCACAATCAGTATCATGGAGATGAGAATCGAGGTCGCAAGCACCTCAACACCAAATATTTGCGGTATTGTGTATTCGTAATTGGGATGATTGGCGCCAAGATTTGCCTGTGTGCCAATCATAAATTTGACAAAGAGCGATGCCAAGAATGCCCCTGCAAACTCGGCTCCAAGATACACTGGAAGCAGCTTTGGAGGCAGGTGTCGCGTAATTAGAAATGCAACAGTCACTGCCGGATTGAAGTGTGCCATGGAGATCTTACCAAACAGGAACACCATTGCGGAGACTGCAGCAAACGGAGCGAATGCCTCAAACCACAGCCCGATTGAGCCTCCTGACTGCGCGTTGATTACGACAGAGCCAGTTGCGCAGACAACCACTACGAAGGTACCTATCAGCTCCGCAAAGAATTTTTTTTGCGTTTCTGAAATCACTGAGGCAGTTTTTTGCAAAGTTCTTGAATCCTCTTTTCAATCAGGTCGCGGATCTGCCTTACTTCCTCGAGCGTCTTTCCCTTTGGATCCGGAATTGACCAGTCCGTCACATCGCCAACAAACAGTGCAGGACAGGATGTTTTGTCCATACAGCCCATATTTACTATGCCAGATGCGCCTTTGAGCACAGAGTCAGTGATCACTTTCGGCTTTTGCGACGAGATGTCGATTCCCACCTCGGCCATGGCTTTGACTACAACCGGGTTTATCTTGTCAACCGGCTTTGTGCCGGCGCTTTGCGGCTCGTAGCCTGGCGGTGCATACTTGCGGAAGAATCCTTCCGCCATCTGGCTTCTGCCTGCATTTTCCACGCACACAAACAAAATTCTTTTTGGGCTCGGCATTAGCTGTTAACATAAATACCGGTTTATATAAATTAAGATTGATATGAATGGTGCAGCCCTGCTAAAATGTATCTGTGAGGAAACGCGGTTCAACATATTGGAGTTGCTGCAAAAAAATCAACAGATGTCCGTCAATGACTTGGTGGCCAAACTCAAAAAGGACCAGCCTCTTGTATCGCACCACCTAAGGGCGCTCAAAGATTGCAACATAGTCAAAACCAAAGAGAACGGCAAAATGACCATGTACTCTATTGCAAACAAGGACGTCTCAAGACTCATTGCGGAGATTGTAAAGACGTCTGAAAAAATGGTGGCCTGCTGCGAGGCCGCTAACTGCTGCTAGATTCTTCTCTAAGCTGTCTTGTTGTCTTGTTGGCCTTGTAGAATGCCTTAAACCCGCTCTTTGAGGCCTTGAGTGTCTTTACCAGCTTGAGTGAGATCTTGGCGATTTTGAATGCAGCAAGAAACGGGATAAGTGCAATCATGGCGATTTCGTGCCAGTGTTTTTTTATGAACAGCCTCCAGTCGCTTAGCTTTCTGTACTTGAGATAAAGATCCAAGGCGAGCAGGACAAAGAACGCCCACAAGAGTATTTCAAAGTAGGTTTCATAGTTGTGTGGGATGTGGTACGGTGCTTCTTTTAGGAACACGGACTCTGGATAAAGCGAGATGAATCCTGCAAAGTAGATGACTGCCATTACTAGCAGCACTATGTCCAGCAAACCAATTTTCTTGTCCCCCATCTTGCCACTGTCCTCTTTTGAAAAAATAAAAGCATTCCTACTGGGTAACTAGGAATGCTCCGAGGCCTGCTCCAACTCCAATGCCCAGTACAAAGAATAGGGCGTCCCAGGCAATGACTGGAATAGAGCTCGAGCCTCATAGGCACAATGACTCGGTTTGTCTTGTCCCACGAGCATTACAGCTCAGACCACATCATAGATTCTTGTAAGCTAGTTTGATGATAAATCAGCTAAGTTGTTGATCCCAACTAATATGGTGTGCCGGCCAAGTGCATGAAGAGAGAAAATGAGAGTGGATTTGTGCAGAAAGTGTGGAATCGAGCTGAAAGAATATTCTGACTCTGAGACATGCCAAGTCTGCGGAAGAGACTATGCCCAGTTCAGATGCAATAAATGCGGTATGGTGACAGAACCGCAGTACCACATACACAGCGTTGCCACTTGTGCTGAGACCCAATAATATCGAGGTGAAGAGATGATTCAAAAGATTTCAGAGAAGTTTGCGTCAAAGAACGTTAGAAACATACCAAGGCACAGACTTGCATACTATTCGTTTATCGCCTTTGCGTCGGCAACTGCGGTAATACTGACTGTAGTATTCTAGCTGCGCATCCGCGATTTTCGTCGTGCCTATTCTTCGACTGAACCACAGCTTGTAGCATTTACTTGAGTGCCTTTTTTAGTACCTGATTGATTACTGCGGAGAAGCTTACAGATGAGCCGGTCTTTTTTATCAGGTCGGCCTGCATATGCCTCAGCTTTGACTCCACATCTTTATCCAATACGATTGTGTGCCTTCGAATCATTGCCTAAGTTGTGACTTTATTTTATTATTTTTCAAGCTAACTTCAAAATACCAAAAATGGTAAAAACGTAGTTTGACACCGCATATGTAGCTAGTCTACCACAAACGAGGTGAGCCCAAACTCCTCGTTGTTGTATTTTCCCATAACTACATATCTTCCAGGAGGCGAGTCAGGGTCTATCAGAAAGGGCACCGTGAACTCCCCCTTGCTTGTAAGTATGCCCTTTAGCTCAACTGACGATTGGTCTGGCCTAATCACCGTGAGGTAGACGTACGTTCCAGTCTTAAAGTCCTCTATTTTGCCCGTGATTTGCACCTGTATTGACTGGTGCGTCTGCTTTTCGAATATCTGGCCGTTTACCTTCACAAAACCAAGATCCTTTGGTGTGCCATCGGTGACTATCTGCGGCTGCTGCACTTGGCCCACCTGCATTATGCCATGTTTGATCAGATACTGAATCCCCAAGACAAAGTCAGAATCAGATATCATACCGTCTGCCCACCACTTGGCGTTGCTCTTTATCCAGTATGGTATGACTTGGGAGCTTGTGAGGCCTTGTGTGGTTTGCGGAATCACCATGACGTTGTTTTCAATCAGATACTTGATCCCCTGCACAAAGTCTGCATCTGCGATTGTCCCCTGCGCCCACCACCTTGCGTTGTTTTTGATCCATGACGGGATCAGAATGGTCTCATCAGCAGGCTGCTCTTGCTGCTCACCCTGTGTTTGTTTGTCTTGAGTTTCCGGAGCTGGCTTGCCAAATATGTAAAGCCAGACTATGCCGTTTCTTGTTTTGTCGTTTAGCGTCCCTGAAATGATGATGTCGTTTTTCTGCGAGGTAATGTCTATGTTTGCTATGTTGTACGACCTAGCAGAGATCGTGATGCCGGACTTGATATATTCTGGGTAATCGTAGAGACTTCCCACTTTTTTTGAAAATGTTCCAGACGCAGTCTCAGAAGGCGGAATTTCTTCTACTTTAAAGACTCCGCCTAGGTCTTTGATGAGTTGTGAGGCAAACTCCGTTTGCAGTGGGGTGATTATTTGGTGATCTGCGTCCGTGTACGAATAATCCAGGTCGCCGTCGATTGGCTTGTTGCATGCATCGTCATGCCAAGACTCATTTGACCGAATGGCCTCAATCATGAGCTGGCCATGCAACAGTTCGTGGTAAAATATCACCAAATCCTCCACAAGCTTTACATCGGGGTTTTTTTCTGATGATTTGAGAATTGTGTCCGAGTTTAGCATGTACTCGTTGTCACAGTTTATGGTCATCTTGCCTCCAGATATCGTGATGTTGCATTTCCAGACATAGATGCCTCCCGTAACAGTGTTTTCTGTGTGCGCAAGGCTGCTGTCGAATCTTGCCAATTTTGTTCTGATCGATGCTTCTACGTGGGTGTATAGCGAGCCTGCGTCACATGGAAACGAGATTGTTATGGGTTCTGAAAACGAGTTGAGTGTGTCTGTGACGTCTTTTTTTGAGATCGTGAGTTTTTCGAATTCTGCACGTAGTTTGTTGTAGAGGTCTTGTTCCTGCGAGGTGGGCGCTACGTACCCAGACGCGACATAGATGTTTGAAAAGAGCAACAGGGCCATGATGCCCCCTATTTTCCCTATCAAGTGAAAAAATGAGCACAGAGATGATAATTAAGACTTGGGCTGGATTTCTCAGCCAAGGCCCACTTCGACCATAGATATCGGCTCCCTAAGGTCCTTTGTTGTCACAAGGCCTTCTTTTGTTGTCACAGTTACCGAGACCAGTTTCTGTGCCTTGGGTGAGATCCAGACCGTCTTGCCAGACTCAAGGCGCTGCATGTCTCCTTGTCCCATGTCGATTAAGAGATCAGTGAGCGGCATCTGGGCTTGTCTGATTTTTAGAGATCGTCTTTTGTTCCTGTCTTTTGGCATCTTTTATGTGCGGTTTGTATAACCAGATATTACCAATCATTACCAAAACTTTATATACCATATGTTGGCTGTAATAACCAATGGATGGAAAGAAATACCAACCCTCAAAGAAGAGTCAGGTAGACTTTCATCCGAATCAAAAGGTGCAAAACAAAATGTCAACAAACGAAAATCAAAAAGACGTATTTTCAGTTTACACCAAGAGTTTTGACAAGGTAAAGAGCGCATTTGAGAGAGCATCCACCCAATCCCTACAATCATACACGAACCTAAGCCAGGAGCTCATCTCAACATGGAGCAGCTTTATCCACACAACAACAGCAATTCAGCAAAGCATTGCAAACAAGGCTGGAATCAACACTGCTCTGCCAGAGACAACAATCACTGCAGTCCAGGACGCGACTGAGGCATTTATAAAGACATTTGAGACCAACAGCAAAGTTGTCCAAACAGTCCTAGATGCAACAGTGCAAAACATCAAGACAATCAACCAGAACGCAAGCGCATTTGCAGACCTAAACCAGAACATCCTCAACTCTTGGATTAGTGCCTGGAAACCACGAAACTAAATCCTTTTTTTCCTTTTTTTATAGTCTGAAATGGAACGCTGCGTCCAGGGCTATAGCTACGAAGATTATCGTCAGGTACGGCGCAGTGACTTTGTAGGCCTTCCATGCAAAGTCCGATGTCGGGTTTTTTGTCAGCTTGTAGTGGTATGCAAGCATCAGTCCCCCGCTGACTGCAGCTATTGCCAGATATACCAGACCCAGCCCAAAGGCGTACAATGCAAGCGAGTACGGCAGCAGGATCGCCGTGTTTGCCAAGATGTACTTTGACGTCTTGTGCATGCCGATCAGCACCGGCAGCATAGGGACGTGGGCCTCTTCGTAGTCGTCGCGTATCTTCATTGCGAGGCACCAAAAGTGCGACGGCGTCCAGACAAATACCAAAAAGCCAACAAGGAAGCCCAACAGGTCTATTCCTAGTGGCGGGACAAAGCCGGTTGCCGCAGTCCATCCTGCCATTGATGCGGCACTGCCTGCAAAGCCCCCAATTACTATATTGGAAGAGTTCTTTCTTTTGAGCCACACTGTATACACAATTACGTAAAAAAAGATCCCAAGTGCGATGAAAAACGTAGATACAAAATTTAGAGTAAGCGCTGCATATACCACTGACGCCACGGAGACTCCAAGGCCGTACAAGAGCACCGAGCCAGGCCTGATGCGCCCAGACGGAATTGGGCGGGTGCTTGTCCTCTTCATTAGAGGATCGATGTCCTTATCATAATAATGGTTTAGCGCGCTAGAGCCCGCAGAGGCAAGAGCCCCCGCAATTATAATGTGAAGCAGCCCCATCGGGTCAAGTTCTGGGCCTACCAGCTTTGAGGCCGCATACATGGATGTGACTGCGGTAATTACAAGCAAAACCACGATTCTTGGCTTTGAGACCTCAAGGAGTTCTTTTGCTACCAAACTACTCAAAGCGCTTCCCTTAGCCATATAACTCTATTTTGTATTCTCAAAACTCACTTGGCGCAAGACTTGACTTTTTCGTTTGCTATCTTCCAGTTGGTAAACGACCAGTACTGTCCAAGCTCGTGTTTTATCTTGATTTGCTCGCAGTTCATTGCCTCGATTTCAGCCTTTTCCTGCATTTCCAGCGGCACCATGACTGTCTGTTTGTGATACACCACGTATCCTCCAAGCCCTGCGCCCAGCACCAAGAATACGAGTGGGATTACAAACATTGGATCCGCCATAGCTAGCCGTAAATCTGGTAGATATTTGAGTTTTTTGAACCGACTTTGCAGACTAGCTGAAAACTTAGCTGCCAAGCTAAATATCCAATATCACATCGTGTCGACAAAGATTATTCAAGAATTGGAGATGATAATCACGCACAAAGGGATCCTTGTTCGACATGCAGAGCTGACTCCACCAAAGTGGGCCGGAGACCCATACCGTGAGGAGCAAAAGCGCGCAATGAGCACAGTGCCTCCAGACACCACGCTTTGCGTAGGGCGTGGAACAAGAAGCATCAGGATCTCAGAATACCCAAAGATGGAGAAGACAATCTTTCTCCAAAAGATCGTGCTCAGTACCGCAAGAGGTACCGGGACACGAATCCTCTGATTTTTTTTAGCTCCAGATCTTTTCTTTGAATGTCCACTTTTTGTTTAGAATAAAGTTGCTAAACGCAGCGCATGCAACTGCCAAGACAAGGGCAATCGGATACTGCATTTTGTAGTTGTCGACAAGCAGGTACACCATCCCAAGCTGCGCCACCGCCCCAAGCGAGCTGAATCCGATGAATTTGCCGTACTGAACAAGAGTGTGCCTTGCCGTAAAGTTGCGATCCTCAAAGGTCCACACCTTGTTGAGCACAAAGTTGCCCGTCATGGACACTGCTATTCCGATGATTGTGGCGTGCAAGTACCACAGGTTGGAGACGACACCTGAGAAAAGCGAAGACACTATGTAATTGACTGCCAGTCCTACTGCGCCGACTGTGTAGAACCTGCCGGCCTTTGAGAAAAAGCTGACAGACGTCCTTTTTTCTTCCTTTGCTGCTGCCTTGCCGTACCTGTACAGCCTCCAGACTGCCTTGAGGTAATCAAGCGCCGTTTTTGAGTCCAGCTTGCTTGCGCCAAGCTTCCTGTTTGTAAATGTGTATGGAATCTCAAGGATGTTTTTGTTTTTTGTCTTCACTAGGATCTCAAGCAGCATCTTGTATCCTATTGCGTCAAACTGCAAACCCTGAATGACGTGCCTTTTGAAGGCAAAGAATCCAGACATCGGGTCTTTTGCTCCGACTCCCAGGCCACGCTTTGCAATTATTGTGGCAATTTTGCTCATGAGCTTTCTTTTGAGAGTCCAGCCGGTGATAGAACCACCCTTGACGTACCTTGACGCAATTACAATGTCGCATTTTGGATGCTTGAGTGCCTCGAGCATCTTTGGCAAAAGACTTGCAGGGTGAGACATGTCGCTGTCCATCACAATTATGGTGTTGCCTGTGGCATACTGGATGCCTTTGAGAATTGCCGAGCTTAGTCCCTCTTTTGTCTTTCTTTGGATTATGTCGATTGTGTGGTTTGCAAGCTTTTTCATGTCGCGAAGATAGTCCTCAACGAGTCTTGCTGTTCCGTCAGGCGAGTTGTCGTCGACTATGATAGTCTGTGTTGTGGTGTTCTTTGGGAGGTTCTGCTCTATTGACTTGAGCACCTGTACTATGTTTTCTGACTCGTTATATGTTGGTATGATGATCGATACCTGCGCGTTTTTGCCGCTGGTCTGCTCGTGAGTCATAGCTGATTGTCCCCTCGAATATAGATATTAATTTTTTATCTCAATTTGTTAACGCGCAAGTGAATTTCTTTAAAAGCCAGCCTCGAGGGGGTCTTCCGGCTTGATGATCTCACGCATCAAGATGGTAGCAAATGAGCCACGCTGCAGTACGAAACTCACCGTGTCACCGCTTGTCTTGAAATCTTTGCAGACAAGCCTTGCCGTCCTAAAGCCACCCTCGCTGCTTGCCTCCTGCATTTCTTTGAGGTAAAACTCCGCTGGCGAGATCTGCTCGTCTTGGAGTATCTTTGAGATGTAAAAGTCAAATCTTGTCTTTTTGAAATACGAGTACCCCACAAGTGGAACGGCAAGCTGCTGGTCGTCCCTCATCTCGTATTTTCCAAGCTGGGCGTTTTTGTCGTAGCAAACGTCCCCCTGTTTTGCAGAAAAAAGGTCCTCGCCGAATTCAAATGCGCGGCTCAAAGTCAGATTGAAAATATACGACTGGTACGCGTCGACAAAGAGCCTCCTGATTTGGAGCGGCAGCTTGCAAATAGCTTTTTTTGAATCGTGGTGGTCTGCCATCTCTTTGAGGAGTATTTTCTCAAGGTCCATCTGCTTCGGTATTGTGTGGGCCAGCTCTGCAAACTTGGATGGGTCTGACATTTGTTTTCTCAAGTTGGTGTTTTCTTGTGAGTCGTGCTCAGATGTGTGGGAGAGAATCAGACTCACCGCATCATCAAACCTTTTTTGTATGAGTGCCTTGCCCACCAGGTGGGTGACCGGCCTCCTTGAGCCGAACCTTTGGTATCCGTAAAAATTCAGAACCCTGTCAGTTTCCGAAAATTTTGAAGCGTCGGACGTTGCTCCGCTTATTCTGATAGTGAATCGATTTCCCTGCATGTCTTTTGCAGAAAGCGGTTTTTTTGCAAAGCCGATTCTCTGCAGTGAGATCTTTTCATCAGAATAGTTAGGTAGAGATTTTGATTTTGCCATAGAGCAGACGTACTGTTCTGTGTCTGCGTACGCGTCCTTGAGTCCAAGCGCCTTGAGTCGCACACCAAATTTTTTGAGAATCACCTGAAGAGCGTGGTTTGTGTCGATGCCGGATTTTTTCAGCTTGTAGATTGCAAAGCCTTCATCCTGAGATAGAGCCGCAAGTATCCTGTCCGAGAGAACCTCGGAGACTGCAAAGTCCTCTCTGAGCTGTCGTATCTTCCCGCCACACCCTGGGAACTTTGTGGTGTAGGCCAGGATGCCGATCTCAGAGTCGATTTTTGGAATCACGGAGTTATGTTCACAGTTATGAAATTGGAAATGGTCACGTCATTTGTTCTTGCCGAAAGTAGGACTTTGTACGTTCCAGGGAGCGCCGAACTGCTTGCCACAATTGAGGCCTGCGCCTCCTGTGGCCTGCTCAGTGTCAGACTTGAAGTAGAAAGTTCCACTGTGATGTCATCAAATTTGGAGGTTGTTTTTGCAGAAAGGTCGACGTCTGCGCTCATATTTGGTGTAAGCTGCAACTGCACTGTTGCTGACTGGCCCCGCTGCAGCGTGACCTCTCTTTGATCCAATTTGAACTCAAATGGGAGCTCTTTTGCCAAGTCCACCACCCCGATGTTGTTTTCGACCCATTCCGTGAACCAGACCTTGTCACCTGCAACCTTGAAGCCAAACACCTGTGCTATTCCACACTGATCCCTGCCTGCGCAATCTGCCCAGTTCGGATTTTGCGACGGTACTTGGTATTCGACCAGTCTTTCATTGTCAATATCAAAGACCGCTATTGCGTTTGCTATCTGTTCATTGAAGACAAGCCTGCCGCCGTCCACCTGGGTCCAGTACGGCCCAGAAACAGGCGACTTGATCACTCCTGTTGCGTTGCCGTACGCAGACGGCCTTGCGTCAGATGTGATGTATTCTGTAAATTTAGAGTCGGACGGAGTGAATTTGAAAAACGAATTGCTTGAGGTGTCTGCAATCCACACGTTGTCGTTGTGATCCACGGAGAGGCCGATCGGTGTTTGAAGCGACGGTGGCAGGTTGAATGCCTCGGAGAACTCCAGGGTGGTTGAGTTGTCGATTGGGTTTGATGCTGCAAAGGCTGCGTATTCATTATAGTTGAACTTGACTAGAGCTCCGCCCTGCCTTAGGATCCAGTTGGTGTACCACACGTTGCCATGCGAGTCCACATCAAAGCCTGAAACAAAGGAGCCAGGTATCGGCGTCGGGATGTTTTGGTATGACTTTTCACCGGTCTGCTTTGCGTCAAAGAAGCTGATCTTTCCTCCATAGAAATCGTTTAGTATTATCTGACTGCCTTTTATCATCAGATGCTGAGGCAGTGATTCGCCGTTTGCAGGGTAATCGATCCGCTGGTAAGAGCCGTCCGCAGTTGAAAACCTCCAGATCGAGTCGTGTGCGTCATCGGTGTACCAGATGCTTCCATCATAAGAATAGTCCATGCCCCACATCATGGAGCGACCCATTTCTGGCCACAGGGGGTTTGGGTACTCTGTAAAGTACCCGCTTGTAGGAACAAACTTGGCAATTTTGCCGGTGTTTGTCTGTGCAAACCAGACTGTTCCTTGAGGGTCAACCGTGATTGCCAAAGGTTGCGTGCACGCCGTAGGTATTTTGAATTCAGAGACGTATGCGTTTGATTTTGCGTCGTCGCCACCGCAGAATCTGGGCCTCTGGGCATCTGGAAAGTTGTCTGCCGGGGTGCCGGTGATTGTTACCTTCTCAGTCAATGGTTGCGGCATGCTGTTTAGCGCCAATGTCAGAGTAGACGTGACAAGTATGACTGCAAAAAAACCTGCAACAATTATCCCCTTTGTCTTCGTCTTCACAGTTGCGACTTTGGGTTACCTTGTTATATTTATTGAGGATGCTAGCGCCTCTAGAGAAGCTTGAGCTCGCTTGTTATCTTGTCGACCAAATCCTCCGGGGCCGGTCCTATCGAGATGCAGGTAAACGTGCCTGGCGCAATCTGAGTGTGGCCTGCATCTGTTACTTCGGCCCATGGAAGCCCAAGCTCGATTGCGGCCTGTTTTACTTCCTGGAGTTCTTTTTCACTGTTTACCTTGAGCACTATTTTTTCTTGGCCGCCCCACCATTTATCAAACCAGTCAGGATGCGACTTTCTTACAGCCTCGGCTCCAAGGACGCATGCGTGCCCCACCTGCGCTGCAATCTTGCCCTTTCCCATTCCGAGGTCAGTCCTCACCACAATCACCTGCTTTATTGCGCCCATCATGTATGGTGAGTATGCGACCATTGAAAAACTTTTGAGCAACCAATTAAATTAATCTCCAATCAAGAATAACAAAATGCATTATGATGTTATAGTTGCCGGCGGAAGTGTTGCAGGGCTGTTTTGCGCAAGAGAGGCTGCAAAAGGCGGCCACAGCGTGCTTGTAGTAGAAGAGGATTTTGAGGTCGGCACGCCTGAACACTGCGGCGGCCTAGTCTCCATGTCTGCCCTAGAAAATCTGGGCGTGGTTCCCTCACAGAAGACACTCGACAGCCAGATCCAGGCAGCCACACTAAGCTCGCCAAGTGGAGAAAAGATCACAATTGATGCAAAAAGACAAAACGTCCTTGTGATCAACAGACGAGAGCTCGACAAGCAGGTGGCGCACCAGGCGCAAAAAAACGGCGCCGAGATCAAAGTCAAGACATCGCTTAAGGAAGTCAGAGGCAATACAGCAGTCACCTCCGCAGGATCTTTTGATTTTGAGATACTAGTTGACGCAAGAGGCGTCTCTGCGCTGATCCAAAAAGACAGAACAGGTACCCTCCAGTCTGCCCAATACGAGATCTATGCCGACTGGATACAAAAAGGACTAGTCGAGGTGAATTTTGACGCTGTCAAATACCCGGGATTTTTTTCGTGGATCATACCTGCGGGAAACGGAATGGGCAAGGTGGGCGTGGCAGGCCGCGGCATCAACGCGATGCAGGCACTTGAAAAATACCTTGAGCAAAAAGGCAAGCACTCCGTAATCAGGAAGGTCTTTGCGCCAATCTGGGTCAACGGCCCAATCAAGAGATTTGTCGACGGCAACACTGTCATAGTGGGCGACGCGGCAGGCCAGTCAAAGCCCACCACTGCTGGTGGGATATATTCTTGCGGCATGGGCGGCATTCTCGCAGGCCGCGCAATATCTGCGTTTTTGGATACACAAGATAGAGCCGAGCTTGAAACATACCAAAAAAAGTGGGAAGAGAAATTTGGAAGCGAGTTTGAAAGGCAGCTTTTTGCAAGAAGGATGCTTGAGCGACTCGATAACAAGACGATCGACGGCCTGTTTGGCGCAATCACACCACAGATGATACATGATATTTCAAAAAACGACGACTTTGATTTCCACACCTCTGCGCTCATCAAGATGCTGGGCTTGAAAGGCTCCCTCAGAGTGGCACAGACGATTTTCGGCTCAGAGGTTCGAAAACTTCTCAGCTAAAGCCAGCAAGCTATAAATGGAATGCAAAAAAACAGCTGACATGTCAACATCACTGACACTTCCAGTATGTAGCTGCTGCAACAAACACATCATGCCAAATGACAAGTGCGTCAAATTCATGTGCCCAGAATGCGGCTCTGTTTTGATTTGGCGGTGCGAAAGCTGCAGGGAAGCAGCAAGATCATATACTTGCGAGTCGTGTAAGTTTCAAGGACCGTAAAATGGCACGCCTACTTTTAATCACAAAGATCCTCCCTACTGGAACTGAGATCAACTTGGACGATCTGGCAAAAAACATCCAAGGCAAGCTCCAAGGCGGAATCAAGCTTGAAAGGTACACAAAGGAGCCCCTTGCGTTCGGCCTGTACTACCTGAAGGCAGAGTTCGACGTGGATGACAAGGAGGGACAAATGGACATGCTTGAAGGAGCAGTAAGATCTGTGGACGGCGTCTCAGAGTTCGAGGTTCTCAACATGAGCCGCAAGTCAGTTGATGTGAAGTGATGCCGCTTGGCGCGAAAAGACGAGCCCTTGCAGATGCGAGTAGGCGAGGCAAAGCAGAGGGACGTTGGGAAAAAAAGGGCCAGAATTGGCCCAGATGCCATGGACTTTCTAAAAGCAAATCCAGGCGATATAATTGAAATCACAGGAAAACGCACAAGCTGCGCCGTAGCGTGGCCTACTGATGAAGACGACAAATTCCCCGACATTATCAGAATCGACGGCCAGACAAGAAAAAACGTCGGAAGCGCTCTAAACGACATTGTCAAGATAAAAAAAGTATCAGCCAAGGTAGCAAAATCAATTGTTTTGACTCCGGTCTCAGACGTGGTCACAGTAGACAAAGAGTTCACCGATTTTGTGAAAAACCGTCTCAAGGGGCTACCTTTCTGCCAGGGCGACGAGATATCGGTCATGATTTTGGGCAACCCGATGGACTTTAAGATAAGCAAGATTGTTCCAAAGGGAATAGTCACAATAGACAGGACCACCGAATTTTCAATATCTACTGAGAAGGCAACTGACAAAAAGTCGCGCGTTACCTACGACGAGGTAGGAGGCCTCAAAAATGAAATCAAGATAATGCGCGAGATAGTCGAGCTTCCGCTCAGGCACCCTGAGATCTTCAACAGGCTTGGAATCGAGCCGCACAGCGGCATTCTTCTGTACGGCCCACCCGGATGCGGCAAGACCCTCATTGCCAAGGTCTTGGCATCAGAGTCGGAGGCAAACATGTTTTCAATCAACGGACCTGAGATCATGAACAAGTATTACGGCGAGACTGAAGCAAAGCTTCGTGAGATCTTCAAAGAGGCAAAAGACAACTCGCCCAGCATCATATTCATTGATGAAATAGACGCCATTGCACCAAAAAGAGAGGAGGCCTACGGCGACGTGGAAAAACGGGTCGTGGCCCAGCTTCTGGCGTTAATGGACGGCCTCACAGACAGGGGAAACGTCATAGTTCTTGGCGCAACGAACAGGCCTGACAGTGTGGATCCTGCACTTCGAAGGCCAGGCAGATTCGACAGAGAGATCGAAGTCTCGGTTCCAAACGAGGACGGGAGACTGGAGATTCTGCAGATACACACCCGCGGAATGCCGATTTCAGAGGAAGTAGAGCTAAAAAGACTTGCTGCAGAGCTCCACGGCTACACCGGTGCCGACATCAAATCGTTGTGCCGCGAGGCAGCACTCAAAGCAATTCGAAGGTATTTGCCAGAAATTGATCTTGAAACCGAGAAGGTCTCAGCAGAGATTTTGCAGTCAATGGACATCAAGCTGATGGACTTTTACGACGCAATGCACGAGGTGGTGCCCACTGCAATGAGGGAGTTCTACGTGGAGAGGCCAAAGGTGTTCTGGCATGACGTCGGCGGCCTCGACGAAGTAAAAAAAACTCTGCAGGACAACCTCATCGTAGCTCTAAAGGAGCCACAGAAATTCTACAACATGGGAATCAAACCGCCACGCGGGGTTTTGCTGTACGGGCCACCTGGATGCGGCAAGTCAATCTTGGCGCGGGCAGTTGCAACCGAAAGCGGAAGTAACATGATACTTGTGCGCGGCCCTGAGATCCTCTCAAAATGGGTCGGCGAATCAGAAAAGGCGATCCGCGAAATATTCAGGAAGGCAAAGACATCTGCACCATGTGTCATCATATTTGATGAGATGGACTCACTTGCAAGAATGAAATCAGGCGACGAGGTTGGGATAGGACAGACCATTCTGTCACAGCTCCTCACAGAAATGGAGGAAAGCGGCTCATCGCGCGTCGTAGTGATTGGGATAACAAACAGGCCAGACCTGTTGGATCATTCGCTGCTCAGGCCTGGAAGGCTGGAGCCAGTATTGTACGTGCAGCAGCCAGACGAAAAAGGCAGGCTGGAGATAATCAAGATACTCACAGAAAAGATGCCGCTCTCAGACGACGTCAACTTGGAGGAGATCTCAGTTTCAACTCAGAACTACACCGGCGCAGACTTGGCAGCATTATGCAGGGAAGCCGGAGTCAACGCAATGCAGACCAACTCGACGAAGATCACAAGCGCCAACTTTGCGGCAGCGCTAAAAAAGGTAAGACCATCAATCACAAAAGAGGTAGATCAGTGGTACACCTCCATAAGGGAAACTATTTCTAATGTTGTCCCAAAGCAATTAGACAGGGCGTTTTACGGTTAAGAAAAATGGCAGACTTTCCAATAAGAAACATTGTGTATGAAAAGATCAAGGCCGCAGGCTCGATGACAGACGAGGAGCTGCAAAAAGCTCTCACAAAGTCCGGAACCAGCATTACGCAAGACAAGTTCAACAAAGTATTGCTAGATTTGGAGATAATGGGCCTCATCAAGGTCTCCTGGCTCACAAAGGACACTCGCAGGATCGAGGCCGCAGTAGAAGAAGTCGAGGAAGACGAGTACGACGAACAGAACAAGGAAATGATGGAAAAGGACTACGAGGCTTCTTTTCCAGGCCTAGAAGAGTCCTAGTCTGCTCTTGCCGGCTCAATTACTCGGTCTGTACATGCTTTACACCAAATTGGATTCTCAGACGAGTCTGCATTGAGAATCTATTTAATGAGTAATTGTTGTTTTTCAGATAATGGTAGTCGAGTCTGACAAAAAAAGCCAGGTTTGCACCCTGAGACTGCCTACTTCGCTTATTGCGGCGCTCAAAAAAGAAGCCAGTTATGAGAAGGTGAACTTCAATTCCCTTGTGCTTAAAATACTCTCAAACCATGTCTTGTGGGGAAGATATGAGCGAAAAGTCGGGATGTTGCCGATGACAAAACCGTTTGTGAATGCTGCAATACACAGACTGGAAGATAAGGACATAGTCATGCTTGCAAAGGTAATCGAAAAAGAGACATTTACGAACATTTTGCGCTTTATGAAACGCGATTACACCGTGAATGACTTCATAGAGTTCTTGCGTGCATGGTTAAATGTGGCGTGGATGCAGCACAACGTAGAGCAGAACAAGGACTCGTACATATTCACAATACAGCACGAGTTGGGAGAGAAATGGTCGCTTTACGTAGAGACCCTGGTAAAGGAACTGTTCTATGACATAATCAACAAAAGGTTGGAAATTGAATCAAAAAGGGGCAACATCACCCTGATTTTCCCAATAGAATAACTGTATTACAATGTAATGCTACTAGTATAAGAGAATCAATTAGAATAATTTATTGTGGGAGAATCTTCCGACAATCAAATCATATTTGGAATTTCACTGAGTTCGTTTTCTAGATTTTCTTCTAAACTTGGTTTGAGCGGTGATGTAAATGGCTCGCTCTGACAAATTCTGCACCTCGATCAGCTGCATGGATGGAAGGATTCAGCTTCCAATAATACACTGGCTCCAGGAAAAATACAATGTGGGTTTTGTGGACACTATAACAGAGCCTGGAGTCGACAAGTTGTTTTCCAACCCATCCAAGATGGAGGAGATCAAGGCCAAAGTTGCAATCTCAGTCAACAAGCACGGGTCTAGTCTGATTCTGGTTTCCGGTCACCACGATTGTGCAGGAAACCCAGTCTCAAAAATCGAACACATCGTCCACATAAAAAACACTGTAAAAGCAGTAGAGTCCTGGAAATTCCCAGTCAAAGTGGTTGGCGCATGGATAAACGACGACTGGGATGTCGAAGTAGTTTAATTTCTTGTCACAATCAGAGTCACGGCTTCATCAGAATTTTCCCAAAAAAGTTTCCTTTGAGCATCTTGGTGTGTGCCTCGGCTGCATTCTCAAATGAATAGATCGAGTCAATCTCTGCTTTTATTTTGCCTTTGCTCATCCAGTACAAACCGGCCTCCATCTCAGCTTTTGTTCCTTGAGTTGAACCAAGTACGTTAATCCCCTTGAAGAATATGTGTCTCAGATCGATTTTGGCATCATACCCAGTTGTTGCTCCACACGTAACCAGAGTGCCACCGTAGTTTAGCAACGTCAGTTGTTTGTTAAAGTGTGTCTCACCAATATGGTCAAAAGTCAGGTCCACACCAGGCCTTCTTCCTTCCTTTGTTGCAATGTCTTTGGTTATTTTATAGACCTCTTTGGACCAGTCCTCCTTTCTGTGGTCTACCGCATAATCTGCACCAAGCTTGAGGCATTTTTCCAACTTGTCTTTGCTTGCGGTGGCTATCACATGGCAGCCATACAGTTTGGCAATCTGAATTCCAAAACTTCCTACACCTGAACCACCGCCCATGATAAGCACTATCTGTCCCGGCACAATCTTTGCCCTGCCGACCAGCATGTGCCATGCGGTAAGAATTGTCATAGAGGCGGCTGCTGCCTCTTCATAGCTGACGCCGTCTGGAATCCTTGAGATGTTTGTTTCTGGCATATGGACCAGCTCGCTGTAGGCGCCCCACAGCGGCCCTGTCTGGAACCCCCAGACTTGCCTTTTTGTGCAGTCAAACTCCCTTCCTGATGTGCACAGCTCGCACGTTCTGCATGCAAGGTTGGAGTGTGTCACCACCCTGTCACCTACCTTGAAGTTAGTTACGTCCTCGCCCACTGCGACCACATCACCTGCAGCATCGGAGCCCGAAATATGGGGTAGCGGGATTGCGATGGGAACACCTCGCATTCCCCAGATATCATTATAGTTTAGAGCGGCTGCCTTGAGTTTGAGAACTATCTCGTTTGCTTTGGGTTTTGGATCAGGTATTTCCTTGACTTTGAGAATTCTGGCATAGTTGTCGTCTGGTGCATATTCTTCGTAAACTAGTGCTCTCACAAGGGCAGTTGATTTTACTTGTATTTAGAAACAAGGAATACATTGTAATGTTTTGTAACTCTTCACTTTAAGTATGGTTTTTTCTGAAAGCATAATTATGAAAATCAGTTCTGAGAGCAAACCATCTGGGGGTTGTAGAGTTGGGTAGTACGTGTAATGGGATGTGTCATCAATACATGATAACAAAAGGAAGTCCAAACAAGGGCAAGTATCGTTTTGGCCAAAAACGGTGTCAGGTTTGCGATGTCTATGTCATGTGGGATGGATTACGGTGTCCGTGTTGCAATTTTATGTTGCGAACAAAACCTCGGAATACAAAATTCAAGATAAAGCTTAAACAGGCCATCGAGGCACATGCTGAATCAATTACTCAATGACTCGCTGCGCTAGCTGAGGCCTATTCTAACATCAAGTACCTTGCAGCCTTTTCCCTGCTCCATCACAAGAACCGGGTTCATGTCAAGCTCCTTTATTTCGGGAAAGTCGGTCACAAGTGCTGACAGCTTTTGTATTAGTAAAGACAGTTCTTTTTTGTCTGCTGGCTTTTCACCTCGAACGCCCTCAAGTAGTTTTTTTGTCTTGATGGAGTCAATCATGTCGTCTGCCTCCCTGTCGGTGACCGGTGCCAGCCTGAATGTGACATCCTTGAGAACCTCTACGTAGATTCCTCCCATCCCAAGCATCACGACGGGACCAAATCCTGGCTCCTGCTTTGAGCCGATGATGAGCTCCTTTCCGCCTTTAACCATCTCCTGAACCAGAACACCTTTGATCTGCGCCTTGGCGTCGTATTTTTTGGCATTTTTTATTATGGTGTCAAATGCATCCCGCACCTGCTTTTCGTCTGCTAGTCCCACCTTTACCCCTCCTGCATCAGATTTGTGGATTATTTGCGGTGATGCGATCTTCATCACTACTGGGAACTTGATCTTCTTTGCAGCCTTGACTGCCTCATCTGCTGTCTTTGCCAGGATGCTTTGAGGTAGTGGAAAGCCGTAAGCCCGTAGAACCTCCTGTCCTTCTTCCTCAAGAAGGTTGGTTCTTTTTTGAGCCCGAACAGAATCAAAGACTTTTTTGACTGTTGCTTTTTTTGCTGCAAACTTGGCTATCTTGCCTTCCGGGGTGTTGAGCCATTTAGCAAATCGCAGCATCGCATTCAGTGCACGTATCGCTCCTTCGGCGTAGGTGTAGTAAGGCACTCCCCCCTCTGCAAGAATCTTCCTGTTTGTGATTCCCTCGTCAAGGCCCATCAGAGATGCAAGAATGGTCTTTTTGTATTTTTTTGACATCTCGACTATTACTTCGGCCAACTTGTCGTAGTTTAGTGTAGCTGAGGGGGTACACATCACGACTACCGAGCCGACGTTTTTGTGCGCAAGAACTGTATCGAGGACGCCGTGGAATCTGTTGTAGTCCGCATCGCCCACTATATCGACGGGGTTTCTTGAGCTACCCCACGGAGGAATTACTGCATTGATTTTCGGCCGAATGTCCTCAATTGAGGCCATCTTGATTCCGTATTTTGAGCATGCATCAGTCGAAATAATTGCTGGCCCTCCTGCATTTGAAACTATGACAAGATCGCCTTTGAGCGGCAGCGGCTGCTTTGAGAAGGCGACTGCATAGTCAAACAGCTCTTCCATGGTGTCGACTCGTATTGCGCCTGCTTGCTTTAACACTGCGTCATAAATTTCATCAGAGCCCATCAGAGCCCCCGTGTGGGACATTGCGGCCTTTGCGCCTTCCGGGCTGCGGCCCGATTTTAGAATTATCACCGGTTTTTTGTGCTTCTTTGTGATCTCCTTGCACACCTTGAGGAACTCCTGGCCGTTGCCCATGTCTTCAAGATACATCACGATGACTTTGGTCTGGTCGTGCTCTGCAAGCATCTTGAGCAGATCGATTTCGTTGAGGTCTGCCTTGTTGCCCACGCTCACTACAGCGGAAAATCCGATTCCCTGGGCGCTTGCGTCCTCAACAAGAGCTGCGCAGATTGCTCCGCTTTGCGACACAAGAGCGATTTGCCCTGTCTTTGGAGTTACCTTGAGAAAAGTTGAATTCATCATAGTTTTTGGATCAAGGTTCATCACCCCAAGGCAGTTGGGGCCTATCATGCGGATGCCGTATTTTTTGACAATAGATTTGAGCTGCTCTTCGAGCTTTTTTCCCGCCTCGTCAACTTCCTTGAATCCTGCGGTGATCACTATCACTCCCTTGATCTTTTTTTTGCCGCATTCTTCCATCACAGCCGGCACTACGTCATTTTTTGTGACCACCACTGCCAAGTCGATTGGCTCTGTTACATCTAGCACTGTTTTGTATGCCGGCATGTCAAAGACCTTGTCGCGGGTCGGAGAGATTGGGTAGATCTTTCCTTTGTATCCTTTCATGATGTTTGATGTGATGGTGCGACCGACGCTTCCCTCCTTGTCAGAGGCACCAATTATTGCAATTGATTTTGGTTCCAAAAGGGAGCCAGACATATTTGTGGCTCAGAGTTGATTCGTAAATAAAGCTATTCTTGCAGAACAGACGTTTGCAAATTTGCTTGATATCAAGCATCGCCCCAGAATACAAGTTTTAAAAAATTTTGTCAGTTTGCGGGTGCAGATTTTTAGCTGCCGAGCATCTTGCCTGCCAGATTTTCAGATCGCGGTATCCACACCAGCTTCAGATTGGGCAGCTTGCTCATGTACGACCAGGCCTGGCGCGCAAGCTCGCGGAGAGGCTCGGAGTTTATTGCAAATTCGTGGTTCAGCTGGGAAACTGTGTTTTTAGAGTCAGAGTATATCGTTATCTGATCTGTTGAGGGGCCGAGCTTTTTTAGAGCTGCAATGATTGCCATGTATTCTGCCTGGTTGTTTGTGATGTTTGGCTTTTTTTCGTAGAATGACTCGCCTGTTTCTTTGACAAAGTACCCATATCCTGCGTTGTCACCGCCAGAGCCGTCCACGTAGATGCTAAGCGCCATCTTTGTACAACCTCGTCAACTTGACACCAAGATTTACGACTCCCATATAGATTATAGTTGAGATCACGTGTGCAATCATCGACGCCTGGTACGCCTCGTAGTCCACTGAGAGAAAATAATACTGCAGCAGCCACCTCGCGGTAAGATACACCACTTCGCCCACTCCAAGAGACGAGATTATCTTTACCAGATCTTTTTTGAGTCTGCCAGTATCGGTCTTTCCTGTTTCCAGCTTGTACTTTTTTCTGTTGTCAAGATAGAACAAGCCGCCAAAAGTGGAATAAAACGTGACAAAGTCCACAATTACAGTATAGGTGCTGTTGATGTGGCTTTCCTCCTCTGAGAGAAGCTGTGCCACCAGAGCAGAAAGTGAGATTGCCACTGCAAAAGCAATTATCAGATTCTTGTTGAGCTTGATGTATTCTTTGTAGCTTTTTTGCAACATTTTTTAAAATTCCTCATGTGAATAAATCAGTTTAGTCCATCGTTATTTTCAAGAAGATCAGAATGCCTGCAAGTTCGGCTATGTGAACCCCAAGGAGGTACGGGAATATTTCATGGGAGAAAAGCTGCGACATTGAAAAGTAGGCGTAGGCCCCAATGGTGTTGTGCAAAAACAACATTACCGAAAACACGATCATGCCAAGCGGCATCTGGGCCCTTGTCTTTGCGTACATTTTCCCGAATATGAACATGAGAATGCCGAGTACGATCATGTTGGCAATAGACACGCCGGACAAAATTGCAGAAGTCGTCTCCATTTAGAAAAAACCACACCCCATGAGCTTATTTACTTTTTTCCAGTTTGCTTGCCACCTCGTCAAAAGAATCCATGTTTGCCTCAAGAAAGCTTGACACAAAAAAAGTTACATTGTATTTTTCTCCAATCCGCGTTACAATGTTGTTTTTTTCCAAAACCGAAACGTGGTGCATAATAGCCTTGTAATCAAGATTCAGCGCCTTTGCCAGCTGGTTTGCGTTCATGGGGGTCTTTCTTATTTGCTGGACCAGTCTGAGCCTGTTTGTTCCGCCCCTTGAGCCGGCAAAGAGGAACCACAAAAGACGTTTGGCATAAGGGTCGTTTGCCACAATGTGCAGTTTTTTTGTAAAACTAAAAATGTATTGTGCAAAAGTAATATTACTAAATCCGCCCAACTGATATCATGATGCTAAACTACGATTACCCCCTGTACAGGCCTCCATCTGAGGCGCACTCACTCATATTCCAGGTGACTTTGGGGTGTTCTTACAATCAGTGCTCGTTTTGCGACATGTACCGCTCAAAAGAATACGTGGAAAGACCATGGGACGAAGTAAAGGCCGAAATCGACATAATGGCAAAGGCCGTGCCGCAGACAACCAGAATATTTCTTGCAGACGGCGACGCACTCAATCTGCAAACCGACTACATGCTAAAGATCGTCAGGTATCTGCGAGAGAAATTCACAAATCTTGAGCGGATATCCTGCTACGCGATGCCGATGAACGTGCTAAAAAAGAAGCCAGAGGAGCTCAGAGAGCTGCGCGATGCAGGCCTCGACATGTTCTATTTGGGAATAGAGAGCGGCTCCGACATCATTCTAAAAAAGGTAACCAAGGGCGCAACATCTGCCACCATAGTGAGGGCCTGCAAGAAGGCAATGGATGCCGGATACACCCTGTCCTGCATGATAATTTTGGGCCTTGGCGGAAGGACGTATTCCAAGGAGCACATACGTGGGACTGCCCAGGTGATCAACGCTGCTGCACCCCACTACGTGGGCGCCCTCACACTATACCTAGAAAATGGGATCAAAGATGAATTTCTGGCAAAGTTCGGCGAGCCGTTCATTCCTGTGAGTGACGCCGAAGCCCTCGACGAGCTTGAGGACCTCATCTCGCAGATTGATGTGAAAAACGAGATCATATTTCGCGCAAACCATGGCTCTAACGCATACACCATCAAGGGGACGTTTCCGCACGACAAAGAGGCCATGCTGCAAAAGATATCTTGGATGAAGCAGCACCCCGAAGTTGCCCGCCCCCAGGGGCTGCGTGGCTTTTAAAATCCAAACAGCTTGTCCACAAAGAGGATTTGATAGACTATGTTTGCTCCTATGATCAGCGAAAACGCCCCTGCGGCGTAGCGAAAGATTCGGTTTACTGACGATATCTTTGCAGACAGTGCAAACGGCAGGCCTATCAGCCCGGAGATTATTGCCATGCCGATTATGGAGCCTATACCAAATACCAGGATGAATTCAATTACCGTGGCCACATTGTTCAGGGTTGCAGCAGTCAGAACCACCAGGCTTCCGCTTCCTGCCAGACCGTGGATGCATCCGATCAGGTACGGCTTGTGGCCGTGTCGGTGGTCTGCATCGTCGTGGGAGTGCTCATCAAAGTGGAGTGAACCGTCTTGATGCTGGTGGGGGTGCCTATGCTTGAGGCGGATGATTTTTTTGTTCAGTATTGTGGTGGCGGCCAAAAAGATCAGCATCATGCCCACCACAAGCTCGAGGCCTGAAAAGATGTTTTCCTGTATCTTTATTGCCAGCACATACACCAAAAGCCCCATCAGAACCAGAGTGGTTGTGTGCCCTGCTCCCCAGAATGCACCTATGATGGATGATTTGAGGGTGCCGCTTTTGATTATCTGCTTTGCTGTTTTTTGTCTGAACCTTGCTTTTGAGACCTGTGTGCTTACTGCCGCCACATGATCCGGCTCAAATGCGTGCTCAAGACCTATGGCAAGGCCAAGACCCATGATGAGGACTGGAGACACCTCCCCTATCTGAGTTAGAATTTCTTCCATGAGACAGAGTCGCTATCAGATGCTTAAAAATTTTTGAAGCTTTTCTGTCACTTGTGTCGTTGGGATCGTCTGCTCTATTGAGTCGCAGCCTACTTGATATCTGGATTGAGCAAAAAAAGAAAGTTGTGGTGTTATCTTTTCACAATCCTGACGTCGTCTGTTCCTTCAAACATGCCGTTTGCGTTGGAGCCCGCCACAGTGACACTTTCTGTTCCGACACTAGTCGTAGCAGCGCACATATCGGCTGTGCTTACATGCACGACTGCATCAGCGACAGCATCACCATTGATGTCTTCAATATGCAGTCGTCCGTGTGCCTCAGCCGTTGGATTACCGTTTAGAGTAAGCGTGGAAATGTCGATCGTTGTTGCGTCAAACTGGCCTCCAGAGATTATTCCAATTGGTACGACTCCTTTTGATTTGCAGTTTATGCTGTTTGGGTCGCTTCCCGGCTTGATGTCTATTTCGCTTTGCAATGTTGCTACAACGACGCTGACGCCGTCAATAAAGCCACCTAGTGTTTCAGGCGTACCAGTTGCTTTAAACTCCAGAACTGCAGAGCTGCTTGATGCCACAACAGTATGTGTTTTGACGTCCCAAGCAGTGCTGATAAGACCAGTACCGTCTTGAGCAAGTGTATCTATCAGGGACCCATCCCAATAAACCTCGATTCCATTAGACTCCGCCGAAACTCCTGGCCTTGGACTGTATGCGAAGCTTAGTTCGTAGATTGTTCCGGGCGTGGTAATCAGGGTCTGCGCCATGGCGCTATTTCCTGGGCTTGGGTGACTGTCAAGCTCGACGTACTGGGTGCCGTCAAATGCGAGTGCAGGATTGTCCTGGATTTCAATTCCCGGCCCGAATGTCGTTGTCCATCCCGGAATGCTTGGCAATACTGTAAACGATACTGACGGTATGTCAGGATCTTCAAAGCTTCCGTTGGTGACTAGGTTTGGGTTTGCGTATGCGAATGGCACTACAGCGCCAGCAATGATTATGGAAAGAAACAATGTAAGCAGTGTGGTTTTTGTCATTGTTGGTTTAACAGTTTAATATTGTATTTAAGTATGATCTGCGGCGGACGCTAGAAATCATAACCAAAACGACACGCAATATCAGTACTGTCCATGTAGTTGTAGATAAATGGTATAACAACACTCCTTTTCAGGATAACATGCTACTGATGACTAGTTTCAAGTTTTTCATATTTGTGTCGAACCCGTGACATCCTCCTGACCCTAAATGGTTCTGGCTTTCCCGCTCACTATCTGTAAATCATCGACTCCTCCTATTGGATATGAACCCAAATTGGAACGCAAAAATGCTTTGCGAACCTTCAAAACCAGAAAAAAACGCAACTCATTCAGAGACTTTCAACTATAGTCCTGATGTGATCGGGCAGCTCAGGAAGCTCTGTGTGGCTTTCGTTGTTCTGGAGTATTTCTGGGCCTATCCTGCGCACGCGCTGTGTGCCTATGAGGGTGTCGATACTCCTTTGGGCATCCTTGTCTGAGAGAATCGATTTTAGCTTTTCAAGCAGCACCTTTTCGTTTTCGTATTTTTGTATGGCGTACTGCACCAAGACGAGTTTGTCGTTGTAGGACAGCTCCATTCTTTTTTGTCCGCCACATTCATCTAAAAAGATTCCCAACCAAAACACCTAGATATGAGCCGCCTCAAAGTCAGATACTTGAACGCAAAGAGTGCAAACGACTCCAAAGTTGAGGTAATTGCAAGGATGTTCCCCTCTGACGCAAACCCTGCAGGAAACGTGTTCGGCGGCGAGATACTAAAGCACATAGATATAGTGGCAGGCATCGTCGCTCACAGGCATTGCAGGACCAACGCAGTCACCGCCAGTATAGACAGAGTCGACTTTCTCAAGCCGGTCTACGTCGGAAACGCCCTGATCCTAAATGCGAGACTCAATTGCGTAAGAAAGTCCTCAATGGAAATCGAAGTCAAAGTAGAGGCAGAGGACCTCATTAAGGGCACAAGAACCCTGACTGGGACAGCCTTTGTCACTTCCGTTGCGCTGGACGAAAACGGCAGGCCCACACCAGTTCCTCCCATGATCCTAAAGACAGAGGACGAAAAGAAGAGGTTTGCAGAAGGCCTAAAAAGGATGCAGCGGCGCTCAAGAGAAAGAAAGAAGAGCCGCTCACACCACGTGGATTAGATCCTTTAGCTTTCGCCTTGATTTTGGCGGGCGCTTCTTTTGTGGGTATCCGGCGCACAGAATCGACGACGGCCTCAGTTTGGTATCTATGATTTGCATTACTTTTTCCTCGTTGATCATTCCGATCCAAATAGAGCTCAGTCCAAGTGCATGCGCTGCCAGCTGGGAGTAAGCCGCAGCCAAGGTCGCGTCCTGCAGTGAGAATTTTGCCAGCGTCTCCGGTGCAAAGTCCATCTTGACTCGCTCTGGATTCATGCAAAAGACGAGAACCACAGGTGCATTCACATACGGTTGGTTGTTTGCCGCTTCGACCAGCCTTTTTTTGACTTCTTTGTCCTTTATGTAGAACACCTCAAAGCCCTGAAAGTTGCCGGCAGTAGGCGCCGTGTCTGCTGCTGCAAGAATCTTGTCTACCTTCCACTGCTCCACCATTTTTGCCGTGTCAAAGTTTCTAGTCGAGCGTCGAGTCGCCATGACCCTGAAGAGGTCGCTTTCTGAGATCTTTGCCTTGCTTTTTGGGGTGAGCACCGAGCTGAGCTCTGACTCGTCGTCTTTTTGTATCTGGATGGACGGCAGGAACTCCTTTGGGTAGATTTTGATTGGCTTTGGCTCGTGCGGTATCTTTTTGAATTCTAGGATCTTTTTTGCAAGCGTGGACGTCTTTGCCTCAAGCACTTTGTTCTCCTTTAGGTAGAACTGGGTTGTGTCCGTGTTTACCAGAATGGTGCTGTACTCGTCCTCAAGCTCTACTTTGCCAGTTGAGTCCTTTGAGAGTAGCTCTGAGAGCGAGTCGAGTTCATCCTTGTTTAGCACCACTACGTCCTGGTCGTCTTCGTCGACTCCGCTCCAGATGAGCCGACAGCCGTCCTTTGAGATGTAGGATGGCTCCACTCTTGAGAATTTGCCCATAATTATGTTACTATCACATCAAGTAAAAATTAGTATTGCCTCTTATCGACAAGGCCATTCCAAGCTAACAGAATGTCGCAAAAATTGTTATAATAGAATGCAACTCCAGAGTCATGGACAACATAAACATAGGCTTGTCCTCAGGCGTGCGCCAAAAGGTGGTAAATGCACTAGGCAGAATACTTGCAGACCAGTACGTCTTGTACACAAAAACACGAAACTATCACTGGAACGTGACAGGTGAGGACTTTAGCGAATACCACAAGCTCTTTGCAGATCAGTACGAGGCCCTAGGAGAGGACATAGATGACGTGGCAGAGAGAATACGCTCCCTTGGCGCAAAGACGCCGGCAACTCTGAGCGAGTTTGTCAAGTCGGCAAGGCTCAAAGAGCACCCAGGCAGATACCCAAGCGCCAAAGCCATGATACAGAACCTGCTGGCAGATCACGAGGCTGTAATCCGCACCCTCAGAAACGATATCGAGTTGTGCGACGACGTAGACGACGTGGGAACCGAGGATTTTTTGACACAGCTCATGGAAAAGCATGAAAAAACTGCGTGGATGTTAAGGTCGATTCTTCAGAGATAGACCTCCCCATTTTTTGTCCGTCACACAAAAATACATGAACAAGATGATCTATTTCATGGTTGGACCACGTGACGGCGGCTTTGGCTTTGATCAGTCAAAAAAATACTCGAGCATTGACAACCTGGATCAGATATGCGTGCAGTGCCAGGCAGGCCAGCACGCAAAATGCCTTGCAAAATCAAATCAGATTCCAAGTTGTGAATGTGAGCACTGCATCGTCTTTGGCTAGCTTGTTTGGTTTTGACAGACTCGACCTAAAATAAAATTAATTGGAAAGATTACCATTTTCTTTTAGTAATTTTAGTAGATTCTTTCCTTTCTCCGTTATAATATAATAGGTAGAAGTCCCAACAGTAGCCATTTCGTCTACAAAGTTGTTGTTTTTCAATACTCTCATGTGATTGTCAATTGCTTTCCAATCTACATTAAGCTCTTGAGCAAGTTGTGACCTGTTTTTTGGGAGATCCAAGGTAGTGAGTAATTTTATTCTCATTGGGCTTCCCTTCATTTTTGTAATCATCTTAAAGGTTTCATAGTCATATCCAGATGATTGCCATGAGGAACGAATCTTACCTTTCCATACAAGAGTTCCGATGATTATCCCCCAACAAATTGGGGCCAAGTAAGGCGAAATATCATAAATTGAGCCTAGTGGTTGTGAAAGAAAAACTCCTCCCTCAAAGCCAAGTCTTTGGGTAGATTCAATAATTTTGTAAAAGGCAAGAATTGAGACAAAAGCTGAAAAAATAGCCCCTCCAATCAAGGTCACATTAAGCTTCAAAGGACCCATGAGAAAGTGCGAAGTTTTTACTATTTATCTTTGGCGTAAAAATTATCGTATGCGGTTTTTAATATTTAAGATTTTATCCAAACGAGATTTGTTGTTCGGATAAATGCCAAAGTATTGTTCTTAATGAGTTTAGGCAATGACATTGAATACATACGAAAACATTCCTAATTACCTCATGGCTACAACGCTAATCCTCTTTAGCGTTGGAATGACATATGCCTTTGCAGATCACCCATTGTATTCAGGAGAACGTTGGCAAGGAACTAGCACTACTGTGTACTATGACCAAGCAAGCTTAAACCTACTTAACATAGATGGTAGTACAAATAACTTTGGAGTAGTTTCATTTGTATTAGATAACGCAAGAAACGATTGGAACGATGAACCGTCCATTTTCAGCTTTACTAAAACGACAACCCCTGGACACAACGTCAACAGTGCAGCTCTTGGTCCTATGGGACCTACTGGGCAAACAACTAGGGTCGTTTCAAATGGAATCATAACGGACATGGACACATCCTTCAACCGAGACTATACTTGGAGTAGCGTCGTATGCACTACAGATCAACCATTCTTTCTGAAACGAACTTCAACACACGAATTCGGTCACTGGTTACGATTTGTGGATCAATTCAGCCCGTTTACACCGAGTAGCACTATCATGTGGAATGCTTATACTTGTCAATCAACTACGGTAAAAGCACATGATAGCACGGCGTTAACATCAGTGTATGGGTGAAAATAAAATGCAAAACAAAAAAATAGCTTCAATCGCAGCCGTAACCGTTGCAGGTATTGTGGCAGTAGTGATGTCACTCAATGGTCTACAATCGGGCTCTGACATCACTTACGTTGAAGTAGATGGGGAATTGCCACCATTCACGGTGGATGATCTATCAAAAGGTGCAAAATATGTTGTCATTGGCAAAGTGATTAGCATCACACCAACCGATAAAGTGAGTGAAGAAGCGTCGAAAACAAGTCCTATCTATAGCGATGTAGTAATTGGAGTGCAAAGAGATCTTACAAATCAATTCCAAGACAAACAAATCTCCGTTAGAATAATGGGTGGTCAAATAGGAAACACTGTTGTGCAGGCGGAACATACCCCAGAATTCACCATAGGTGAAGATGTTCTAGTGTTTGTAGCCGACAAAGCACCACATACGGTATGGGGAGATAATTACTATGTTGCAGGATTGGAATTAGGAAAGTACAGACTAGCAAATGGAAATGCGTTTGGCATAGAGCATCCTGACGGTATTAATGAAGAGGCATTTATATCGAAAATTCAGAATGCGAGAATTGCCAAAATTGGAATAATTCCATAATTTCCTATTTTTTATATGTGACAATAAAATGGCGTCTTTGTTAATAGAGTTTAGACTAAAGAAGGATCTGTAGATGTCTTAAATGCTTCAAAAAACCAACAAAATTGGATCGAACCGTGAAATATTTCGTAGTTTTCTTCGTTATTGTTTTACTTGTTTCCGTCATACATGTGTATGCAATTCCTGTTCTCCACACTATTGAAGACCTTGAAAAATTATCAAAATACAACTCTAAAAGGCAAAATAATGGATATCAAACCAATAATTCCAGATGAAGATATCTAGAACAACCAAAAATTTGTAAATGAAATCTCTAAAGATACATGGCCTCCAAGATCAAAACAAGATAATATAATCAAATTCAAGGCGGCCTGATGATGGATATCTTCTCTGATGGATCGCAAGGCGCTAATCTGAACAACGAAGCGACGATAAGAAATGAGGGAACCGCACACCTCTAAACCTTCTTATTTTTTGATGCGTATGAGGGAGTTATTAATGATCATTTTTGTTAAACCAATATTGAATCAAAATCTATTAGTGGTTCAAAGGAAATGATTACATGACTTCAACAAACTCCAAAAAAACGAAGATTGGAAAAATAAAATATCTTGCTATAATCATACCAATAATCATTACCGCTTCCGTATTTCTCTACTTTTTAAATACACCAGCGTGGTTAGTTATAGAGCGTATAGACTCAAGCACAGAAAGATCGAACGTAATGAACTTGGATGAAAACATCATCATGAGAAATCCCAAACTAAAACAAGCTATCGATATGGCAGATTCTTCACATGCAAAATCTCCAAACATATCAATAGAAAATTCTGTGATGCTTACAAACACAGAAGGACATAATCTGCTATCATACTTCAAAAAAAGTACTTTTATGGAAGAGATATCGGGGAATCAACATGAATTTATTATACAAAATGGTGCTAACTCATATCGATTAGTAATTTACTTTAGCTATTCAAAACCACTGTTGGCTTGATAAAAAATCAAGGTAGTGAACTGTAATCACGCCGAGGCTTCTTGCTGGTCTCTGTTCAGTGTTTCCGCATCCTCTGTACTTTCAAATCACTGAGTTTTGAAGCAGTAAACCTCTTTGATCTTACTGTAAAAGCGTGTCTACACAGAACGGCAAAGAGATATCGGCAAAACACACTCTTGTCGTATCGAATCAGACCATTAGCAGGATCAGTACCCTACACAATAAAGAATTATGCCTAACCCTCATCTAATTGTAAAACATTATTTCTTGATAATTCTGCTCAAATCTCAACATATTTAACATATTATCCAAACCACATCATTCGTTTGGATAAATGCCCAAGTATTGTTTTTAATGAGTTTGGGCAATGACGAAAAATCTAACCAAATACCAAAACCACCTTTGGATAATCGCAACACTGGTAGCAGTGTCAGCAATTTCTATTTCGGTGGTTGCAGCAACATCTCCAGCAACTGCAGTTGATGAAAAAACTATACAAGACACCATTGGAATAGTTCAAGAGGGACCTTCTCCAATAGAACAACCCCGAATTCTTGAAGAATGGAAATTTACACCTCTTGATAATCAACCATCTACTGGTAAGCCACAACTCATTGTAACTGAAATGTTTGCCAAACCTGACCAATACAACAAGATCGAACTAAAATCAGCTCCCTGGTTGCAAAACATGATGAATAAGCAGGGAAGATATGTTGATCTCCCCGATCAAGCCAAAGCACAGTTTTTTGGCCATTTCAACCAAATGAAAAATAACATGGCTTATTATGAAGTGACATTCGAAGACGGCTCTACGAAATACTACCACATTGATTATCATGAGGAACCATAGATATGAAAAAATTCTATGAGCAGAACAAGAATGTTTTCCTTGGTTTAATCATAACCTCAGTTGTAGTATCCATCATCGTTCCAGCATATGCAATTTCCATTCTGGGAACCGTAAGGGATACTTCCAATAATGGATTGCCAGATCCAAAAATAACTGCTGAGCGTGTAGGAGAATACAACTTTGCTAGAGGTAGTTCTGGTACTCCAGCAGGAGCATACTCTGTACCAGTTAGCACCACTAACCAGTATACCGTAGATGCAATGAAGACGAGCTATGGTCACAATAGGTTAACCAACGTAGCGGGAGGTTCCACAAACCAAAATTTCAATCTGCCAGCAAGAAGTGTAATTACTGTAAATGTTTATCTTGCAGCAGACGAAGAATATCGAAATGCAAATCCTAGTGGTTGGGTAACTGCAGCAACTAACAAACTCAAAAGCGCAGAACCATGGTTTAAGGAAGAACACGGAATTCAATTCAGCATTATTGGAAATAGCGGAACATCCTGGAATTCCCCAGCAGGAGCATCTTGCAACACATTAGCTAACGACATGATAGCAGACATAGGTTGGCCTGGAAGTGCTCCGGCAAGTGCTGACTTTGTATTTGCCGTATCCGGCCAATCCTTCACAGAACAAGGATGTGCAACAAACACCACTCCAACAAGTCATAGCAAACCAGATGTGACAGTGTCAGACAACTTTTCGCCTGGTGATCTATTGGTGATGCATGAAATTACTCACATCTATGATTATGACCACCAATGTAATACGGGCTGGTATGATATCATGGAGGCATCAGGGGTATCCTGCAATGACCTTTCTCTGCGAATCAAAAACTGGAAACCATCTGCTGATGACATAATGGCTGCAAATAGATCGTGGTATTAACCACTTCTCTTTTTTATTTTTTATACATAAAAAAATTGTAAGTATATTGAACAGATGTAAATATATGAGCCTTAGGCATAATCATTTCCAAAAATAATGACTAGTTACCAAGCATGTGCTTGACACATTTTGGATTCCTGTTTCCCATCATACAGTTATAGTATATGGAAACCTGGTACACAAACACGCACATCAGTACATACTGTGATTTCCTCCCCTCATTGCAAGCGGCTCTATCCCAAAGGTGTCCTTGATTCTCCCATGTCGACTACACCAGTCCATCTAATATCATTTGCTGGATGAGCATCATTCATAGTGCACCGTGGCTTTCGCTATGTGGCCTGTTCTGGTCTAACCTAGCGGTGGCGTCTTTTAACGCAAGAACCATCAGACCTTCTGCTACTATCCATCCAGTCTAAAGGATCTGTATTTGACATAGATTGCCCTCATACACCATTGTAGCGACCTTATCCTAATTAGATTCGCAGTCGCTGCTCCTGGCTCCCAACGGTCCGATCTCTAATGCATTAAATTAAATCAGCAGGCGTGATGACACGCTTAATAAAATTCAAGTCAAGAAGACTCTGGCTGGGCTGAGTGTCGTCATCCGTGTTTACAAAAGCGAGCGGGAAAGCATAGCCTTTTAGGACAGGAATGAAAGCGAGCACACCACAAATCAATATTCCACACACCAAAAACTATACAACAATCTGTATCTAATCCAAACACATGGAACCCAGTATGGAGATCGCCAGCGTCGCACCGGAAACGGTCTTCTGGGGATCGTTTGTACATCGGCTGGGTCATTCCAATAAATCCAAGCAAGTCTTGGTCGGAAATGTCGGCACAAATACCTCGTCGTTTGGTAGTAGGCCACATGGCATATTCCAATTGCACAAAGAAAGAGATTTGTGCAAGGGGAGCACTGATACCCCCCATACGGCAATGCAGCAGACGATTGCAACCGTGGAACTCGACTGTGTTGGTTCTGCAAAAACCCGCTTGATGGTGACATATGATACGGAAAATCAGCAAAAGCAGAACCCCGAACCCTTTAGGGTTGGGAGTATGTCAGCTTATCCCGATGACATCTCAGGCAGCACTCGATTTTGCCTGCCATTCACAGAACATCCGGATGAACCTACACTGCCTTAACAATTTGTCCAAATTTTGTCAGGTTTTGTATCAGCAATAACCAAGATGGTGAGCTCAGATTCACTGAATCCAATCACGTATTCATTTCTCTAACTCGTCTTCATCGCTCTGTCTTATCTTGTTCTTACAAAGAAAAATATCTTTTCCATGAGACGTTCCAAACACGCCATTTTCAGGACTGATAATCAGACCGCTCCCTTAAAACACGATCATACATATTTGAAGATATGATCGCAGACCGTCCGCTAAGGGATCTCTTACCTGTTTCTCTGTTGTCTACTCCATGCGTCAGCATTCAAAAGCAAGCAAAGATCGAGGAGGCGGTTGGCCTGCTCGTGCCGTATCTAGAGTCCATGGCAGACTCGCTTGTAGTGACCGGCGATAAAAACGAGCCAATTGGAATAGTCGGTGGAAGAGAGATAATAGAGCACCTGCTTGCGAACCCCTCAAGGGCCCTCTTTGAAGACAGAGTCGAAAAGATGATGTCCCCAACAATCACCAGGGTTGCCGGAACCACCACGCTCAGAGACACAATACAGGAATGGGAAAAAACAGGAAGGGCCTTTTCAATGATACCAAACGCAATTGGCGGATTTTCAGTCATCTCTGCCCGCAAGCTGCTCGAAGTAGGCAAGACGTCGATGACAGACATGAGGATGTCGGAGCTTCCAAAAAAGAAGATCGTCACATTCAAGGTGGACTCTACAGTCAACGAAGTCATGAATGCTATGATCAAAAATCGTACCCGCAAGCTTCTCCTAGAGAACACCAATCAGTTCATCAGCGACAGAATAATCATAGAGAGGATCGCAACCGATCTGAACTATCTGCGCAACACCACAGACTTTGTGAATCTACCGGTGGTGGGATTCGGCCTCGAATACGCCAAGGTCATCACAAAAGACATCATGGTAAACGAGCTGGCAAGCATAATGTTTGGTATGGAGCACCCATACGTGGTGTTCAGAGACCAGGTCGTCAGCCCCTGGGACATCTGCTTAGCTCTTCTCTCAGACAGGATGCAGGAATACTCTTAAGAAGACTCCATCAAACCTAGAACCTACGAAAAAGCATCTGATTCTACTCATGTATTTATTTCAAAACGAGATACTGTTTGTGTGAGAAGGCGGAGCCTGCGGCAAGCATGGAACGAGGACAGGATCCTCTGGTTTGCCATTCTCACCATTGCCGCCTTGTTCATTCCCAGCGGATTGTTCCATGAGATAGGTCACATACTAGTCTGTGCAGGAAACGGGTTTGACTATACATTCTATGTGGATAACATGGCTTTCAATGTCCGATGCTCAGATTCGCCCAAGCCAATTGAGTTATACTGGGCCATGGGCGGCGTTTTTGGAATGTGTGCGAGTTTGCCGTTGCTGGCCCTAAGAAAAATCAGAAGCAATAATGGAGTCCTAATCGGAGTCTCAGTCACCGGCTTTGATCATTTGCAAAAAGCGATCTTTGAGACGACTGCTCATTTTTCGTATCTTTCCAATCCGACGCTGCTTGTGTTCATGAGTGTACTCTCCTTGATCCTCATGTTTGGCCTGCTGTGGCATTATGGTTATCGTCCCTTCAAAAAAACCTAGACCAAACCAGATAATTGTGGCACGTTGTTCCAGCCGCACGACAAAAGCGGCCCAAATCACGTACTGCGAACCAATGTACAAAATATTCAATAGATACTTGTTTTTTTCACAATGTGATGAGCGGCGAGGCGTGGTCGAACCTTGACAAAGTAGACCAGAAGATAATTGAGATCCTAAACGTAAATGCCCGCACCCCCTCAAAGGACATTGCCGTCGAGCTCAGAAAGCTCGGCCACGACGTCTCAGACAGAACCATCCGAAAAAGAATAGAAAGGCTGGAGAAAAGCGGCATCATCAAAGGCTACAAGGCGGTCCTCTCAGATGTTGCCGAGACAAACGAGCACGAGGCATTGTTTTTAAAGTTCAAGGTGACAAAGTCCCTTGAGACACTAAAAGAGTCAATTCGCGAACATGTGGTGTCTTTGCCGTATTATTTGCTTGTTGCCGACATGGAGGGCGAGTGGAACATGCTTGTCGTACTCAGAGTGGAGCGCGGCTTCAAAAATCCTGCGGCAAGACTCATCGAAAGGTTCTCAGACGACATCATAGATTATCGGATCACCAAATTCGACTTTAAAAACGTAAACATTGTGAACATGTCGCTACTGCTTCTTTGAGAGCGAGTATTCCGATTCGGCAGTGGCAAGGGCGTCCTTGAGATCCTTGATTGTAAACGGTTTTTGGATGAATGCAAGTGCGCCTGAGCTTATGGTGTCCCTGACTCGCTTTGTCGTCTTTTCGTCTGCCGTAATCAGAATTATCTGAGTGTCCGGCTTTAGCTCCAGAATCTTTGATGCCACCACATCGCCGCTTGTGTCAGGCAGCCCCATGTCGAGCAGAATTATGGGGTTTTGCTTTAGGAGTTTTTTGCATCCTGCCAGGGCATCCTCGCCGTTGTAAAACGATTCTGTGTTTGTGTACCCCAGATTGCTCAGGTGGCTTTTGATTTTGAGCACTATTGCCTTGCTGTCGTCCACTATTATTACTGGTCTTGTGGCAGCCGACTCTTGGAGCTTGAATCCCTTTGACTTTTCAAATGCATCCTTTGCGGCGTCGTATCTTCCCGCCTTGAGAAAGCATTTTGCTGCGCACAAAAACGCGGATTTTCCGGAATAATCCTTTTTTGTCTTGGCGTATGCGAAAAAGAGCTTTCCTGCCTCCACTGCCTCTTCTGTGGAATCCTTGTTTTGGCGGCTTTTGCATTCTGTTGCCAAAATAAGGGACAGGGCCGCCTTGAGCGGATCCGACTTTTTTATCTGCGACGCTATGCTTGTGAACATGTTGTAGGCTGCCATGTTCTGGTTGTTTCGCAAGTGCGTCAGCGCCATGTCAAAGTCGGGTTTTTTTTCGGCCACAGATAACAACCCATTCGTTTTGTTTTATGTATAGCTGTTTATTTGATGAACACCACATGCTTGGAAAATTTGATTTATGCGCCTACCAGCCAGTTGATCAGGTGCGTTGCGCCAAATGCAATCGCCGCGCTGCCAGGAATTGTAATAAGCCAAGCATATACGATTTGCCTGCCGACCTTCCATCGAACCGCGTGCTTTCTTTTTGTAGCCCCGGCCCCCATGATTGAGCCGGTTATTGCGTGGGTGGTGCTTGCCGGAATGCCAAGCGACGCAAAGGTTGCCAGGACTATACCTCCTCCTGTCTCTGCCGCAAACCCCTGGTATGGCCTAAGCCTTGCAATCTTGATGCCAAGCGTCTTGATTACCTTGAATCCTCCAATGAATGTGCCAAGCGCAATAGCAGACGCTGCGGCAAGAATCACCCATATGGGCACCTCAAAGCTTGTCAGTATTCCCTCCGACATCAAGACAAGCACGATTATCCCCATCGTTTTTTGGCCGTCGTTTGCGCCGTGGGTTATAGCAAACCAGGTTGATGATATGATCTGCAGCTTCCCAAAAGTCTTGTTGACGGGACCAGGCCGTTTCTTTGCAAACACTGTAATTATTATGGTGGTAAATGCAATGCCCATTGCGATTCCGCCAACTGGTGAGACAATTATTCCTATCAGCACCTTGTAGAGCCCATCAAAGAGCAGCCTTTCATACCCTACTGCGGCAAGTCCCGTACCAATCAGGCCACCAATGAGAGAGTGGCTCACCGAGATTGGTAGCCCAAGGTACGTGCAAATCGAGGCCCAGGAGATTGCTCCCACAAGGCCCCCAATTATCATGTATATGGTGACATCCTCGGGGTTGAGGATCCCCTTTGCTATTGTGGTTGCCACTGCCACCCCAAAAACGAAAGGGCCGACAAAGTTTGCCGCAGCAGACATCAAGACGGCGTG
Organism: Candidatus Nitrosotenuis sp.; assembly: GCA_035575435.1. Lineage (GTDB taxonomy): Archaea > Thermoproteota > Nitrososphaeria > Nitrososphaerales > Nitrosopumilaceae > Nitrosotenuis. Next base: position 173,769 of record DATLXX010000013.1, read on the forward strand.
AATTGGTTTTAGCACGCGCGTGCCGATCACTGTTGCAACCGAGTTTGCCGCGTCGTTCCAGCCGTTGACAAAATCAAACACCAGTGCCGCTGCTATTGCCCCTATTGCCAGCTCGTACATGTCTTATGTGTACTTTAGAACGATGTCTTCGATTACGTCCGCTACATCAAGGCACCTGTCTGATGCGGCCTCGATTGCTTCGTAGATGTCTTTAAGTTTGATTATGTTTACTGCGTCGTTTGTTTCAAAGAGCTCCCCCACTGCGTCTCGGTACAGGTCGTCTATTCGGTGCTCGATGTCGCTTATCTTGCGGCAGTGCTCGACTAGTGACTTGTCGACTTTGACGTTTTTCAGCTTGGATATGAGATACTCGACTTCCTTTATTGCCACTAAAAGCTCCTTTGTTATCTCCAGCATGTAGGGCGGGGCAGAAGACACGTGGTAACTTTTGATCCTGCCTGCTATGCCCTCCATGTAGTCTATTACGTCGTCTGTCTTTGCCGCAATTCGCTGTATGTCCTCTCTATCCAGAGGCGTGATGAAGGTCTTGTTTAGTTCTGCAAAAATTGAGCGGGTCAGCTCGTCTGCTTGTCGCTCTAGCTTTTTTATCTTTGTGTGATGGTCTGCCGAGTTTTGCATGTTTGAAAAAAGCTGTACAAGCTCTTCTGCTGTCTCTTTTGCCTTTATTGCCAGATTCTCCAAAATTGTGAGGATTTCTTTGTCGTTTGACTTGACCCAGGAAAGCCACTGTCCCATGAGCTTGCTCAGTTTTGTATGTAATTAAAGCATGTTCTACATATTCTATAGTCCACTATATAGTCTGAGGTTCATTTCAGATCCAGCGTCTGCAAGCTGTTTGCCTTGAGATCAAAGACCCGAATCAGGTGGTTGTTGGTATCAGCAATGTACAGCTTGTCGTTGTAGAATTTTACGTCGGCCGGCTCGTAGAGTCCAAGTATGTCACAGTGCGGATTGTTTGGCAAGCAGGCAGTCTCGTTTTCCTTGCCAATTAATGTGTATACTGTGTTGGCTTTCTGGTTGATCACACGTATTGCCGAATTGTAGGTGTCTGCCACAAATATCGCGTCTTTGGTTGCGCACAGTCCCAATGGATGCTGGAACAAAGCTTCGTCAGTGGTTCCGTCTTTGTGGCCAAACTCGAAAAGGCCGTGCCCCACAATTGTTGTTACCTGTTTTTCCAATAAATCGAGTTTTCTTATCGACGAGGTCTCGCTGTCTGCAAAATACAACGCATTTTCAGAGATCGACAGACCGCTTGGCTGGGCAAGCTGTGCCTGCCTTGCAGGGCCGTCGATTATGTTTTCGTGGCCAGAGCCGGCAAACGGGACGACTGTTCTTGTCTGTGTGTCGTACACCCAGATCTGATGATTCCCTGCCATCGCTATGTATACCAGATTGTTGGCGCAGGCAACATCCCAGGGCGAGCTTAGTGAGGTTGCGGTTCCCCTTCCTCCTTCTGAAAACCATGGACCCTGTTTTCCCGTTCCGGCCACAGTGCTGACGCTTTTTTTCTCAAAATCGATTTGTCGTATTGCGTGGTTTTCCGTGTCTGCAACGTAGAGAGATTTGCCCATCCATGCCACGCCCTGAGGCCTAAAGAATCTACATGATTCAAAGCTGCCATCTGCAAGACCTGCCTGACTGCTGCCAACGATATGCTGTATCTTGCCTGCGGTGTCTGCTATTATGATTCTGTTATGGTTAGAATCGCTTACTGCGAGTATGCCATCCTCTGACATGGCAAGCTTGCCTGGAAATGACAGTGTATTGGTGTGTTTTGGCTTTGTTATGTGTAGTTTTAGCGGTTCTTTTGCCAAGGTGCCCTTTTCTGCATGTCTTTGCAGGAGAACGTCTATTACGTCCTCGATAGCCTCCCTTTGTCCTTCGCCTGACTGCTTGTACACCATGGTGCCGTTTGGGTCAATTATCACTATGGTAGGCCATGCATTTACTCCAAAGCTTGACCAGATCCGCATCTTTTTGTCCACTATGACTGGGTGGGTTATCTCGTACCTGTTTACTGCTGATTCTATGTTTTTTGTCTCCTGCTCCGTTGTGAATTTGGCAGAGTGTACTCCTATGAAGATTACTGGTTTTTGTTCGTATTTTTTTTCAAGTTGGGCTAAGATTGGCAGTGTATGCATGCAGTTTATGCAGCAATAAGTCCAAAAATCAAGCACTGTTATGTGTCCTTTTAGCTTTGAGAGGCTCAGCGGCTGGTCTGTATTTATCCAGTCAAATCCTTCTGGGAAATCTGGCGCCTTTGTGATTGGGAAAAAGTTTTCGAACATGACAAACGTTGTTTAAAGTGGTTATTGAATTATCCATTCGTAATGACCGTATTCAGAATGCCGCTTTTTGCAATAAGTTCGTCTGAAAATTCTATTGTAACACACATAATATTTTTATCACCTAAGATTATGTTTATTTTTTTGATCGGTGAAATATATGCATGAGTTTTTTTACCATCAGTAGTTAAATCGAAACCACTTTCAACTAATAGACCATCTTTTATGAGATCGTTTATCAATCGATATCCCGTTGTTTGTGAAGAAATTCTCGCTTGTTTTAGAATTTTTGATATCGATAGTGCTGATGAAGAGACAGCTAATAATATTGCTTTTTTATCTTTATGGCCATATGATTCTAGAAGTAGATTTGCAAAGATTTTATCTCTAATTTCGAGTGAGAGTGTTTGTTTAGTTTTTTTAACAAAACAAATTTTTTCAAATAATTGTCGAATCATACCGTCTGCTGCTTTTCCAAAAAATTCACGTAATATTTTATCAAATGGTTCATATTGTCTTAACGCATCGGTTAGATTGACACCATACCGTTCGAAAATTCTATTTTTTATTGTTTGATTTAAATCGTTGCCAAATTGAATCATAATTTGTTGTTCAATGAATTTAGCGAGTAATGAATCTATTTCGGCCATTCTTATTTTAACATGGTTGAATAAGCGATGCTATTTTCTAAAACAGAACGTTTCATAGTTAAAATTAAAGAATCCGTTTTTCCAAATTGCATAGTAATATTATCAAATGTTTTTACATACAACGTAGATTTTGATTTATTTATTTTCTGTGCACCTGCATGTGTAATTAAGCCATCTTCTTGAAGCCGATTAATTTTTCTATAAAGTGACGTTGTAGGAATTTTTAATTTATTAAATAGAGCTAAAGGTGTTTGTGGAGTATCTAACATTGAAAGAATTCTTCTACTTTCAGAATCTAAACAATTTGAAATTAGGTCTAAAATTGATTCGTCCTTAAGTACTATATCCACAACTTCTTCATGATTAGAACATGAATATGTGTTGTGAAGATTCTTCATAAGAATGGTCGGGTTTTTTTGTGTTTCAAATTTTTTTTGTATTATAGAATTAAGGTTTTTCTTATTTTTTAATGATTGTTTTCCATTGTTGAAAAATTTGGAAGCGATGATTAAGCGATCAAATGCATTCATTAGCATTATCATCCAAACATACTACTAATTTATAAGATTATTTTCAAATTTGGAAAAACTATAAAGGATAAATATATTGTTACCGAAAAAATAGAATGGGCAAATATGACAATAATGTCAGAGAATTCTTAGATGTTCTAAGTGAATTTTCTACCGTTCAGAAGAAGTTTGATGGTAGAAATATAGAGTATGTCATTCCAAATCTTCTTGATGATAAAATGCCGAATTTAGAGAAAATTAGAAAACTGACTAAAACACGTGACATAATAATTTCTAATACTGATAAACATGAAATAACATTAAGATTTTAGATTTTTCATTGTTAGATAATTTGAGTGAGCTATTAACATCGTAAAATATTAATTAATTGAAGTATTCTGTAGGTTAAGGTTTGCTCAATAACAAAATTATTAAAAAAAAACAAGATGGAATGGATTTGGATTATTTGCAAAACAAAAGATCGTAAAAGATGAAATTATTTGGAAACAAACCAAAGATAGTGAAATAATTATTAATCTGAAACAATACTCAAAATTACCAGAACCGTTACGATCATATTTTTATGAATACGCTTGGGTATGGGGCAGGGATATTATTTTATCGCTTGAAGATGATTCGTTTATGAATCATTCATGTAGTCCAAATGTATTACAAAATTCTAGAACTGTATGGAGAGCTATCAGAGACATAAATGCAGGTGAAGAAATTACTTTTGATTATGAATTAACCACCACAAGTAAGCTTATTAAAAACATGAAGTTGATGAAATGTAATTGCGGATCTAAGAATTGCAGGAAGTGGATTAGATAAATAATTGGGCATAAATCCCATTAATTTTGAACATATTCCAAAATTAATTTAATGGAAAATGCTTTGGATTTCCTTCTTGGTAATATATATCGTCAAATGAATCTCAAGAGGAAAATCATATTTCGAATTCCATCAAACAACACATTAAGCACCTCAGATATGAATCTCTGAATATGTACAAGACAAAAGAGTTGTAACGCGTGATTAATCATATGCTTTTTTTGTGTTTATAAAGCGCATATACGATTAGCCAATAACCAGCATACCAAAATATGTTGACCGGATGCGTGAGATCATACATATTAAAGACTTCTAGATACGAATACCAAACATCACCAATGGTTAATGTGATAATGGCCAATACCAAAATAATCCACGAGGTTCCAATAATTCCACCTCTGAAAACTTTTGCGCCTAAAATTGCTAAAGGCAACACTATTGCAGGTTCAACAGCATATACAATTCCGAAATAGAATCCTAAATCAATTTCTTCAACTTTTTCATATGATGAAGTGATGTAGATAGTAGTTATTACGATTGGAATTAAAATTATCCATATTAATTCAAATAATGTCATCTTAGGTTTGAAGAATCTTATACAAACTATAAGATGAATTAAAATGAATGGATACATTACAAAAAAGAAGACATCTATAAGTGAAGGAAATGTTTCTATTTCTAAGAGTACAAATACAAAATACAGAACTTCGCCAAATGTTGCAGATAGATATCCACAACCTAATGCTAGATATGCGTTACCGAATGTTTTTGAGGATTTATACCTGTGTGCTATTGTAAACCCAGATATAGAAGCAATAAGAGGATTTATGATAGAAACGGTAGAGATAATTAGATCTTGTTGAACTTTGTCTAAAAAATATATAAAAATTTGAAAGGATGCTGCTGACGCGATTATGAGAAAAACTATTTTGTAATTTATCTTGTCTTCAAGTTTATTTGGTATAGTATCTGGTCGCATACCACTTACGAAATAAACTACCTATTATCAATTGTCATCAACATTTTAGATAATAGTTGGATTTGCTTTTTTTGAATTAGAGTTCAATTCTCATTAATGATTTTAGCAGCGTAGTTGTTATTACGAAATTTTTTCATAACCATATATTTGCAGCATACCACAGCACAATCCCAGCCGCAATGATGGCATACCACTTGATGTTTCTCCTGTCCGCAAACACGTTCTTTGAGCTGAGCTGCTCATCTACCCTAATCGATGCACGAATCCTTCTCATCTCAAAGCCCTGGCCCACAAGGCCTCCAACCAGCAGCGCCAGTGCAAGAAACGAAAGTGTGGGCTCCATGAGTTAGATCATATAATACCATATTTATCCAATACCAGATAATTTTTTAAAGTGTCTGTGCATTTGAGACGTTCTATGAAGGAAGTCGGCAAGATCTGGATGAATGGAAGGCTCGTACCATTTAAGGACGCAAAGGTGCACGTACTTACTCACGCGTTACATTATTCCACCGCAGTCTTTGAGGGGATCAGATGCTACAACACGTCCAAGGGCTCCGCGATATTTAGGCTGCCTGAACACGTAGACCGCTTCTTCAGATCTGCCAAGATGTACTCTATGAAGATGCAGTTTTCAAAAGAACAGATAACCGATGCAATAGTAAAGACGGTCAAGGCAAGCACGCTCAAGGAATGTTACATCAGGCCTATCGCATACTATGGGTACGGCACCATGGGCCTCACACCTACCCCAAACAAAGTTGATGTTGCAATCGCATGCTGGGAGTGGAAGATCGGCGAATCAAAGGCAGGCAAAGTGACCGGTGCAAAGTGCAAGATCTCAAGCTGGCTCCGAATTGATTCTCGCTCGCAGCCAATGCAGGCAAAGGCCGCATCAAACTATGCAAATGCAGCACTTGCCAGAATGGAGGCGCTCAAAAACGGCTATGATGAGGCAATCATGCTGAATTATCACGGAAAGGTCACAGAGGGAAGCGCCGAGAACATCTTTGTGGTAAAAAATGGGGATGTCTTCACCCCTCCTTTAACATCAGGAATCCTTGAAGGCATAACTCGAGACAGCGTAATCCAGCTGATACGCTCAGAAGGGGTGAATCTGATCGAGCGCGACCTGGACCGTGACGATTTGTTTTCAGCAGACGAGATTTTCATGACCGGCACTGCGGCCGAAGTCAAATCCGTAACGCAGGTAGACGACATAATCATTGGAGACGGCAAAATGGGCCAGATGACCAAAAAGTTGCAGGGTGCGTTCATGGATGCGGCAATGGGGCGCGACGAGCGGTTCTCGCACTGGCTCCATTATCTCTAAGGTTTTTTAGGAAATTGACACCCATGTCAGGTGTGGATTCGTGTTCGGTTGGCGGAGAAGGAGAGAGGATTTGCTGGTTTTGCAAAAAAGGCAGACACTCTGAATGCATGAAGGAGATACCTACAGATGCGCGCTCTGAAGGCCCGCACGACTGCACATTTGACACCAAGATGGTCCGCTGCCAGTGCGCCCATTAGATTCTGTTCTTAGGTAATTTAGACCACAAACAGATGTATTTCCGCTGGGTATTATGCGCGTGCGTTTTTTGTTATCCCAGACTGTATTATCCCAGACCTTTTTTCAAAACATCATTGACGACAAACGAAAAACTGACGTTTTATTTTGACTTGTGTATCATTTCTGCCATCAGGACACCCACGCTTGTCGATACGCTACCACTTGTTCAAAAATGCGATGCCCAGCCAGGCGATGTCATTGAAGTGACATACTATGTCCCTTCAAAGATAACAAGCTGGTGCTTACAGAGAATGCGGGAAAAAGCTGCACTGGTTCAACCCTAGTTATTTTTTGTATAAGGTCGAAATAAAGAAAAATAGGGATTAGAAATATTTTGCCCAGTTTCTGGCAAGAAGTTTTTCCGCAGTGCTTTGTGTCACACAGATGGCAGAACCATCACTTGTTTTTGACATGAGAATTTTGTCGTCGCGGCATTCCACTTCGTTTGGTGGTATACCTTCATTTTGTTGCGCTAGTGGGGATATCAGCATGTGTTCTACTTTTTCTGGGTGGAAGTCGACTTCAAAGACCTCGTCGTTGATTGTGACAACCAGATGGACTACTGGATGGCCGGCCTCGCGCGGCGTGTAATCTGCAATGTATAATCCAGGCATGTCCTGATCCTCTACAAATTCAAGATCGGTTTGTTTTCCATCCAATGTGACGTATGACTCAATTGATGACTCAAGGCCGCTGACACCTTCGTGTCCTTCCATGTCGTGATCCATAGAGTCGTGATCCTCATGTTCGCTTTCCTCAATGCCATACATTTCGATGAGTTTTTCGTGATCCTGCATCATTTGCTCGTGGTCTTGCCTTATTTTCTGATGTGCGGACATCATTTCGTCCCACTGATCCTCAGTCATTTGATCCTGCATTGATTCGTGCTCTGCCATGATCATTTCATGCTTGTCTATAAGTGACATGTGTCTGTGCAGCATTTCCTCTACGTCAGCCTTGTCCATGTTGCCACCCATGGCTTCATCGTGTTCCTGCATCATTTGCTCGTGCTCTGCCAGTATTTGCTCGTGTTCCTCCTGCATGTGTTCCATGTGTGAGGTTTCTTCGTGTGAATCTTCATGTGTCATTTCTTCGTCATGGGAATCACCGTGTGTAGATTCCTCTGGAGCATTTGTGATCATTACCGTGATTGCGTTTTTGTGCCCGACAAGTGGCGGCTCATTTTGCCATCCCACCTCAATCTCATAATTGCCTACAACCTGAGACTTGTGGGCAAAAGCGCCGTTCGCCATCCCAAATGCAAGCACAAATGCTACAAAAACAGCTATCTTCTTCATTGTTTGATCTCGTTCCAGAATCATAGATTAACAAATTGGTAGAACTGTCAAAATGGAGAAAAAAGATCATCAGAGCCTTTCCAGATTTGGTGCATGATGTTTGATGATCTCCCACTGTCCAAAATTCTGCACTTATTTTTCAGAAATTATGTCGTGAATCGTCTCGTTGATAATCACTTCGACGATGTCGCTTGAATATTCGGCTGTCCTGCGGATGTCTTCAAGTATGAATCTGATGGCAGCCGAGTTTTTTGACTCTTTCATGCCGTACATGAGGTCTTTTTCCTTTTCTATGACGGTTGTGATGTTTGCCGCCACCTTTTCTGCCATTATGTGGTCTTTTTTGCCAAGCGCCAGAATTGCCCCCTCAAAGCAGCTCAGAGCGTCTGAGCTGAGCGCCTCGATCTCCTTGAGGATCTTGGATTCCAGCGGTTCCTTGAGGAACCTGATCCTTTTTGCTATTAGCGCTGCGTGGTCTGCGATCCTTTCTATTCTGGATATCACGGTACGGTAGTTGAGGCAGTCTGAAGGCTTTTCAAGGCCTACATCATAGAGCATGCTTGCGTTCTGTACTGCCATGATCAGTGTACGCATCATGTATAGTCCAAATCTGTCCACTTCGTCGTCCATTCGTATGACCTCTTCTGCGTACGTGGCGTCAAAATTTTTGAGCGCCTCTATTGCCTCCCGATGCATGCTTGCAGCCATCAGGTGCATTCTCTTTAGCGCCACGCCAAATGTGAGTTCAGGCAGCCTCGTAAGGACTTGGATTGTAATGGATTCAGAGTCAGATTCGACTATCTCTGTTCCAATCATGGATCTACGCACCAGATCCTTGATCAACCTAGAGTGTTCGGCGGTAAACTTGACTCCCTTTGATGATATCTTGATCGTCTTGTAGCCTGTGAGGTACAGGGCAATCACCTTGCGTCGAATAGACTCGTCGGAATCTTTTTGGCTGATTGTGATTGCTGCCAGCTTGGTCTGCATCGAGTCGAGTCCTTGGAAAAGTGTAAACGACCTGTTTGCGTTCTTTATGATGGTCATGTTGTCGCCGTTTTTGATTCCAAGCTCGTCTATCCATTTTTTTGGCAGCGATATGGTGTAGGTGGAGCCGCCGCTTATCTGAATGCGGCGAGTTTGTTTTGTGTCCAGAGACTGCAACGCCTTATCTGTACTGCCAAGCTAAATACCGGTTTGGTCATTAAACTATATTGAACAATATAGAGCTACGGTTCCTCGGTACTATATGTAGAGATCTTAGATAAGCTAAAAAACTGGCAACAATCTGTTGCAGATTCAGCTTCGCACCAGCAGGATTCCCTCAGACAAGATATTCAAGATAGTTGCTACTGTTGCTGGAGTCTATGTATTGGCAATCATCGGGCTGATGGTCTTTGAGTTGTACTCTGAATCAAAGATGATCTGGGTTGTCGAGGGAGTTGACTTTCTTGTGGGCTCCGAGTGGAATCCAGTTGAGGGGCGCGAGTCCTTTGGTGCGGCACCCTACATTCTTGGCACGCTTGTCACAGCCGGTCTTGCAATGGCAATAGGCGTTCCATTGAGCATCGGCATCGCCATGTTTATTTCCCAGGCTCCAAAAGCCTTGGGAGGCCCGCTCTCCGTTGTGGTGGACCTCCTTGCTGCTATTCCCAGCATCATCTACGGCTTTTGGGGGCTTTTTGTCTTTAGGGATTTTTTGGTTAACTGGATCGAGTATCCACTTTACGACACACTGGGTAACAGCGTATGGTTGTTTTCCAGTGCGCCCTTTGGCCTCGACATATTCAGCGCGAGCATAATTTTGGCAATAATGATAATTCCCACAATTTCCGCAGTGTCGCGCGAGATAATGATGGCGGTGCCGCAGCAGCAAAAAGAGGCCGCATACATGCTTGGCGCAACAAAGTGGGAGATGTTCAGACTTGCCATATTCCCTTATGCAAAGACAGGCCTCATCGGGGCTGCAATACTCGGTCTTGGCAGGGCAGTTGGGGAGACCATGGCAGTCACCATGCTGATCGGTAACGCAACAGGCCCAAGCGCGTTTCCGCAGTCTCTTTTTCAGGCGGGCCAGACCATGTCTAGTATCATTGCAAACGAGTTCATCGAGGCGTCCCCTGCCTCGCTTCACCTTCCTGCGCTGATTGGGATAGGACTGGTTTTGCTCCTTGTCGCAATATGCATCAACGTGGTAGCGCACGTGCTTGTTTCAAGAATGCTCAAAGTCAGGGAGGGAGCCATAAACGCATGATGTCATCCACTCACAAGAGGGCAGAGTACAGGGCGCTTTTCAAGCAAAATGTCAGGGGCCGTCTGATTGTAGACAAGATGGTAATGGGCATAGTACTAGGATGCGTCGTCGTTGCACTTGTTCCGCTTGGAAGCATCCTCGTAGAGGTCTTCAAAAACGGGATCTCTGCGCTGTCAGTAGAGTTTTTGACTCAGCCGCCTGGGGCAGTGGGCTCAGGTGAAGGGGGGATAGGCCCTGCCATCCAGGGAACCATAATCATGATCGGCATGTCCAGCCTCATAGGGGTTCCAATTGGTTTAATGTCCGGAATCTACCTGGCGGAGTTTGGGGACAACAGGCTGGCAAGAACCGTCCGCTTCTTCAACGACGTCTTCATGGAGTTTCCATCAATAGTTCTTGGGATTTTCGCATTCTTGACCATAGTGCTCATACTTGGGCACTTTTCTTTGTGGGCGGGGGCATTTGCGCTCTCGCTCATCATGTTCCCAATAGTTGCAAGGACTACTGAGGAGTCTCTCAAGATGGTTCCAGTAACATACAGGGAGGCAGCCATAGCACTTGGCCTCAAAAAATGGGTTGTCACATGCAAGATAGTGGTCTCGGCCGCAAAAAGCGGGATGGTCACGGGGATCCTGCTTGCGGTGGCAAGGATCGGGGGGGAGACGGCTCCCCTCATCATGACCATATTGGGAAGCAGTCAGTTCTTTGCCGGTTTTGACTCCCCGATGGATGCACTTCCTCTTAGGATATGGAGGCTTTCCCTGCTGCCATACGACAGCGCTCAGCTGCAGGGATGGGGGGCCGCAGTGGTGCTTATTGTGATAATTCTGGCGATCAACATAGGAGTAAGGTACTATTTTGCAACAAAAGGCAGAAGATCTGGCATCCTTGCTAGAATCTACGGAGTGAAAAGAAAGTGACTGCGGTTTTTGACATCAAGCAGGACTATGAAGAAAATCCAATCGATGAAAGAAAATACAAGATGATAGCAGAAAACGTCTCAGTCTACTACGACGGCGTTCAGGCAATAAAAAACGTCACCATGAAGTTCAAGGATCGCACAGTCACCTCCCTGATAGGCCCTTCAGGCTGCGGCAAGACGACATTTTTGCGCTGCCTCAACAGGATGCACGACATGACAAAAAACGCAAGGGTGGTGGGCAGGATTTTGCTTGACGACCAAGACCTGTATTCAAGAGATGTTGATCCCATATACCACAGGCGCAAAGTCGGCATGGTGTTTCAAAAGCCAAACCCCTTTCCGACGATGTCAATTTACGACAACGTAGCTGCCGGCCTGCTCCTAAACGGCGTCAGGGACAAAAAGATTCTGGACGACATAGTGGAGGATTCGTTGAGGATGGCATACATCTGGGACGAAGTCAAAGACAAGCTCAAAAAGCCTGCAATGGAGCTTTCTGGAGGCCAGCAACAGCGCATATGTATTGCACGAGCACTTGCGATTCAGCCAGAGGTGCTTTTGATGGATGAGCCTGCCTCCGCGCTGGATCCTATTGCGACGCAGAAAATCGAGGAGACTATAAGGGAGCTTGCAAAAGAATTCACCATAATCATAGTAACGCACAACATGCAGCAGGCAGTCAGGGTGTCGGACTATACTGCGTTTATGTATTTGGGAGAACTCATAGAGTTTGATGAGACAAAAAAGATCTTTACTCAGCCAAAAAATGAGCTCACTGCAAAATACGTACAGGGGCAGTTCGGATGACGCGTCTGATTGACCCCTCACTCAGAAAGCTTTCTGCAATAATGTCGGAGATGGGCCAGCTCTCCCTGCAGTCTTTCACTCTTGCAATAGACTCGTACATTTATGGAAAGAACACGGTAAACGAGGTACGCGACATCTCTCATGAGATCTCTAAAAAATACTTCCAGGTGGCAGATCTCACATTTGAGATATTGCTCAGGTACCAGCCAGTCGCAGACGACTTTAGGCTGATTCGCTCCTCCATTGAGATATCATATGGGTTTTCCAGATTCGGCAGGTACGCCTATGATATCACCCAAGTCAGAGACATGTTTGGCGACATTTCAGAGTGCGACAAGAGTTGGCTAGTCGAGGCCTCAAACAAGGTAAAGATCATGATCAAAGATTCTGTGACTTATTTTGCGGAGCTCGACATCAGAAAGGCCATCACCATTCAGCAAAACGAGGAGTTTGTCGACAGGCTGTACAAGGAGCGGCTTCCAATGCTGATCAACTCCAACAACACCAAATGCGCCCTTGCTGAAGCACTGGTGCTGCGCTACCTTGAGAGAATAGCTGACCATGCTATCTTCATGAGCGACGCCATAAACTACATAGTGACTGGAAAGCACAAGCTGACAAAGCAGGCGCTGGCAGACGGCGCCTAGAATATGTTTGGTATGTACATCTCAGAAAACTATTTTGGACAATATCTTTAGTATCTGCATCCCACCTTATTCATGCCAGACGAAAGCTGTAGAAGGTGCGGCGGAAGCCTCATCGACTATGCGCGCTGCACAGAATGCAGGGGCATCCTACTTAGGATGTGCAAGAGGTGCTGCAATGTTGTGAGTCATGACGCCCATATTGACTGCTTTAGATTTTCTAGGTTTTCAGTTACGAGTTAGGTAGACGCAATGTCGATGCAGCCCCAGTCAACTTTGTGAATACATGTTGGAATTTGTGAATGAAAAATTTGGAAAAGCAACAATTACTTGCTGCTGATTGGTTTTGGAATTGGCTTTTTGACAGATCCGGTCTTTGTTTTCTCTTTTACTGATTTGGATTTTGCGTCTTTGGATTTTGTTTCCTTTTTCTCTTTTACTGATTTGGATTTTGCGTCTTTGGATTTTGTTTCCTTCTTTGTTTCCTTCTTGACGTCTTTGCTGGTGTCTTTTTTGACATCGGTTTTGGTATCTTTTTTGGCAGTTGTATCAGTTGCAGACTCTGTCTTTTTTGCAGGGCTGTAATTCCAGACTGTTTCTCCATTGAACTTTATTCTTGCCAATCCTTGCTTGCCTAGTTCTTGGACTGCTGGTGGTAACGGATCATAAAGTAGCGGTTTTGAGAACTTTTGACCGTCTGTGATCATCCAATGAACCAGATGGACAAGTGCTTTTGCCTGCTCCATGCTTTTTACTGACTGTTCGATGTTCTCATACAGTAGCAGATAGGTAAAGCTTGCTATCGGGTAGGAGTTCTCTCCTGGTGCGTTGGTTATGCTTACCTGGCTCCAATCCTCTTCAGCCTTTGGGAGCCGATCTATAGAAAACGAGCTTACGGCGGAAAAGACGCTTTCAAGACTTGGTTCTATGAATTTGGTCTTGTCAGCATTCTGCAGATAGGCATATGTCATTTTATTCTGGAACGCGTATGCCAGCTCCACGTAGCCTATGGCGTATTTCGTGTTTCTTGTGGCCCATGCGACGCCTTCATTTCCTGCTGCGCCGACGCCCACCGGCCAAGGCACGCTTTTACCTTTGCCCACTTTTTGATCCCATTCCTTGCTGACTTTGGATAGATAGTCCGTGAATACGTATGTTGTTCCAGATCCGTCAGAGCGCCTTGTAACAAGTATGGATCTGTCAGGCAGCTTTAGGTCAGGATTATTTTCCTGTATCTTTGGGTCGTTCCATTTTTTGATCTTGCCGAGGTAGATGTCAGCTACGTTTTCGCCTGTCAGCTTCAGGCCGCTGTTTGGAACCTCGGGCAGATTGTATGCAATGACGATTGAGCCTATTGCTTCCGGTATGTGCAGAGTTCCTGGTGCAAGCTCGCGCTCCTTTGGAGTGAGCGGTGCATCAGATGCGCCAAAGTTGACGGTTTTTTCTGTGTGTTGTTTGACACCCCCACCACTACCAATTGATTGGTAGTTCAGATTGACATTTGGATAGAGTTTGTTGTATTCCACTCTCCAAGTGTCGATCAGTGGAAAGGGAAACGTTGCGCCTGCGCCGTTTATCTGGAACGTTCCACTTGGCACTTCAGGTGCCTGCGCGTTTGCCGAAAGCGGCACAAACACCGATGCAAAAAGGATCACACCTAGTACAGATAGTATCTTCTTCATTGATTTTGAAATATTTGGATGTTATTTACGACTGGCCTGCATAGATTACATTTTTTCCGTTGGCCTCGGTGATCTATATAGGCAACGATCGGATTCGGATCCTACGACAACAATAAAGAAGATTTTTTAGTAGTTCTATTTTCGAGTCTAGCTAATGATTCCACAAAAAATAACACTCGCTTCTGTCGTAGCTGCCGTAGCAATTGCCTCAATCGCAATGCTGCTTAGCATCTCGCATACGCAGCAGACAACTGCCCAGTCAGCGCCCCTTGGCAACAACGTCTACGTATTTGCAGAAGGGGTAAACCCAAAGGCGACCTTTGAGTTCAGGGACGCAACGGTCACCTACGAGTTCCAGCTGTACGACACGGTAAACAACCTCTTTAGCGCAAGTGCCGCAGGCTCTGCCTTTACAACAAGGCAGATTGCGCCAGAATTCACCCTTGCCAGAATAGTCGGAGACACGCCGTACCTGCACATGGCAGTGGACCAGACATACCAGTACAACGGCAGGGCCTCAGGGTATGACTATCCGTACAGGGAGTTTGACGTCACAGTGGAGCTTGACCAGGCAGGGGAGTCTGTGCGAACCCTCGAGTACACAGACTGCTCCATTACCAACTACAAGATAAACACCAGAACCGACAACGAGGAAGCTTATACCACGGGAGGCAAGACCGGATTTGCGCTAGTCGAGACGTACACGTTTAGCTGCGCCGGCTTTACGCCCCACGCCCCAACATACGACAAGATGGTAAAAGAGCAGAACAAAAAGCCATACGAATAAAATCAAACATTTTTTTTATTGTAAGAGGATGGCATGATGACAGATCAGGAGTTCGTCAGTTATTTACCGATTGGTTAGTTTTGAGACGAGTTATCATATCTACACTCATGCTGTCTGAAAGACACTACCTTTTGTAGCCTGCAGCATGGAATATCAAGTTAAATGCATGTACGTGTATTGTTAATTATGCCAACAAGGTCTCTAACAATAAAGGAAGAGGCGTATTGTGCACTTCAAGAAGAAGGAAGGCGAATCATTTACTGACCTGACATACTCCCGACCCTAAAGGGTTCGGCGTTCTACAGTTGCCAGCATTCTTGGCATTGCTGTTTGTGGGGTATCAGTGCTCCCCTTGTACAAATCTCTTTGCAATTGGAATATGCCATGTGGCCTACTACCAAACGACGAGGTATTTGTGCCGACATTTCCGACCAAGACTTGTTTGGATTTATTGGGATGACCCAGCTGATGTACAAACGATCCCCAGAAGACCGTTGCCGGTGCGACGCCGGCGATCTCCATACTGGGTTCCACATGTTTGGATTAGATACAGATGCTGTATAGCTTTTGGTGTGTGGAATATTGATTTGTGGTGTGCTCGCTTTCATCCCTGCCCTAAAGGGCTAGGCTTTCCCGCTCGCATTCGTAAAAAAATTTTAGATTGCATTACTGCTTGTGCTGCCTGATGGAACATCTGGTTTTTTGCGCGTGGTTTGATGAGAGAGAAGCAGGCGATGAACATTTTATTTCAAAACGGCAACCTGTTACTCATTTTTTAATTTGAGATTTTGCTAGAGGCACGATTAGTGTTGCTAAGAACGTGGCCACAAGCAAGATAATTGCGGATTGGAATTCTGGAATGACCCGTGTGCCGATTATCTCTATTTCTTTGCTCCTGGAGGGGATTAGAAATATCATGTTGGTCTTGCCTTCCTGCTCGGACGACTCGTACCCTCTTTGCTTGCCGTCTACAAGCAGTGTGAACTTGCCCCCCTGTGCAGACAGGAGCTCATTTGGGAACCTCACAGACATTATGTCTGTCTGCCCAACTCCCTCCAGCATGATCATAAGCGAGGTGCGCTCTTTGTTTATTCCCATCGATGTTATTTTTGCATCAAGGTCCTCGGCAGTGCCTTCTGCGTGCGATTCGGCGGTACTCAACCTGTAAAAGATTGTATAGTCACCTTCCTCCACACTCAGCACATGTTTTTGCATCATGAGTTCCGCAATGTCGTATTTTTGCACCAGCGTGATGTCGTCGCCTGATACACCTGTTAGTGACAAAAACAGCACCATTATGATTGGATCCATTTTTCTTAAAGTCGGACTCAATTATTTGAAGTGATTTGCAGATTATCAACCAAGAAAATCATGCTGCAGAGATCTTTAATTTCATGTTTGATAATTTGACAGCGCGTTTAATTATTTGAGGAGTTTTTTCAAATCCATGATAAAGACAAAGTTCCAGAAGATACTGGTTCCCCTTGACGGCTCAAAGAACTCCATTCGTGGACTAAACCATGCAATATACCTGGCAAGGCAGTGCCAGGCAACAATAACTGGCATATATGTGATCCCAAGGCCGCCCCATCCGGCGTTTCGTGCGCCATCATACCCAGAAAAGCCGCTCCTCAAGGACGCCGACAGGACAATCCAATTTGCAAAGAAGCATTGCGCTCAAAACGGCATACTCTTTGAGGGCAAGATAACTTTTGGCGACCCAGGGTACACCATAGTCAAGTTTGCAAAGGACAAGAAATTCGATGCAATAGTGATCGGGGCTCGAGGCCGCGGTGCAATAAAGGAGCTCTTCTTTGGGAGCGTCTCAAATTATGTACTGCACAAGGCTGGACTGCCGGTGCTTGTAGTCAAGTAGTTTTTTTATAGATTTTTTTTATCCCAGATTACTGTATATGTGATCACTTTTTTTGGCACCTGCCTTGAGCCCCACTCGTCCTTTGTGTGGCCAGAATTCTGCTCAGAGATCACACCCCATCTGAATTTGGGGAACTGCGTTTCGACCATGTGGCGTCTTCGTGCTTGCAAAAGATAAGCGTCAAGCTTGCAGTGCAATGCAAAGCATACCGACACGTTATATCAAAAAACACACCACATACACCATGCAAGTTCAGCTAACAGGAAAAAAAGTGGACGACGACAGAAGGGACGCACTCCTCGGAATTGTGTCTGACAGGTACTGCCGCGCCATACTGGAATCAACAATGAACGTTCCCAAGGCCGCAATAGAGATAAGTGCAGACACGAAGATCCCAATTAGCACCGTCTACCGAAGGCTGCAGTTGCTCTTTGACAACAAGTTGCTTGCAATCTCCGGCTCGATCACCTCAGAGGGAAAAAAGCACTTTCTCTACAAGAGCAAGGTAAAGGCAATAACCTCACAGTTCAACGGAGGCAACTTGGAAGTAGAGATTGTTCCTAATGAGACCCATTAGGAACCCAGACATTGTTTTGGGATTTATTTCTGAGAATCGTGCTCTCCCCTTAAATCTGCAGGAGGCGGTAATTCGTCGTGACGGCAAAGTTGTATTCTAGCCCCGTGTTGACTCTGACTGCGTCCGCCTCGATACACGACGCACTGGTGCTCATGAAGACAAACTTTGTCAAAAGGGTCGTAATAGTCAGAGACAAAAGGCCTGTGGGAATCCTCACCGAGCGGGACGTCAACCGGTTCCTTGAGAAGGACACCACGAAGAGGTCACTTTCCGAGATACCGATCCGGGAGGCGATGAGAAAAGATTTGATCACAATAGTTTCAGACCTAGAAGATTTCTTGCACCAGTGCGCAACCCGCATGGTGACATTTAAGATCGGCTCAATCATAGTTACAGACGAAAACGGGGATCTTGCAGGCATTGTAACCCAGACCGACATTGCGGATGTTTTTGCAGCCAAGTACTCAGGAAGGTACAGAGTAAGGGACTACATGAGTGAAAAGACGGTCACCTGCAGAAGCTCAGACCAGCTCAAGTACGCCCTTGAGATCCTCAACAAAAACGACGTCTCAAGACTCATAGTAACCGACAACGCAGGGCACGTCAGGGGCCTAGTCACCACAAACACGTTTCTGAGGCGCAGTGAGTATTTCAAACGCGCAGACGGCCTTGCAAGGGACTACCTTCTTGAAAAGTCAAAGTACTCGCTTACAGTCGACAGTCTTCTTGAAAAAGAGATAATTGTAGTAGAGCCAGACTACGACTTGGCAAGCGCGGCCCAGCTCATGATAAAAAACAAGATAAGTGGAGTGCCTGTGATCTCACACGACACCCTTGTGGGCGTGGTGACAAAATTCGACATCGTGAGGGCGTTTTGTGACGTTCCTGTGCACAAGACCGTGCTGGAAAAATACCGGGCGCCGACTTGAGCAGTTAAATAACAGAAAGCGAGTATACCGACATTGAAAACCGATATTCCAAAAAGAAAGATGCACCCGCCCAAAAAGGAGACCACACGGAGCATCACCTACAGGCTGCCAACAACCGTAGTAGAGGAGCTAGAGACCGAAGCTATGCAGAAAAACATCTCCCACAACGTCCTGGTGAGGCAGATACTTGAAAAGTACCTTGTCTGGGACAGGTTTGCAGACAAAATTGGGATAATCCCAGTTCCGAAGAAAATTTTAGAAACGCTTGGAGTCGAGATGGAAGGCAGCGAGATAAACGAGATAGTAGACGCAATAAAGCCGATAATCAAAGAGTCGGTCCTCTTCATGAAGGGAAAGTACGATCTGAAGAGGGCAATCGAGACGCTGGAGGATTATATGAGGGCGTCTGGGATGAACTCGGACCACCGCGTCGAAGGCGCAATACACCACTTTATCATACAGCATGACCTTGGAATCAAGTGGTCCCTGTTCACAGAGCAGCTGCTCAAGGAGATATTTGGCGAGTTTTTGCCGCAAAAAAACCTCAAGTGCCAGACAACAGAGAAAACGGTAGTTGCGTCAATTGAGCTTGGGAGCGACTTTAGCGAGCACGATTACTAAAAAAAGGAAATTTACTGAACTTGTATTGTGGTGCTCTTTGGCTTTGGCGTCGGCACCGCCTTTGGCACCGTGATGTTCAGCACACCGTCGGCGAGCTTTGCCTGTGCCTTGTCTGAGACTATTTTTTCTGGAAGCGGTATCGTCCTGTAGTACGAGACCTCGCTTCTTTCCTTTCTTATGTAGTTCTTTTTCTTTTCTTCCTCTTCTTCTTTGTGCTGCGCAGATATCTCAAGTGTGCTGTCGGAGACATTGAGCTTTATTTCGTCTTTTTTGACTCCTGGGATCTCTACTTTGATGGTGTACTTGTCGCCTTCGTCTGCTATGTCGCATGACATGGACGCTGCTTTTGGTGTCGGAAACGATGGAAACGCAGCAAATGATTTTTCCAGCTCCCTTCTAAAGCTGTCAAATGCCCTGTCAAGGCTTGTCCAGTTGAATGGCCACACAGGTACAAGTTCGGTTGTTTTTTGTTTGTCGTCTTTTGCCATTTGGGTATAGGGTGCGGTTTGTGTTTTATTAGATATGATCTCGATTTTCAGACTTGATTTTTACTCCTATTTTTGTGGTGTTTGTTTTTTAGGTTCCTTGAGGAGATCCTTTCTTACCAGTATTGGCACATTGTAAAATGTGGCAAGCGCAATTGCGTCTGATGCTCTATAGTATTTCAGAATTATTTCCTTGCGCCCCGTAAAGTAGAGGTTGGCCCTGAATATGTTGCCTGTTTCATATATCTTTACTTTGACGAGCACTATCTCGTTTTCCTCGCACATCTGCTCAAACATGTTGTAGATTGTAGGTACCTCCTCTCTTTTGCCTTCGATGAAGTTTGCGATGTAGCGGGCCACCTCGGCAGAAAATGCAGTCATGTGGAACTCTTTGCCGTCGATTGATTTTAGCACCATGCCACCAGTCATCGGGTCTACCAGGCCGAGCTCAGATATCACGACTGTTTCATAGTCCTCGTCCGGCTTTTCGTCGATCTTCATCGTATGTAGTCATTTATTGAACCATAAATTAAAGTCCATGATTTTCATGCGTGATAACGGGACGATTCGTTTTATCTGGGAAAGACCTTTTTGATTTGATGGAAGTCAATTACGTTTCGCTTGCTGCTCTGCTCATCTCGCTGTCTGCAGTAGGCCTTTCCGTAATCAAATTCACAAAAGAGACCAAAGTCAAAATCCAGGCAGACATGGTAACCACACTTAGCAGGATAATAGACATAGTGAGAAACGACACGGTACGGGAGTACAGAGAGCTGCTCAGAGAAAATGAGACACTAAAGCAGCTAAGCGCCCAAGGAAGCATGGCACTGCCCCAGCTTGACGAAAAGACAGAAAAAGCTGCCCGGTATGTTGCTGTGGCGTACGACAAGCTCGGCTTCATCATAAAGCACGACGAGGATCTACAAAGAAAGGTTCTAGAATGGCACGGCGACGACATTGCAGAGATGTGGCTTTTGCTGCAGCCCATAGTTAAGAACAAGTGGAGACAGAGGCAGCCGCGTTATGCCATCGAGTTTGAGAGACTGGGACAGAAGGCAGTTGCCCACGAAGAAAGCTACAAGCATCAGATTGATTTCTGATCAAGTACTTTCAATGACGATTCGGTTGTCTTTTTGACTTCGGCCAAGAGTTCTTTGAGCGTTTGTTCGTTGCCCAGACTTCCTTTTTGTTGCAGCTCGGTGTTGTAGTATTTCATCCATGAATACGTGTGCTCAAGATTCTTGATTGTATCAAAAGGTAGTAGAGTTTGTTTCCCAGACAGGGTTGTCGAGTCCCACACATCAGTGAAAAACGGTTTGTAGTCGTTGTACTGAACTGTATCGTCGATGAAGCGCAGCTTTCTGATCAAGTCTTCTTTAATGAGGAGCAGAATTTTTTTTTCTTGTTGCATGGTCTTCCTTTTTTTGCATCCTTCTGTAGGACCAGTTTTCCACAAAGACTGCGCCAAAGATTATGGTGGCAAGGATCGTAGATTCTATGATGACGCTTTCCCACTGTACCACTAGTCCCACCCTATCATTTTACTACAAGTACCGGAATTTTGGATTTGTTAAGGACATAGTTTGCAACACTGCCCAAAAACATCTCTGCGACTGGATTTGGTCCCCTTGAGCCCATCACAATCAGATCGAATCTTCCTTCTTGCGCGAACTCGACTATTTCTTTTCCTGCATAGCCGTCGAGCCGGAGTTTCCAGTAAAATGGCACGCCGGATTTTTTTGCTATCTTGGCTGCCTCTGCTGCCATCTTATTTGCAAGTCTTTGGTAGCGTTCCTTTATTTTTCTGTCCGAAATTGCGGGTAGCGTTATGGTGTGGAAGCCCGTAATTGCGGCGCCCTGCTTTGAGAGTCCGGCTGCCAGCTCCATAGCTTTTTTGGAATGTTTTGAGCCGTCAAGGGGAACCAAGATTTTCCTGATCGTCTTCAATGATGTGACTTTGAAAATCTCAATTAAATACGGCTTGGTAAAAATCAAAAGTGATAATTGTTGTAGGTGTAAAAAATCCGATCTGTCTGGTAATACCGTATGCAGCTCAAAGTCGACGTTCTTGGAATTGACGCGGGTGGAAAGCCCATAGTATTTTTGAACAAGGCGGACGCCGATGAAATAGGCGTTGCCGCGTCTGGGCGCGTCAGCCTCAAAGCCAAAAAGGAGATAACTGCAATAGTCAACGTATCCACAAAGGCCGTCAAGAAGGGACATGTGGGAATAAGCGAGGAGATAAGGCAGATTTTTGGTGTCGCGCCCCACACAGTAGACGTCGAGATCTCGGCTTTTCCACGGTCACTGCAGTTCATCAGAAACAAGCTTGATGGAAAGAAACTCACAAGGGAGGAGATTCTAGAGATTGTGAAAGGCGTAGTTGACGGAACATTAAACGAAAGCGAGATCGCGTCTTTTGTTACGGCGCTGCACATACGTGGAATAGATCTTGACGAGGCCACAAGCCTGTCAGTCTCAATGGTAGATACCGGCAAGCGGCTCAATTTGAAAAACAAAGTCATAGTAGACAAGCACAGTATCGGGGGAGTTCCAGGCGACAAGACCACGCTGCTGGTCGTACCAATAGTTGCAGCCGCAGGCCTCACCATACCAAAGACATCATCAAGAGCAATAACTTCGGCGTGCGGCACGGCCGACAGAGCAGAGGTGTTGATGCCGGTAAATCTCTCAAGCAGTGAGATGAAGGCAGTCATAAAAAAGACAAATGGTTGCATAGTGTGGGGCGGTTCACTTGAGCTTGCCCCAGCTGACGACATTTTTGTTAGGACAGAGTATTCTCTTTACATAGATCCCCTGCTTTTGCCATCAATCATGAGCAAGAAAAAGGCAGCCGGTGCAACGCATCTTGTAGTAGACATACCTACCGGCAGGGGTGCAAAGGTAAAGACAATCAATGAGGCAGACTATCTTGCAAAAGACCTCATTGAATTGGGGAAAAGGTTGAAGATCCACACCCACTGCGTCCTAAGCTACGGCGAACAGCCGGTAGGATATGCTATAGGTCCCGCCCTTGAGGCAAGAGAGGCCCTCCAGGTATTGATGAATGAGGCAAACGTGCCAGACCTGCTTGACAAGGCATGCAACATAGCTGGGGCAATCTTTGAGATCACAGGCAAAAAGAACGGCTATCTGCTTGCAAGAGAGATGGTACGTTCTGGCAGGGCAGAAGCAAAGCTAAGGGAGATAATCAGAGCCCAGGGAGGCAAACACACATTGGTGCCTGGCGACATCGAAATAGGCCAGCACACAGTCAGGGTCAAAGCGAAGAGTGATGGCAGGCTCTTGTGGATCAGCAACAGCACCATGGTTGAAATTGCGAGGATGGCCGGAGCTCCAAAGGACAAGGGCGCCGGAATACTGCTTTACAAGAAGATCGGAGATCCCATACTGAAGGACGATGTGATTTTCACCGTGCATGCAGAAAAACCCCGCAAGCTGAGCAGGGCACAGAAGATGCTCGAAGAGGTGGTGCCGGTGGGCATCGGCAAACACACAGACATGGTGATTCACATGGTAAAGGAGATACCTGAGCTAAAGCGGAGCTTTGTCTTGGAAAGGTAGTCAGACTGCCCTGGTCACAACATCGGAGACATCGACTTCGGCTGTCTTTGATGAGATGGTGTTTGTGGAGATTATTTTTTTGACCCCCGCTTTTTTGATTCGTTTTTCTGCGTTGCCTACCAATAATGCGTGTGTGCATACTGCGTAGATTTGTCCGCAGTTTTGATTTTTAAGGTGTGTTGCTGCAGCCACGATGCTTCCTCCAGTACTTATCATGTCATCAAACAGTATGATGTCTCTTCCTGAGAGATCCTCCTTTTTTGATGGTATGATACGAAGTTTGCCTGTTTTGCGATCTCTTTGTTTGTTCAGTGCGCTTGATTGTGTGCCAAGCAGCCTTGCTAGATTTTTTGCTGCGTTTGACCAGAAAAGATCTGGGGCAACGACCAGCGGGTTTTGGAGATTAATTCTTTTCAGGTACGCTGCAAGCTTTTCTGTTGCGCTGAGATTCAAGATCTTGACTGCAAAATAATTCAATGCCAGCTTGCTGTGTATGTCTACCGTGATAATTTTTGACGCACCTACTGAGCCGAGCAGGTCTGCCACCAATCGGCTCGTCACCACTTCGCCTTTTAGGAACTCCATGTCCTGTCTCATGTATCCAAGATATGGGATTGCTGCAACTACCTGGTTTGACCATTTTCTTGCTTTGGATATGAGTGAAAGGGCGTGTAGCATGTTTGTGTCCACTGGTGGCGGGGTGGACTGCACGATGATGATTTTGCCATTGCGCGGTGTCCCATTTATTGTGAGCTTGCTTTCACCGTCTGGAAAGACTCGTGATTCTGATTCTAGGTACTTGGCGTCAAGTCTTTTTGCTATTTTTTTGGCAAGCTCGACAGATGCTGGCCCACCAATCACGGTAGTCATAAGATGTGTTGTTTTGTCACTATTGAAAAGTCTTGTTTCAAATGAGATTCAAGTTTGAGAATTGCAGTCAGTTTTTATAAATAAAAAACACGTTTTCTGACTCATGCAAAAAGAGATCATGGATTTTATGAAAAACCACCTGGAGCTGCTGCTTAATCAAGCAAAATCATACCAGCCTTTCATAAAGACTGCTTTTCCGGGGGTGAACCTCTCAGACGCATGCTTTAACCTGATTGTTGGGAATGCCTTTTCGGTCTTTTTGGGACAGTATGCCATGAGGATGCAGTCTCCAACAGAGCAGGATTTTGCAGAGTTTGGCAATCTGGTTGGCCAGTACAGAGAAAAGATCACCGCATTGTTTCAAAAATAACTTCAATAAAATGCAAATTTGACCGCCTAAATCTTTTTCCGTCATATGCTTCAGTGTGGACACACAGTTCCGATGCAGCCACCGGAAAACTCCGAATCTGCCACGGTCTTTGCACCGTGACTTGTTTTTTGTTGAAAAGACAGCACTTGGTTTGGCTTGCTGCCGTACCTGTAGACTGTGATTCCCTTGCAGTGAAGCTTGTAGGCGAGCCAGAAAGCATCCCTGACGTGGTGTTTTGTTGCGTTTTGCGGCAGGTTGATCGTCTTGCTTACGGCGTTGTCAGTGTATTTCTGGAACACCGCCTGCATTTTTATGTGCCAAGACGGTGAAATGTCGTGCGCAGTCACAAAGATCCGCCTGATTTTTTTTGGAATCGTTTTAATGTGCTGAATCGAGCCGCTTTTTGAGATCTCCTCCATGAGGCTTTTTGAAAAGAATCCTTCTTTTTTTGCAGTCTCTTCAAAGTACTGGTTTGTCTCAAACAGCTCTGTTCCTTCCATCACATTTCTTACGTAGGAAACAGCAAAAAGTGGCTCGATTCCAGATGAACAGTTTGCAATAATTGAGATGGTGCCTGTCGGCGCAATTGTGGTCACCGTGGCATTCCTCATTGTTTTGTAGTGTTTTTTTGTCTTCCAGATACTTTGCTCAAAGTTTGCAAAGTTCCCACGTCGGGCACCAAGCTCTTGTGACGCGGCGTGGCCGTGCTCTTTTATGAATTTCATGATTTTTGCCCCCGTCTCAAGTGCCCTCTTAGAGTTGTACGGGATTTCAAGCTGGATTAATGCTTCAGCAAATCCCATTACGCCAAGGCCGATCTTTCTGTTTGCCTTTGTGATTTTTTCAATCTGAGGTAGTGGGTACTTGTTTACATCTATTACGTCATCTAGGAACCTGACTCCCAGCCTGACCAGTTCTTTTAGCTTTGACCAGTTGATTTTTTTATTTTGGATTATTTTTGCCAAGTTGATCGAGCCCAGATTACAAGACTCCCAGTACAACAGTGGCATCTCACCGCAGGGGTTTGTTGCTTCAATTGGGCCAAGAGTTGGAGTAGGGTTGTGTCTGTTTATCTCATCAATGAAGATGAGTCCTGGGTCGCCAGTCCTCCATGCGTTTTCCACTATCAGATCAAAGACTTTTTTTGCGCTTATTATCTTCGTTGTTTTGTTGGTTCTTGGGTTTACCAGTTTGTAGTTTTTGTTTTTCTTGACTGCGTTCATGAATTTGTCGGTAACTGCAACTGAGATGTTAAAGTTTGAAAGAAATCCTTCCTTGCTTTTGCACTGCACAAATTCCAAAATGTCCGGATGCTCTACACTCAGTATTCCCATGTTGGCGCCACGCCGCTTTCCGCCCTGCTTTATGACCTCCGTAGTCCTATCAAAGACAGTCATGAATGTGATGGGCCCAGATGCTGTACCATCAATTGACTTTACGTAATCGCCTTGTGGTCTTAGCTTGCTAAATGAGAAGCCGGTTCCTCCACCGGTTTGGTGAATTAGTGCGGTAGATTTTGCAGCATCAAATATCCCAGTCAGTGAATCCTCCACCGGAACAACAAAACAGGCAGAAAGCTGTCCGGCTCGAGTTCCTGCATTCATCAAAGTAGGGGTGTTTGGCAGAAACTCAAAGTTCGACATTGCCTTGAAAAACTCCTCTTCAATTTTTTTCACGTCTGCGTTTTCTTCATAGTTCAGCTCAGCTAGTGCTATTGCCTTTGCAACCCGCCTGAAGAGTTGTGTAGGTGATTCTATGATGCGTCCCGTTTCGTCACGCAGAAGGTATCTTCTTTGCAAGACTTGGAGTGTGTTTATTCCGAGTGCTCCCATGTTTAGCTACTCCCGATCACGGAACACAGGTAATTGTGTTACCACATATAATTTCAATTCTGATAATCGTGACTCAGTTAAATTGTACCTTTTAAGAACCCCCATCATGTCGTTTTTTGAGCTAATTTCGTCAAGACATTCGGTTCGAGCATTCAAGGAAAAAAGGCTCCAAGAGGACGCAATTAAAAAAATTTTGAATTCGGCTGTGAGGGCAGCTTCGGCAGGAAACCTCCAGTCATACCAGATCTTTGTTGTCGAGAACAAGCAGGTCAAACACAAGCTCTCAAAGGCAGCACACGATCAGAGCTTTGTAGGCGATGCGTCCGCAGTGTTTGTTTTTTGCGCAGATCCAAAAAACTCGGAAAAGGAATACGGTTCAAGAGGCAGGGATCTGTACTGCATACAGGACGCAACAATTGCGTGTGCTTACGCGCAGCTGGCAGCACACGCACTGGGTTTGGCTACAGTGTGGGTAGGTTCTTTTGATGAGAGATCAGTTGCAGACATCATCAAGTGTGGCTCTTCACTGATACCTGTAGCCATGCTGGTCGTAGGTTTTGCCGACGAGGAGCCGCAAATAACTCCGAGGAGGCCCATGTCCGAATTGGTTCACAGAATATGATTGCAGATAGGGTTGCAAAGATAGGCAATTTCGAGTACAGAATAGATGCAGACACATCTATTGGGATGCGCGTCCCAGTCAGAATATTTGCAAATGAAGATCTCCTCTCAAAGATGCTTGCAGACAAAACAATTCAGCAGGCAATCAATGTGACCACATTGAGAGGAGTCCAAAAAAACGTAGTCGTCCTCCCAGATGGGCACCAGGGATATGGCTTTCCTGTAGGCGGAGTCGCAATAATGGATGCCCAAGAAGGAATCATAAGTCCTGGGAGTGTGGGCTACGACATCAACTGTGGAGTAAGATTGCTTAGGACAAATCTTACCGAAGAGGATGTGCGGCCAAAGCTGAAGCATCTTGTGGCAGATCTTTTCGCAACAATACCTGCCGGCATGAGTAAAAAGGAAGGCTGCATAAGCCTGACACGCGCGCAGCTTGATGAAGTACTGGTGGACGGACTGGACTGGCTTGCAAAAAATGGCTATGCGACAAGAGAGGATCTTGAGCTCTGCGAGGAAGGCGGACGCATGGAAGGCGCCGACCCACAAATGGTCTCGGAGCTTGCGCACAAGCGTGGAGAGCCCCAACTTGGGAGCCTTGGCTCCGGTAACCATTTTCTTGAGGTTCAGTGCGTGGACAGAATTTTTGATGAAAAGGCAGCAGAGGTAATGGAAATAAAAGAAGGAGATGTCACAGTTTTGATCCACTGTGGGTCTCGCGGCCTTGGCCACCAGATTTGCAAGGATTATCTTGCAGTATGCGAAGAATCATACAAAAAATACGGAATAGAGCTTCCAGACAGGCAGCTTGCGTGTGTTCCCCACGTTTCAGAGGAGGGCATCTCTTACAAAAAGGCAATGGCTTGTGCGATGAATTACGCGTGGAGCAACAGGCAGGCAATCACCCATTATGTGAGAGATTCGTTTAAGGCAGTCTTTGGGCTCTCGGAGGAGGATCTTGGAATCAGGCTCGTCTACGACATTGCACACAACAGTGCCAAAGTAGAGCAGCACGAAGTCGATGGCAATAAAAGAAGCGTCGTAGTTCACAGAAAGGGCGCGACGAGGGCCTTTCCTGCAGGCAACGCGGCAATACCTCCAAAGTACAGAGACATTGGACAGCCTACCTTCATTCCAGGCTCTATGGGCTCTGCAAGCTGGATTCTTTTGGGCAAGCCAAACTCACTTGAGATGACTTTTGGGTCAACTGTGCATGGGGCGGGCAGGCTTATGTCAAGAACTGCTGCGCACAAAAACTACAACTACAAACAGGTGGTCGAAGCACTTGAACGACAACAAATAGTCCTCAAGTCGCAGACACGTTATGACGTCGTCGAAGAAGCCCCCCAAGTCTACAAGGACGTGGACACCATAGCACACATATCAGACGCATTAGGAATTGCAACTAAGGTTGCTCGCCTTGTCCCAATAGGAGTTATAAAGGGCTAGGCAACCTGAACATTTCCTGAAATCAGACGCATGCAGAAGCTGTGCATCTGCTCCAGATTTGTTGATACGATTTTTTGGATTTGATGTCTGTCGGCCTGCGTCATTTCGGCATTGTTTTTTGTGATTGGCTGGATGATGACTGCCTTTGGGTCGTTGACAGGCCTTCCAATTATGTTGTACATCAAAACGCTTACTTCGTCAACGCTTGACACCTGATCGTGGATTTCGTCTGCGATCTTAAAGGAGAGTGTGTTGTATATTTTACCTATGTGTGAGACTGGGTTTTTGCCTGCAATTGCCTCTGCTCCTGCTGGCCTGCACGGCGATATGACCCGGTTTGCCTTGTTTCCGCGTCCCACCTCCCCAGAATCTGCGTTGTCCGCCGAGGTGCCCAAGACAGTAAGGTACATGCCGTCCATCCCTTTTGATTCATCATCAAGGCAGTTTATTGCAGTGTGAACATTAAAGCTGCTCTTGTTTTTTGCAAATTCGGTAATAGCTGACACCATCTCGTGTTTTTTCTTAAAATAGTCTCTTTGTGAGTCTACGAATTTGTCGACAAACGCAATGGCTACTGTGAGATCAAGCCAGTTACCGTTCCTGAAGCCCATCACTTTGACGTCTTCACCCGCTACTGGAAACTCTGATTTGAACTGCCTTGAGTTTATGAATTGCTCGACTTCAAGCACTATTGATTCTGTCTCCGTAAAAGGCGCATAGCCAACGAGAACCGAGGTATCGTTTGAGACGATTTCCTGTTTTTTGAAGATCGACTGAAGTTCTGCCGATGTGGCTCCTATCTCTAGTTGAAACTCTACATTTTCTTTGACGTACCTGAGATTTTCTTCAAGCCAAGATTTTGCGGTTTCTTTGACAAAATCCCCAATCTGTATCTTTCTTTCCCCCACTTCGGTTGTGGCCCTGTCCCCGAGAATAAGCTTCATCGGTTTGATTACTCTGCCCCCTCCGAATCTATTTTCTGTCCTTCCTGCCACCAGCATTGTCTTGTCCATGTTGTGGTGCTGAATTGTGCCGGTTTCTTTGAGGTAGAGCTTTGACAGCTCGACTGACACTTTGTCCATCATCAGGTCACATATTGTGTCTGGATGCCCTATTCCCTTTCTTTCGACAATCTCAAACTGCCTTCTAAATGTAGGAGTGCTCTTCACCTGCTCGATGAACACCTTGTTTCCGCTCAACTACCATCAGAGAAGTTATGTCGTAATTTAGCTCAGATTACAATTTTCAGATCTGAGAATTGTTTTGCCGTTTAATATGATTCATAGCCGTACCACTTGAAGTGGAAAAAGAAGCTGTATTGTACGAGAGGCTGCCAAATCACAAGGTACGTTGCCTGGCGTGTGCCAGATACTGCGAGATGGGGGAGGGGCAGACGGGATTCTGTGGAATCAGGGCAAACAAGGACGGAAAGCTTGTTTTGTACGTGTATGGGAAAGTAGCAGCAGTCCACATCGACCCAATTGAGAAAAAGCCTGTAACGCACTACAGGCCTGGCACGAAGGTGTTTTCAGTAGGCACAAGCGGCTGCAGTTGGATGTGCAAGTTTTGCCAAAACTACGACCTAAGTCAGAGAAGAAAAGTTGAGGGTGCTGACTATACCCCAGAAGAAGTAGTTTCCTCGGCGCTTGAGCGAGGATGTCATGGAATCGCTTACACGTACAACGAGCCAAGCATCTTTATCGAGTTTGCGAGGGACTGCGGCATTCTTGCCAAAAAGAAGGGACTGTTCAACATCTTTGTTTCAAACGGCTACTGTACCCCTGAATCAGTGTCCGTGATGAAAGAATTCTTGGATTGCATTACTGTAGATTTCAAAGGAAATGGAGAGCAGTCTTTTGTGAGAAGATACATTGGAATACCAAGCTCACAGCCTGTCTTCGACACTGTCTCACAGCTTGTTGGCCTCACTGACATACATGTGGAGATAACTGATTTGGTGGTGCCGCAGGTGGGAGAAAACCTAGAACATGCAAAGAAGCTGTCCAGATTTGTCTATGATGTGTGCGGACCTGATATGCCGATCCACTTTCTGAGATTTTACCCTGACTACAAGATGATGGAGTTTCCACCAACGCCCATCAAGACACTTGAGAACCACTACCACATAGCAAAAGAAGTCGGCCTCAAGTACGTATACATAGGCAATGTGCCTGGGCACCCATACGAGAGCACATACTGCTCTGAATGCAAGAAGATTGTGGTAAGGAGGTACAGCTATGACATCTTGGAGTGGAATCTTGATGAGCAAAACAGGTGCAAATACTGCCAAAACAAGATACCAATTGTCGGCGGGCTGGACAAGGGTTACAAGGAAAAGCGCTTTGAGTTTGTGATCTAGATGATTCCACAGTGTTAAAATTTTTTCAACTGACGATCCGGTTCTCGCAGCTGAGAATCTTGCAGACTGGTTAAGTATGTTGCATGTGTAAATAGGGCGGCGAGAATGGCAGAAAAGAGAAATCTCTTCTGACTTCGACAACAAACAGGTTCACTGTGACTGTGTTTTTGTCTTGGCTGTGCTTCTTGGCAACAAGCAGCGCTGACATTCTCGCTCTATTGTATTTCTATTTTTGAGCCCTTGTACAGCTTGGGCATAGTTATTGTCAACTGGCCATCTTCAAAGTGCGCAGATATGTTCTTTGCATCAACATTTTTCGGAATCTTGACGCCAGACTTGAAATATTCGTACTCGAATTTATGTGAGCCCTTAGAGTCGATGTACCTTTCTTTGAGCTTTGCCTCCACCACTATCATGTCGTTTTCGTCCAGATACACATTGATGTCCTTTTTCTCAACTAGCGGGAGATCGAACTCCAGAGTCCATTTTGATTCCATCTCCTTTAGGTAAGACAGAGGTTTGAGGATTTTTTGTTCCCAGTCATCCCACAGCTTGATTGTGGGAAGGGATGAAAACTCGATATCGAACCAGTCTTTTTCCGTTTTCATCACCCGTATATGGTAGGAGCCTTTGGCGACAGTTGCTTTTCTTGCTGCGCTAGCATGTCGAGCGTCTCCTGCATGAGGTTTCTGTGCTGAATTTTGAGATAGTCAACGCGCTTTTGGATCTCCGTTGTGTCAACTTGAATTTTTAGTACCCTTGCAAGCGATGTAATTGCGTGTATTGATGCCTGCGGATCCGGAAAAAACGGGTGGCATGCAGTATAAAGCATCAAGAGTGGTATCCCATAGTTTCTGAACGTGAGTATGACGGTTGCGTCGTTGCCGATAATTGTTCCTGAGAGAAATTTCGGTATGTCGTTTTCATACATTATTTTGTCAAATACTGGGTCGGTGGCAAGGCCGTACGTTTTTGTGTCTTTTGAGTCAATGCTTTGCGTGTCCACGCCGCTTGGGACGATCACCCTGTTGATTCTGTTTTTGCGGCAAAACTCTGCAATCGAGGAAACGAACTCGTTTGCGATTTCTGGATATATTGGCACGTCCGAAATTATGGCGTAAAGGTTGTCTTTTTTGTATATTCTAATTGGGCTTATGATCTCTCCATTGTCCACAAAGAGCGTAGGTGGAAGCTCTGGATGGTTAATCTCGCCAGTCATCTTCATGCGCAGATGCGATATAAGATATGAGATGGTGAACGTACCTATCAGGCCGTTGCCGGGAAATCCCAGGAGCAGGATTCTTGTCTGATTATTTTTGTTGTTTTTTGTTTTCATCGCTTTGCTTTATCTTTCCAATTTTCTGATGCTTAGCTTGTATCGCCTCTTTGCGCGTTTTGCCAACAGTCGCAATAGCCTCTGCGAGATTTCATCGAAGACTTTGCTTAGGTCGTATCCCTGCCTTGAGAAGGCATGCCTCTGATTTGGGGTTATTATCGTGGCTGACACTTCATAGTTGTACCTGCTTCCTGTGCCGTGGTGTTTTTTTACGTAGACTTTGGCTTCTTGCACATCAGGATATACCTTCTGGAGTCGGTCTAGCGCCTTGGTGAATTTTTGCGTGATTATGTTTGCGTTGTCGTCTTTTGGCATCCCGATTATGAAGAGCGGAACTGTGCTTTTCATCTTGGTCGTGAGCAGATTCAAGATGTCTCTGTAAGTGATGATTCCCTGCAGGCTGTTTCTCAACGAAACAAGGCAGAACGTGGTGTCTGCGTGCAGCATCGAATCGACCACCACGTTTAGGTCGTCAAGCGGGGCGCAGCTGGTCATTCTGCTTGTGCCCAGATTCCCCACACTTGATCGCAGTTGGGGAATCTTCCTTGAGCCGTAATCCTTCCTCCCTATTTTTTCCGGAGGCAGGATGGTCCTAAGTATGTGAGACGAGGTGAGTACCTGCAGCACCTTGTCGCCGTCCACTACTGGAAGGTGATCCACACGTTTGGTCGTCATTAGCCTTCTTGCCGTGCTCAATGGGGTCTTTTTGTCTATCACATACGGGTTTGGCGTAAAGATCTGGTTTGCGTGGATCCACTTGTTATTAAGCTTTGAGATTAACTTTAGAATCTCCTTTGCGTGCACTATGCCTGTTATTTGCCCATCCTCAACTATGGGGGCCGCCCTGATTCTGTTGTGTGTGAGAATGTTGACTGCCTTTTCAACTGTGTCGCCCTTTTTTAAGCTGGGGACCGGGTGCAGAAACGGCCTTACCTTCATGTCAGTGATGTCTTTTGCCAAAAGAAGCTCCCTCATGTTGGTGTTGAGCGTAGTTCCTTTTTCGGTGCAAAATACGTCAAATGTATCATATTTTGTTACCGTGCCGATCACGCTGGAAAGCGTTTGGGATGGATCGATTAGAATGGCCTCGCTTTTGAGCGAGTCGATCTTTGTGTTCATCACCTCATTGAAGTGATCATAAATTACATCTAAGCTCATGATGAACAGAGTTAGTGGGCTGAATTAAATAAACCGTACAATTTTCAACGATGATATTCAAGATTTGAATATCGTGATTGTATTTAAAAAGCCTGATTTAGGACTACAGACATGAAATTAAAAAATCAGAGTTTGGATCAGGTGATGAAAAATTCCATCACAGTAGATCAAAATTCCACTTTTCTTGAGGCGCGTGAGGTGCTTTTGAAGCACAGAGTGGGCCGCCTTCCGGTACTGGACAGCAACAAAAAGCCAGTTGGCATAGTTACTGAAAAAGATTTTGTGAGGGCAATCTACAGACTCGGTAGCAAGGCAATCGACAAGGTTTTGGTAAAGGACTTTATGTCAAAGAACCTCATCACTGTAAAAAGATCAGACACCATACGTGATTGTGCGAGGCTGATGCGCACGCACAAGATAAGCTCGGTCTTGGTGCTGGATGGAGACAAATTGGCCGGAATAGTTACAAAAACCGACTTGGCATCAGTCTTCTTGACGCAGTCTGTAGAACCTCTGAAGGTATCCGAGATAATGACTCCCAAGGTGATAACTGTGATGCCTGCAGATTCACTTCTCTTGGTGGAAAGCCTACTTGTGAGGCACGGGGTATCCAGAATAGTTGTGGAGCGAAACAAAAGGCCGGTCGGCATAATCACAAACAGGGACTTTCTTCCTGCAAAGATGCCTAGGTGGATCAGGGAGTTCGCAGACCCAAAGGAGGTTGAAGAGTACAGGCTCAGCCCACGTCCAGATGAATTTAGGATGAATCAGCTTTCCTACATTTTGTCATTTAGGGCAGAAGACATCATGACACCAAATCCTGTGACTGTAAATGTAGATGACGATGTTTCTACTGCGGCGCTACTCATGATCAGAAATGGGATAAGCGGCCTTCCCGTAGTAAAGAAATCTCTTTTGTGCGGCATAGTGACAAAATCAGACATTGTCAAAGCTATTGCGTCCTAGCTTACAGTGACTACCCCTACTCTCCATGGATGTATGGTACAAAAGTAATGGTACACTCCGGCCTCGTCGAATTTGTGAACGAATCGCTCCCCTGTGTCTAGCGCCTTACTGTTAAAGAGCGGTATGACGTTTCCTTTTTCGTCCTGGCTCACTATGGTGTGCTCAATGTTGTCGTCGTTGATCCAGATCACGGTAGTTCCTTTCGTTACCTCCAGATTCAAGGGTATGTAGAACCCCACGTTTCCCACCTTCGAGTTGCCGTTTGGAATCACGATGTTTGCAATTTGTGGTTTTTCAGCTTTAGGTTTTTCTTCTACGATTATTATTTTGTTATCGATTAGATACTTGATTGCGTTGAGAAATTCTTTTTCTGTGATCTTGCCTTCGCCGTACCATTTAGCAGTGCTTTTTATCCAGTCTGGCACAAGCTGCGCCTGAGCTGGTCCTACAAGAGATATGACGCAAATAACAGTCACCACCAGCGCAAGATTGTTCAACATATAGTGATGTGTGACATTGATTATAACATCTGGGCAGAAATTCAGCTCTGAGAATTACGAACATGCTAAATATGAAAAATGAGAAAAAAGGGGTTTTGCTTATGGGATGGATCTGCTGTACAGTTTGCCTTCTAGGGCCATCTTGTACATTTCAGCTACGTATGGGTTCTCGCCTGGTGTTTCTGCACCCAGTTCGACCAGTCTAGCATATA
>DATLXX010000014.1:0-35465 GCA_035575435.1 Candidatus Nitrosotenuis sp.
AGAGTCTCTGATAGAGGTTTGATGTAGAGAGCCGTCTACGAAGTTGTCTACTTCCACTGATGCTGCTGTCGATCCCATTGCAATGACGATGAGCCAGATCTTCTTGAGTCTCTGGATCTCAACTTCTTTTGGGATTAATGCAGGCATTTGTGCCATAACCATACGTGGTCTGGTTGAAGATATAATACGGATGCAGATTTGCAATTTTGCAAATCTTAAATTTTGACAATCATTGGTTTTTTGGTTTGTAATTTTTAGAATACTTTGCCGTATTTTTTTGAAAAAATGTTATTGTGCATCAGCGCAATTTTGCCAATTATTCAGTGTTAAACATAAGCGATTAGCTTTTGGTGAGTGCATTGCAATCATTTTATCTTTATACCAAAAAACACGCCCTCATTCGTGCGCGTTGATTGAACGAAAAAGGCTGGAATCGAATGGAAAGGAAGACATCTTCCTTTCCATTCTTGGCGACAAGTTCTCAAGGCAGATCCTTGGCTGCATTGTGGACAGGCCAAAGACTGCATCGGAGATAAGCGCGGAGTGCGGCATTCTGCTAAGCATGGTGTACAGGAGGTTGCAGTTCTTGGAGGAGGCAAACGTGCTGTCTGTGACTGGCATGATAGGTAAGGATGGCAAGAAGAGGTTTGCATACCAGAGCAAGATCAGCGGTATTTCTGCCTCATTTGACAAGAACACCATCGTGGCTACTGTAAAGCCTAGCATTATCACACAAGAAGAGTTGAGAACGTAAAGAGCAGGCACAGATGCAGACGCATCAAACTCTTGACGTTCTCTGGTATCATAATCAGAAAAAAATAATTAAATTCTGCACACAATTTGCATTTTTGCAAATTATGATCCACCATAAATCTGAATGAGTCCAATATTTGCCGTGTCTGCAATCGAGTCCAGTTTTGATCAGTACAGAAAAGAGCTTTCGGAGATGCTTGGCAAAGTCGATGTCGATCTAGCTATAAAGACCATGTATCTGGAAAGAAAGCTGCCTGACGTGGAACCGCGCGTGGAGTTGGATTTGAAGATCAAAAGCGGCTCAGACATGCAGAGATTGGCATACAAGCTGAGCTCAAAGTTTGGATTTCAAAGCTCTGTTCATGGTGAACATCTCTTGCTTGTGGGCCGCGCCACAATAGACGACATCCACAAACTGTCTCAAGACCAGTCAGTTGAACACATCAGTGGAACGGTTAGCGCGGCTTCGTACTGAGTCATCCTTCCGACGCTGATTTTCCGCCATCTATGTTGATAATTGTTCCTGTGATCCAGTTTGCGTCATCTGAGGCCAGAAATACCGCGGCGTTTGAGACATCGCTTGGCTGGCCGATTCTGTTTAAAGGTTGCCTTTCTTCTAAGACTTTCCTTGCCTGAGGATCTTCCAAGTACGGTTTGATCATTCCAGCGTTGATTATGCCTAAATTGAGGCAATTACACCTTATGTTGCGTCGCGCATACTCGACTGCAATTGATTTTGTAAACATGGCAAGAGCCGCCTTGGTAGCAGAGTATACAGCGAGGTGGACTCTGGGTATTGCGCGTTCGCTTGATATTGAACCTATGTTTATTATGCAGCCGCTCTTGGTGTCTAGCATTTTTGTGATCACAGCCTTTGTCATCTTGAAGGTACCAAGTATGTTGGTGTTGACAAGGTCTAAAATGTCAGAGTCCTTCATTTGGTGAAAGTGGACGGCATCGTTGATTTTTGCTGCATTGTTTACCAGAATGTCGATTCTGCCGTATTTGTCAACTACCTGCTCAACCACGTTCAGAGTTTGAGCATCATCGTTTATGTCGCACGTCATGGTGACTGCAGCATCTTTGTTTTTTATGTTGGAGCGTGCCTTTTCAAGCGACTGGATGTTTCTCCCAAGCATTATCACAGTAGCGCCCTCTTCGACAAATCTCCTAGACATGTCGGCGCCTATGTCGCTTGAGGCTCCTGTTATGATTGCGATCTTATTTTTCAGCCTCATATCTTGACTATCACCATGCATCATAAATCAATTTTGTTATTTGTGGCTTCTTTGTCAAAATAATCAAATTTGACAATTAGTCACGTAAGACAATCAAGGTGTCATAGAGAAGAAATATGCCGAGGGATTGTATATGGCTGCCGCATGCCGGAATTGTGTTTTTATGATTCGATGGAGACTAATTTGGTAGCAACCACCAGTTTGGCTTTGCCAATGTTATCTGGCAAGTCTTTCTATGAGATCTTTTAGTTTCTCTGGATCAAATGGCTTGTATAGTACCTCTGTGGGGTTGAGCCTCCTTAGCATCTCCTCTGTGTCGCTTCGTAGGTCTGCCGTCACTACAATCACCTTGGCTTCGGAATCAATCTTTCGTATTGCCTCCAAGGCATAAAAGCCGTCGTATTCTGGCATCATCAGGTCCAAGAACACAAGGTTTGGCTTGTGAAGTTCAAAGAGTTCAACTGCAGCCTTGCCGTTATATCCCACTCCCCACACATCTACATTCAAAAGCTCCAGATAGTCGACAAAGACATCGGCCGTGTCTCTGTCATCATCTATTACTATTGCGCTCACCAAAACAAGTATGATTCCAAAATCGAGCTTAATAATTTACAGCTTCGCTGTATCGTAGTAGCTTTTTGGCGGTTCACTCATACAGTGGCACAGGGTGACTGGAGTATACCTGCAGGAGAGCCTGCAAAGTCTGAAATTTGACATTATTTTACTACAAGTACTGGTATCGGCGACTTGTGCAAGACGTAGTTTGATACACTTCCCAAGAACATTTCTTTTATCTGACTTCGCCCGCGAGAGCCGATCACCACTAGATCGATTTTGTTCTTTTTGTTTTTTATGATACGGATTATTTCGATGCCTGCGTTCCCATACACTACGAGCGTTTCTGCCGGCAAATTATTTTCCTTTACGGCAGACGCGGCCTTACGCAGAATGTCGTCTGCGTACTTGCGTTCTTCTGCTTGATACTTGAGTGGGTCGATCATGTGTGCCTCCATGACAGGTATTATGCTGACACAATATACCACAGTTATTTTTGCGTCGAGCTTTTTTGCCAAAAGAATGGCTGCATCAAGGGCCCTAAACGAGTTATTGGAGCCATCAAGCGGCACGAGGACGTTTCGTATTGCAAGCAATGACATGATTTGTAGCCGATCATACATAAACAAAAGTCAAATTATCAAAAATGAGTTTTAGCCACAAAAATAAACCAGATGCGATAACTAGTCACATATGGTAAAAGAGTCAAAAGAGTGGACCGAGATCGAAGAATGTACAAAGATCCTAGTTGAAAAGATACTATCAAGGAATAGAAGATTCAACTCCATCTCGACAGTTAGTCGTGGCGGCCTTGTGCCTGCGCGTCTTGTAGCTGACAGGCTGGGCATAAAAAGCATCCTTGTCGACGACAAGACGATTCCTGCAGACTCGCTCTTTGTTGACGACATTTACGATACCGGTGAGACTTTCAGAAGAGTCATAGAAAGGGCAGAAGAGCCAGAAAGCCTCGTCTTTGCAACGCTGTACGCGCGCAAGGGCCAAAAATATCCAGCACAGCTTATCTACGCAAAGCTAACAGAGGGCAACGAGTACATAGTGTACCCCTGGGACCGCTTTGAGCATGGATGCACTTCCGACTAGCATGCAGTCATTTGGAAGGTTTCATCCGCAGGAGGATCTGCTCGGTGATCTTACTTATTTCTGAATCGGCGCCAATGCTGCAAAGCCTTACTAGGTCTGATGTGGTGATGATTCCCACAAGTCGGTCATCTTTCACAGCTGGGAGTCGGTGAATCTTTCTTGTTTTCATCAACTGGGCTGCCTCCCAGACGGAGTCATCAGGATTTATCACTATCAGAGGAGACGACATTACGTCCTTTACGTTGGTGGTAAGAGGTTTTCCTTTTGCCACAATTCTTCTTGTGATGTCGCGTTCGGTGATTATTCCAATGGCAATTCCATTCTCAATGACGACTATGGCGCCAATTGACGCATCGTCCATCATCTTCGCTGCATCCTGAACAGTCATCGAGGAGTCTATTGAGATGACAGATTTCTTCATGATGTCCGCGACAAGCTCAGTCATGATTGAAATGTCCAAATGTTCTTTAAAAGACAGTCTGACGATTATCAGATATAAGATCGACCCAAAAACCAGATCTGGTTTTTAGTTTAGAAGTTAAATACGCAGGATTTATTTTCAGTTACATGGGCATACTTGAAAAACTAGAAGGATTTGAGCCAAAAAAAGCAAAAGAAGCGCTGGACATGCTGCTCATAGATAGAAGCAACGAGTTCAAGGAACTCGCAAGGGGGATGGGAATACCGACCACCTCTCAGAACTGGGAGCAAATCATTTTGCAGTTCTGCCTTGAGTTCAACGACTGCTTCAAGATGCTGACTCAGGTGGAAGGTCCAAACGATGCCACAAAGGACACTCACAACAAGATTCACCAGTGCATGACTCTCATCAGGCAGATCGCGCGCGGAAAAACAAACATGATCGAGATAACGCACCTCCAGAACATAGCTTACACGCTTGCTGAGGAGTTCAAGACGATTTACAAGAGACTACGGTAAAACCTCGATCTGGTTTTCTATTAGGTTCCTGTAGGCCCACAATAAAAGCTCTCTTTTTGTGTGCGACCATTTGAGGTGTCCTGCATACTCTGTCTTGTCTCTGATCAACCTCGGATAGGCCCCAAGTGGGCATTTTTCAAAATTGTCCACGATGTACTTGATTATTGCCTCTCTGTGAGTTGCAAGATGTATTAACCACTGTTTTTTGTCCGCATATACTGATCTGGGCCGCTCACAGAATATGCAGGAGGCCCTGCGGTGCATGCTCATCTGGCTCACCACTGCATGTCTGCTGCTTTTAGTGATTCGACATCGGCATCAACTGCCAGCGGAGAGTCTGCAAGTTCATTTGGATTTAACGAAAAGACCAGCCTTGTGTTAAATTTAACAAGATTGGGTTTTTTTGCACCTTTGAGGATCCGCTGCTTGTGCATCCTTGTAAGTTTGTCAATTATCTTGGCACTCATTTCTTTTTTGAGCTTTCTGTCCAAGACCACAGTTGCGTTGCCCTTTAACTGGTATCCATCAAGCTTGTTTTTGTCAAACACCGCAACCGCACACCATGAATTTTTCTGCAGATTCCTCAGTGTTTTGTGCCTGAAGAGCTCAAGCCAGTAGAGTGAGCCATCCTGGTCCACATGGAAGGCAGTCCTAGGTGAGATGTTGCAGATTTTTTTGTTGGTGGAGCCCACGATGATGATTTTTTGGCGCCTCATCATCTGTGTGACTTTGTCTGGTATGCGCACCATGTTGTCATGTGGGTGCCATTTTTAATAAAAGCAAGCGGTGATTATCACTGCTGGGGTCATTTTACTATCAGAACCGAACACATAGAGTGGTTTGCTATTTTGGATGAAATGCTTCCCAAAAAGAATTTGAGTACTGCTCCAAGCCCCTTGCTTCCCACCACAATTAGGTCTGTTTTGTCCTTTTTTGCGTAGGAGATTATCTCGTTTGCTATGTTTCCTTCCTTTTCTACCGTCTTTGCTTCAAGTCCCTCATCCTTTGCGATTTTCTGTGCCTTTTGAAGAGTCTCTTTGGCGTACTTTCTTAGGATCTGTGTAAACTCAGCTCCTGCCAGAATGTCGGATTTTCGTGTCCTGTCCACTACGTGAATCAGTGTGAGCTCTGAGCCGTAGTTTCTTGCAAGCTCGCATGCAACACGTATTGCTTTTTCAGAGTACTTGGATCCGTCGCAACAGACCAGAATCTTGGCAAAACTGTTTTTCAATAGTGATCAGTAGATGATGGTCGTGATGTTTTTAATGTTTATCACATAAATTCCACATTTAAGAAAAGACGAGAATGCATGACACGTCACACCGAAGTATGCCATGATGGGTTATCACCCCGCATTCCCGTCCACATGTACAAGTCGTGCTTGTACACCGTGTGTATGTATCGATCGTAGTTAAGCAAGCTGTCAATTATCAGCGTTGAAAATCACCAAATTATCACTGCTAGTAATTTGAACAAGACGTTTAAATTAAAACAGCAGAGTTACAGCACATTGCAAAATAAAATAAAAAGGATCTTGGTTCCCATGGACGGCTCAAAGGATTCCTTTAAGGCCCTCGATCAGGCAATAGAGATAGCTCGTGCGTGCCACGCCACGATTTTAGGCCTCCACGCAATATCGTTTCTGCCCGCAGAGTTCATGCCGTCCGTTGTGCCATACAAGCTCTATCAAAAAAAGGAGGCAGGCAAGTTCATGGAAGAAGCAAAATACCGCGCCGCAAAAAAGGGGATCTTGTTCAAGTATGCCATAGTTTACGGCAGTCCGGCAGAGCAGATCCCTGCCATTGCAAAGGCCAAAAAATGTGACCTCATAGTGATTGGCGCAAGAGGAAAGGGCAGGATAAAGGAGTTCTTTTTGGGTAGCGTCTCAAATGCTGTAGTGCACAGCTCACGCATCCCAGTATTGCTGGTAAAGTGACATGTACAAGCGGATTTTTGTTCCAGTTGACGGCTCTTCGTACTCGAGAAAAGCACTCATAGAGGCCACAAAGATAGCACAGCTTACAAACGCAACGATTTATCTGTGCACAATAGTCACTACAGATGTAATTGTGCCGCCTGGCTCGCTTCTGGGACTAGTAAAGAGTGCCTCAAAAGGCCAGCTGCAAAAAAGACTGCTTAGTGTAGCTAAAACCAACGCAGAAAAACTTCTAAAATCGTACATCAGATACTGCGCTTCAAAGAATGTAACTGCGTATTACAAAATAATTTTCAACGGCAACATCGCAGATGAAATACTCAAGTCAGCCAAGTCAAGGTCTGCCTCCTTGATAGTTATAGGCAGTCAGGGGCTTCACGGAATCAGCAGGATCAAATCATTGGGCAGTGTGAGCAGGAAAGTATCTGAGCTTGCGCACTGTCCGGTCATGATTGTAAGATAGCGTCTATTTTCTGTGTCTTTGCAGTATGTCAAGGACTGTCTGCTCTGGCACCTGTTCGAATTTTCTATAAAACTGACCTACCGACGAGAACTCTGTTGGGATCTCTGCTGCAACGATCTTGATTCCGAATTTCTTTAAGAACTCATATGTAGTGTACGGTATTACCGGCACTGCAAGAATCACCTCCTTTGCATTCTTTTTTGACAGCCATTCCAAAATGGCGCAGACGGTGGCACCAGTTGCGACTCCGTCATCTACTAGAATCACAGTTTTCCCTTCTAACTGGTACTGCGTGTTTCCCCTGTATACCTGTAACTGTCTTGACACTTCGGCCTTTTTTTGCTGTAATTCCTGCTCAAACCCTGGCTCCGCAGACCAACGCTCCCACCCCGGGCCGCGATACATCACCCCATCAAAGGTAACTGCCCCCACTGCATACTCTGGATAGTCTGGAGGTGTGATTTTCTTGGCTATGATTACGTCTAGCGGGAACCCAAGGATTCTTGCAATTTCGTCGCCCACTACGACGCCGCCTCGCGGTATTGCCAAAATCACGCCGTCGTTGCCTTTTGCAAAATCTAGCTTTTCTGCAAGGAGTCTTGCTGCATCAAGCCGGTCTTGAATCATCGACAGACCACCAGCATTCTGTTATACTAGGCTTCTTTTGCAAGCTCAAATACAATGTCTGATTTCGTGATTATTCCTGCGATTCTCGAGTTCTTCATTACCGGAATGCCACTTATATCGTACCTGTACATCAACAATGCCGCCAGCGAAACGTCGTCAGAAGGCCCCATGGTCACCGGGTTTTTTGTCATGATGTCTTCGGCCCTGAAGGTGAGTGCGTGGCTGAGCTTGTTTACGTTGAACTGGTTTGGGTACGGGCTGTACCACATATCTCTTAGCTCGTTTGTGTCGGTAAATACGCCAAGTCGGTTTGGTATCCTTGCTGGTACAAAATCCCTGTATGTGATGATTCCCACAAGATCTTGGTTTCTGAGCACAGGGACGCGTGAGATCTTGTTGTTGAGCAGGATGCTTTCAACAACAAAGAGAAGTTCGCCTGCGGATACCGTCACTACTTTTTTTGTCATTATTTTTGACACTGGAAGGGGTGCAGCCTCTTGAACTAAAAAGCTAAACACCAGATCGGTCTTTGTAACTATGCCTTCAAGAGAATTGTCGTTACGCATGACTACGACAGAGCTTATGCCGTTGTCCTTCATCAGCTTGGCACATTTGTATAGTGAATCACTTTTTTTTACTGTGATCAGATTTTTTGACATTGCGTCGATTACCTGAATTGATCCTATCGGCTTGCTGCCAAGGGGGAAAAGCGCTCTGAGTATGTCTTTTTCAGTAATGATTGCTACCGGTCTTTGATTCTTGTCTATGACCACCAGCCTGCTTATTCTGAATTTTTGTAGGATTTCTATTGCTTCAAGAAGCGATGTGTACGCAGTTACCGTGATGGCTTTTTTGATTAACGAGTCCCTAAGTCCTGGGTTTTTTAGCAGCATGGAATGGATTTTCCTTTGGCAGATTAAATACAGAAAACAAGAATATCATGGCTGATAATTACGGTTATTTGATGATGAGCACCGGTACTGGAGACTTTTGTGCCACATAGTGCGAGACGCTTCCCAAAAAGAACTCCTTGATGTTGCTTCTTCCCCGAGATCCCATTACAATGAGGTCAGCCTTTCGGTCTTTTGCCAGGTTGACCAGCTTGAATCCCTCGTTTCCACAAAGTATCTTCTCGTAGAACACCACCCCGTTTTTTGCGCAGCGCAGTTTGGCGTCTGCTAGAATCTTTTTGCCGCTTTCCGCAAAGATCTTGCCCAGCTTCGAGCTTGGCTTTGCCACATTTACGGAAAAAAGCGGTATGACAAAGATTCCAGTAATTGTGCCTTGCGCTTGCCTAGCAAGATAGATTGCCATGTCAAGGGCCTTCAGGGAATTCTCCGAGCCGTCCAACGCCACGAAGATTTTTTTCAGATTTGCCAACTGGCTTTTGTAAAATAGCAGCCAAATTAAACAATGTGGTAGATTTTCTGTGTTGATTTTCAGCGTTGATAATTCGCAACTGACCTCATATAGTTGAGAATCGTTTCCGAACTAATGGCGCAAACTCAACCAACCATCCTCGTAAAGGACATCATGACAAGATCGTTGGTCACCGTAGATGCATCCTCGACGGTCAATGAGGCAGCTAAGATCATGGAAAAAGCCAGAGTGGGTTCAGTAATAGTGATGGAAAAAGACGTACCCATAGGCATAATGACCGATAGAGACTTTGCGATAAAAATCGCGGCCCACGCCTATCCCATACACACCAAGGTAAGACAGGTCATGTCCTCACCTCTGATTCACATAGGCCCCAATGACGAAGCGTGGGACGCAGCAGATCTGATGTATGCAAGAAAGATACGCAGACTCCCGGTTCTCGACGAAGACGAGTTGCTTGGAATAGTTACTGCTACTGATTTTATCAAGCTCTATACGGTCTGCAACAGAGAGGATATAAGAAGGATGTACTACCGTGCACTCACCAAGATCTTCGATGATAGCAATGAAGAGGCAGTAGCGGCCTACTAGATCCTTACAATGTTGCCAAGAAGGTTTCCTACAAGATAAGCTACTGATGCAGCGATTGCCCCAATGAGGAGGGTTATCAGACCTGATCTTAGAAGCGGCTTTTTGACAACTCTTCCTTTGATTATTCCAATTATGAAGAATGCGATGCTGGTAAAGACAACAGAATACGCAAAGCCGTGTTGCGCGTGATTGCCAATCACATACATCATTACAAACGGCACCAGTGGAATTAGTCCGATCG
Organism: Candidatus Nitrosotenuis sp.; assembly: GCA_035575435.1. Classification (GTDB taxonomy): domain Archaea; phylum Thermoproteota; class Nitrososphaeria; order Nitrososphaerales; family Nitrosopumilaceae; genus Nitrosotenuis. The sequence goes on from DATLXX010000014.1 coordinate 9,825, forward strand.
AAGTAAATCCCGATATGGTGCTCGCGGCTGCGTGAATCGGCTTTTTGTCGTCTTCGATTAGTCCGAGCTCTTCTTTCATCATTGTATCCACCCATACCTTTCTTCTCGTAGTGATGACTTTGACTATCTCGTCGAGCAGCTCACTCGTAAAGCCTTTCTTTGCGTATATGTCTCGGATTTCCTGCTTTTCCGATTCCGCCATGTGGTCTATTTCCCATTCCTCCCTTTTGCGTTCCTTTTCTATGAACTCGATTCTGGCCTTTGTTGCCTGGTAGCTGCCCACCGCCATGGAAAAGCCGTCTGCAAACAGATTCGCAAACCCAAGTATGACTACGATCATTGGGGAAAGTGATGCCCCTACGGCCCCTGCAACTACCGCAAAGGTGGTCACAGAGCCGTCAAACGCCCCGTAAACAAAGTCTTCAAAATGCCACTTCATGACAGACACCGCAATTGCATCAGCTTGAAGTATTAACTAAGATGTGAAAAAACGAGTGGTTCATGGCTTCATTCCATGACCCATTTGTGATCCCATTCTTGTCTTGTTCTCCATCATTTGCATCATTTTTTCCATGTGTTGCGGATCGTCGATCATCATTTGGTGCATCTCTTGCGTCATCTGTGGATCGTCCATCATTTGCCTCATCATTTGGCGCATGTGACCAGAGTCTTCCATCATCATTTGCATCATTTTTTCCATGTGCTGAGGGTTATCTTTCATCATTTGATGCATCTGCTCCATGTGATCAGGGTCGTTCATCATGATGTCATGCATCTGGCGCATTAATTGTGGGTCTGCCATCATCTGGCTCATCCAGTCATTCATGGTCTGTGGGTTTTGTCGCCACTGAGTCATCATTTGTTGCCTAAAGTTGGGATCATTCATCATGGATTGCATTTGTTGTGGATTCATGTGCAAGTTTGAAGTTCCTTGGAAGACTACGTATCCTATTCCGAGGCCTGCAAAGAATACCCCTATTGCGATTCCTATCCAGACAGATTGTCTTACCATTAATTGTGCGATGAGTCCAATTGTATATACCACCTGCAGTCAATTTTCAGTTCTGAGAAAATCCAGATTCTCAAAGTTGAGATTTAACTTTATTCCATAAATACAATTTTTTGTCTTCTTATGCAGTGTCCACCATACAGACCACCTCGGAAGGCATTCCGGTAATAGTTCTAAAGGAAGGCTCCAAGCAATCAAGAGGGCGCGACGCACAGAAAAACAACATCAATGCGGCAAAAATCATTGCGGAGATAATCGCGTCAAGCCTCGGGCCACGAGGCATGGACAAGATGCTAGTCGACTCTATTGGCGACATCACCATCACAAATGATGGTGCAACCATCCTAAAGGAGATAGATGTCCAGCACCCTGCAGCCAAGATGATGGTTGAGGTTGCAAAAGCTACAGACAGCGAGGTTGGAGACGGCACCACTTCTGCAGTCGTAATTGCAGGCTCGCTTCTTGAAAAGGCTGAGGGGCTGATTGACAATGATATTCATCCGGTGATAATCGCAGACGGATACAAAAAGGCCTCAAAGAAGGCAATAGCATTTCTTTCCGAAATCGCAAAAAAAATTGACGTAAATGACAAACAGACATTGGAAAAAATAGCACGAACCTCGATGCTTACGAAACTAGTTGCAGTGGAAGCAGCCGATCTTGCAAAGATAGTGGTCGAGGCAGTCCACGCAGTAATGGAAAAAAAAGACGGCGAGAACAAAGTCACAATATCCAATGTCAAGGTGGAAAAAAAGACTGGCGGCTCCATCTCAGACAGCAGCCTCATCAATGGTATAGTGCTTGACAAAGAAGTCGTCAACAACAACATGCCAAAAAAGATTCAGAATGCCAAAATTGCGTTGATTTCTGCCCCCCTTGAAATAGAAAAGACCGAATTCGACGCCAAGATAAACATCTCCACTCCAAATCAGATAAAATCTTTCATGGAAGAGGAAAACCAGATTCTGCGAGAGATGGTCGAAAAGATAACAAAGACAGGAGCAAACGTGGTTCTGTGTCAAAAGGGAATTGACGATATTGTACAGCACTATCTGGCAAAGGCTGGAATCTTGGCAGTTCGGAGAATCAAGGAAAGCGACATGGCCAAGCTTGCAAAGGCCACAGGTGGCAGAATAGTCGGAAGCGTAGAGGATCTTACAGACAAAGACCTAGGTCTTGCGCAAAATGTAGAAGAAAAGCAGATTGAAGAGGACAACTGGACGTTTGTAGAAGGCTGCAAGAACCCAAAGGCTGTGACTTTTCTTATCAGAGGCGGCTCGCAGCGGGTCGTAGATGAAGTAGATAGAGCAGTCCATGACGCGTTGATGGTAGTCAAGGATGTAGTGGAGAGACCCTACTTTGTGCCTGGCGGAGGAGCGCCAGAGGCATACATTGCCACAAAGCTCAGGATGTGGGCTCAGTCGTTGTCTGGAAGGGAGCAGCTTGCAGTCGAAAAGTTTGCAGAGGCTCTCGAGGCAATACCGATTTCTCTTGCAAGAAACGCGGGCATGAACCCAATTGATGCGATAACGCAGCTTAGGGCAAAGCAGAGCGCAGGCGAGAAATATGCTGGAGTCGACGTCATAAATGGCATCATAAGTGACATTGAAAAAATAGATGTACTGGAGCCAGTTCGCGTAAAAGAACAGGTGATTAAATCTGCAACAGAAACCGCAAACATGATACTCCGGATTGACAATGTCGTAGCTGTATCAAGGGCGCCTGCTTCGTCTGGGCAAACGCCTAATCAACCACCGCCAATGTATTAGGATCGTTGAGGAAAATCATAATCACAAAGGCCAATGGCCAGAAGGCTCCATTCGATCCAAGAAAGGTCGAGTTCACCTGCATGAGGGCGGGAGCAGATCCAAGCGTTGCAAGAGACATTGCAAGACAGATCCAGTCAAGAATCCGCCACGGAACCACCACAAAGGAGATCTATGCGATGGTCCTGCAGCTTTTGTCAAAGCGTGGAAGCGTCGCAATAAAGCAGAGGTATCGACTCAAGGAATCAATTATGCGGCTTGGCCCAGCAGGTTTTTCATTTGAGACTTATGTGGGCCAGATTCTTGAGAATTTCGGATACAAGACAAAATCAATAGGCAGAGAATTTCAGGGTAGGTGCGTAAAGCACGAAATAGACCTTGCCATGGAACAGCTTGGCAAGAGGTGGCTTGTTGAGTGCAAATACCACAGCATGCCTGGCAAGTACACCGGCATCAAGGAATCACTTTACACGCATGCGAGATTTTTGGATCTTGTAGATAGCTTTGATGGCGAGATGCTTGTATGCAACACAAAAGTATCAGACGACGTAATTACCTACTCCAGCTGCATAGGTCAAAGAATCCTGTCATGGAGGTATCCTGTCGGGGCAGGGCTGGAGAAAATGATCGAGGACAAAAAACTGTACCCTGTCACCATCCTTGGACCAACAAGGTTTGAGCTGGAGGCATTTGTCAAATCCAAGATGATGATAGCAAAAGATTTGGTTGCTGTCGACAGCGCTGAATTTTCAAGGGCCGCAGGGATACCGCTTAGGCGTGTGCTGGCGTTACAAAGATTATCGAGTAAGATCATTTCCTAGCCTGCAGAGATCCCAGCACCTTGTTTATGTTATCCCTTACAATGGATGCCGACTTGAGCAGTGAATTCTCTTCATCTTGACTGATTTTTATCTGGTTGATCTGCACCACGCCGTTCTTGTTTATAGAGAGTGGTACTCCAATACACACATCAGACAATCCATATTGGCCTGACAGCAATGTGGAGGCAGGAACTGCAAGGGTGTCGTTTTTTACTATTGATTTTACAATGTCGAATGTATTTTTTGCAATGCCGAATGCGGAATGCCCTTTGTAGTCGCGAAGGTATTTCCAGTAGTTCCTCACCTCAAAGGTGATTCTGGATTTTTTTTGCTCATCGAGAATCTCAGATACTGGTTTGCCTCTGAATTTTGCGCATGAGAAGATCGGCACCATCGAGTCGTCGTGCTCGCCCAGCACAAGCGCATCAGTTATCTGCGACTGGTCTGTCCCAAGCTCCTCGGCCAGACGATACCTGAATCTGGCAGAATCCAAGCTTGATGCGACACCTATTACGCTTGTTGGCTGCATGTCGGCCTCTTTTTGCAAAATATACGTCATAACATCTACTGGATTTGTGACCACTAACACTTTGGAATCAGGTGCATGCTTTGCGATCTCTTTTGCCATATCTCGTATCATGAGTGCCTGCTCATGCATTATCTCGCTCCTGCTTTGCATGTGCGCCCCACTGCTTGCGGCAATTACGATCACCTCCGAGTCCTTGATTTTTGAATAGTTGTCTGTTCCCTTGATCGATATAGCAGACGACGATGGTATTGCGTTTGTGATATCTAGAGCTTCACCCACTGCCTTTTTTTCTGTGCGGTTTACCAAAATGATGTCATCCAGGCCATATGAGGCACACAGAAACGCAACTGCCGAGCCCACTTTTCCGCTACCAATAATCGATATCAACCACATCACACCTTCATTCAGTTAATGTCACACGCACCGCACGAATCGTTCCAAGAAATTCCTTGCCATTTGCGACATCGTAATAGTTGAAGACGCCCTCATTTTTACTGATTATGGTCAGTGTGTCGGTGTCGGACGGCCCCAACAATTTTGATTTTAACTCGACGCCGTCGACATAGAGCTGGTGCGGCTTTGTGTCTTTGTTTATCACGGTAATTATGTACGAATAGTCGCCTGCCCTCATGATGAGCTCCGGGTTTGTGCCCCCGTTTCCCACCGTTCCCACCACAACCGTGCGGCCCTCGAGCGTTTGGAACTCGAGTGTTTGCCTTACCACTTCTGGCCAGAATATGTTAAACTGCCTTACGTGGCCCTGGCTTGCATAGCCAAATATAGCGGCCAGTGCGATCCCGCCTGCGATTAGACCAATCATGACGAATCTTTTTTCACTGTCCACATGTCCGGTTTTCATCTAATGTATATGTACAGGCAAGACAATTTTCATGCGTGATATTATAGATCAGAATGCCTCCAAGACCACAATTGCCACGCCAAAGTACATTGCAATGGTGGTGATGTCGCTGATGATGGTGGCCAAAGGCCCCGAAGCTATTGCCGGATCTTTTTTAAACTTGGCGAGCATGATTGAAAAATAAGCTGCAAAAAAAGCCTGAAACGCCATGCTGAAGAATACTGCTGCCCCAACTACGACTCCTAGCCTTACTTGCTGCCAACCGAGGAGTTCTGCAAAAAACAGCATTGTGCCAAAAATAATTCCCAAGATAATGCCGATTTTTATTTCACGGAGAAGGTACCGGCGCAACGGGAAATCTGGCTCAAGTGCCAACAGCCTCACCACAAGGGTCTGCGATTGCGTTCCTATTGCATCAGTCAGATACACAATAACTGGGATAAACGAGGCCAGAACTATGTAAGAATTCAGAATGTCTTCGAAATTTGTGACAATTGAAGCTGCGACCAGTCCGCCGATAAGGCCTAAAAACAATGATGGAAACCTGACTTTGACGAGCTTGGAGATAGAAGTGTTGATAGATTCTACCTCCTTTGAATGCTGGACTCCACCAGACATAAACAGGTCTTTTCTGAATTCATGATGGAATATGGAGAGGATTGTTTTGTGGGTGATGATTCCAAGAAGCCGTTTTTCTTTGTCCACCACGGGGATGGCCTTCAAGCCGTGTTTGAGTGCAAGATACACCGCTCTTTCTTGATGCGAGTGGTATTTGACATAGATCACGTCTGGGTTCATCAGATCTCCAAGTTTTGTAGACGGTGCGGCCTCAAGCACCTGCTTTAGTGAGACGGTTCCGTGCAGGACGCCGTTATCAGTGACCACATAAATGTAGCCAATGGTTTCAAACGTTTTTGCCTTCGTGGCAAGAACCTCTTTTACTTTATCCACAGTGTCGTTTTCGGAAAACGACAAGTACTTTTTCGTTATTTTTGTATCCACCAGGTATTCGTGGTCATTTTCAGTCGGGTTGTTTTTGGATTTGGTACCTATTTTGGTGATCATTTGACTCCGCAAAGGACTGATCCGCTTTTTGGCTTAATAATGCCCAGTAGAATTTCAATGTCGATAATCATGTGCATTAGCTGGAATGGGTTGATTTTTTCAAATAAAAAATGGTCAGAGTCGCCTTATTGATTGGACGAGCCTCTCTTTGATTTTTACGTCGTATTCTGCCGTGATTGTGTCACCTGGGTTTGCGTTGCATCGTCCTATTGGCACCAAGTAGTTATCCGATGTTTGCGCCACACACCTTCCCTGATCGTCTTTGTATACTATTTGTACTGTCTCTGTGACATAGCTTGGTATTAGGTTGTAGAACGGCCACACAAATACGCCAAGTATCGTGACGGCGAATCCGATTATCACTGCCGCAAATACCGCATTTTGGCTTACCATGGTTTTGGTTGGTATTTGAGATATTTAGTGGCCTAATACAATTCTCATCGTTGATATTTATCAAATAAAAAAGTGCGGCATTAGTAGCTGCACTTTCTTGCAGAAGTTCCCCTGTTTGTGACGCACATAAGGTTTTCAATGGGAGGCTTGGGTCTTGGAGGCGGAAGCTCTTTTATGTTCAGTGTTTTTTCTCCACGGCCCATAACCAGTGTGAGGTTTCGTTCTATTTTTGCGAGTCGCTCTTGCTGCACTTTTCTGTAGCTTTCCCCTGCCCAGTTCTGTGCGCCGACTTCGGTCTTTCTTGTTCCGGTTCCTCGACCGGTCACTTTGATTACTTGCATGATGTAATGATATTGTATTGATTATTTGAGAAGCTGGTACGCAGTGTCTTGCACTGAAAGAGTTGGAAGGAGGTTGGGGAGTGTTGGGGGAAACATGCAGTTGCCTTCCTTCCACTGGATCGGATATGCTGTTTTCGTATTTAACAAGAATCGTAATTATCAACCATGAAAATGACTTGATTATCAACTCTGAATGACGCGCCATAAGTAAAATAGTTCACAACTGGATGAGTGGTCATGACGGAGCTTCGCAGGCAGCTTGGCCTCTTTCAGACCACCATGTACGGCGTCGGCCTTATTCTTGGCGCAGGCATATATGCCCTAATAGGCGACGCGGCAGGAGAGGCTGGAAACTCGCTGTGGTTCTCATTTGTTTTGGGGGCATTTGCGGCCACATTTACCGGCCTGAGCTATGCGGAGCTATCATCCATGTATCCAAGGGCTGCGGCAGAATACGTATTTGTGAAAAACGCATTCAAGAGCAATTTTGTCGCATTCATAGTGGGCTGGCTTACGCTTTTCGTTGCAATAATTTCAGCTTCGGCCATCGCGCTTGGTTTTGGCGGGTATTTTACTACCATTTCAGGTGTGCCGATTGCTGCTGCCGCCGTCATGGCAGTGATCGGGTTGTCTTTTTTGAATTTCCTTGGTATTCGTGAATCATCATCGATAAACATCATCTTTACGATAATCGAGGCTGCAGGCCTTGCCCTGGTGATCTGGTTAGGCTTAATTGTCTTTGGAGATGTGGAGGTAAATTACTTTGAGATGCCGTTTGGATTCTCCGGCGTGTTTGCTGCCTTTACTCTTGTGTTTTTTGCATACATTGGATTTGAGAACATTGCAAACATAGCAGAAGAGATAAGGAATCCGACAAGGGTGCTTCCAAGGGCAATCATACTTGCCATCTCCATCACCGCGGTAATCTACATCCTGGTCTCCTTGTCAGCAGTCAGGATTCTGAGCTGGCAAGAACTCGATGCCTCTGTGGCCCCGCTTGCAGACGTCATAAAAAAGGCGCTTGGGCAACAATGGCATACTGTCATTCTGTTTATTGCGCTTTTTGCCACAACCAACACGGTCCTCATAATGTTGGTGTCAGGCTCCAGAATACTATACGGAATTGCACGCGACAGATCACTTCCCCCGATTCTTGGCACAATACACCAGAAGAGAAAGACGCCATGGCTTGCAGTGATCATCATAGGGATCCTCTCATGCATCTTCATTTTCGCAGGAGATATTGCCACAGTAGCAAACATCTCCGTGTTTGCCATAATCATGGTTTTCATTTTGGTGAACTTTTCTTTAATCTGGCTACGATTCAAGGAACCAGACATAGAAAGGCCGTTTAAGGTTCCTTTGAATGTAAAGCGGTTTCCCATACTTGCGGTGCTTGGAATAATTACACCCATTCTTGGCGTCATCCAGTTTGACTCTTACATCATATTGATGGGCCTTGGCGTGGTGGCAAGTGGCACCGTGTTTTATCTTGTATATAACAGAATTAACAAGTCATGAACTATGCTACCTTCCACCCTGGGATATGATGGCAGTGAGTGTGTTTGTTTCGCGCAGGTGTGGTATTTTGCGGATCTTTGAGATTATGTCTTCGATTTCTTCTCTGGAATCTGCTTGGATCTTGGCAAATATGTCAAAGACGCCCAGTGTGCCGCGCACTTCTTTTATTTGATTCATCTGCATTAGTTGTTTTATGATGGTGTCCTCGTATCCCAGATCACATTGTATGAGCACATATGCAATTTCCATGTGCTAACTGAGATCTTGGCATAATTAAATCATAGAAATTACCTTGTTAATACAAGGCGTTTATTCCAGCTACATCGCCTGAGTTAAGATCACGCTTTTTTGTTTCGCCTTCGGTGGCAAAGGCATACATGGTCTCCTCGGTGCAGCTGCTACTTGGGTGTCCCATGCCAAAGGCATGCCCTATTTCATGGGTTGAGATGTTTTCAAAATCCATCCTGGTAGGATCAATAATTGCGTCCTGAGTCCAATCAAAATTCACTTCATTATACACCTGATCCCATTCCACAAGCTGTCTTTGTTTTACCGGTCCGCTGAATATTCCCCAGACTATGGTAACTGCTATTGTGTTTGGATCGTCTGCCCCTCCAAAGAGGACTTCGTTTAGTCCATCTGGTGCAATCTCATCTGCTGCCAGGCCACTTGCCACAGAGCCAGAGCCAAACACGTCGCCTGCTCCTGCGTCTTCCCACTTTTGGATGTTTGCTGCAGTGTTGGTTAGAAGGAACGTGCCGTCCAACCCTTCACTGTTTGCCGTATCAATCAGCCATGGTTCCTGAGTCTTCCATTTGGCCCCACTTGCCAAAAACGAGTAGCATGACGATTTGCCTGACTTGCCGCCACCTACACCGTCTGGTTTTGCCTTTCCTTTTTTGTAATCAATAATCATCATGCCTTCTACTATTTTGCCATCCACGTTCTTTGATTTGCCAAGGTGGAATATTCCAGGAGCTATCTCTACTGCGTGCTCTGGGATGGAGATTTTCTTGTTTGGTGCTGCGTTAGCTGGTTGTGAATGTGATATTGTGCCAAGCAACAATATCCCTGCCAACACGGCAAACACCACAAGATTTTTCATGTCTGTCATCTTTGTTTGTGAATTAAAAACGTTACTCATCATAATAAAATAAATTCATCAAAAATTAATCCGCCTTATTCAAATTTCAGCATTACAGCTTTATCCCATTTTTATACCACCTACGTATAGCTGGACCTCATATACAGTTAGAAGAAAGACTGCATAAATCCCAAAGAAAAGAAAGCTGTACCATTTTTTGATCTTTGCAGTTCTTATGAGCAAAAACATTGCAAGTGGTGCCACGATTGCAAATCCGATCAATGACGACAGTATGCCAAAATTCACACTTATGTTAGATAGTATCAGCACCAACCCCAAAACCAACGTGATGTTTGTAATGCAGGATCCCACGATGTCGCCCAGTGCCAGCTCCAAGTGTCGTCGTTTAACTGATATTATGTCAACAGTTAGTTCGGGAAGCGATGTACCTACTGCGATTATTGTTGCGCCAATCACCGATTGTCTGATTCCTGTAAATTCTGCGATCGAGGAGGCGCTATCTACGATGAATTTTGCACTGATTATTACAAGCAATATACCTGCAATAAAATAAACAAGCGATCTAAGTGCGGAACCTTGTATGCACTCTTTTTCTTGCAATGGCCTGAATTTGAAAATATAATATAGAAAAAAAGCAAACACAGCAAGAAGCGCCATCCCTACGAGTTTACTTCCCTCCTGTGTGATCAGCAAGATCAACGGAACCGAAGACGCCACCAGAAGCAGTGGTAGCAGCATTCGCAAAGTCTTGTGTTCTATGTGTCTGACTGGCGACACCAGTAAGAAAAGGGCTGAAATCAGAGCTATGTTGGTCACATTTGACCCAAAGATGTCCCCAAGAGTTATGCCCACGTTATCGCTTTGAGTGGCAAAAAATGCTACGCTTATTTCAGGTGCAGATGTAGAAATTGCAACGATCACAAATCCAGCTGCAAGCTCACCGATGCCTGTAATTTTTGAGAATTTGACTATAGATTCTATTGCAAAGATTGCACTTTTTACAAGTAAGGCGATGAATCCTGCCAGCAGCAGGATGTTGATAATTAATTCTGACATTTTCTACCACGCAATTGGAACAAGTACTGCTGCAAGCAACGCCACGATCACGACCATGATGAGATTCAGAGGCAGGCCTGTCATTGCCATTTTTTTCGGACTGACATACCCGCTTGAAATAACTATGGCGTTAGGCGGCGTGCTTGCTGGCAGTATGAAACCGAAACTTGATGCAATTGCGACAGGCATCATGAATAATATCGGGTTTACACCCATGATGGAGGCAATGGCAGCTGAGATCGGGATCAGTAGTGCGGCCGTCGCAGTGTTACTCATGAACTCTAAAAACACCACAATGAACACCAATAGTAGGAGCACCACAAGCAAGTGCAATCCTTCAAGAAACGTGAGCTGAGATGCAACCCATTTGTCTATTCCGGTTATTGTAAAACCTCCTGCCAGTGCTAGGCCACCACCAATTAAGATCAGGATGCCCCACGGTATTTTTGTTGCAACACCCCAGTCCAAGAGTCTTTTTTTGTTTTCAGATGGGATCAGAAACATGGCTATTGCCGCCATGATTGCAATTGCTGAATCATCAAGAAGCGGAAATGAATTTCCCCATACGAGGCCCCTCGTTACCCACGCAGTTATTGTTGCAGCGAACACGAGCATCACTATTTTTTCGTCTCTTGTCAACCGTCCTAAATTCTCAAGCTTCTTTGCAACAAAGTCTTTTTCTCCCAAGATCGACACGCCATTTAATTTTGCACCAAGATTTACCATGTAGAGCCACATCACAAATAGCGAAATTCCGGCAACTGGAACTCCCACAAGCATCCATTGCACAAAGCTGACATCCACTCCGACGAGTGATTTTGCCAATGATGCAAAAATCGCATTTGGTGTTGTCCCGATCAGAGTCGACACTCCCCCTATGCTTGCTGCATACCCAATACATAGGATCAGACAGACTCCAAATCTCTCTTTGTTGTGGATCTGAATTGAATTGAGGATCGCCGATGCAATAGGTATCATCAAGAGGGTTGTGGCAGTATTGCTCATCCAGGCGCTGAGACTGCCAGTTACGATTACGAATGCGCCTACTATGTGTTTTGGGTTTGTCCCCGAAAACTTCAACATGGTAAAAGCAAATCGCTGATGAAGGTTGGTTTTTTCAATTGTCGATGCCAAGAAGAAACCGCCCAGCAACAAGAAGACGATCCTGTCTGCGTAATAGGCGGATGTCTTGCTCAGATCGGTTACACCTAGCAATGGAAATATCACCAGAGGTAAAAGTGCAGTAACGTAAATCGGAATTGTCTCTGTGACCCACCAGACCCCCATCCATAGAGAAAGGCCAAGTACTGCTTTTGCCTCAAAGGGCAGCTCATCATGAGGGAGGACAAGAACCAAGCTGAAAAGAATTGGGCCTAGAACAAAGCCCGTGTTGCGCATGTTCAATTTTTGAGTGTGGTCTTGCACGGCAGTGGTTTGGCTTTTTGATAAATTATAAAAGATGCACGATTATCAAACCTGAAATTTGGGATTTCGTATGACTTGTTCAGATTGTCTTTAGTGAATTAGTAATACTGGGCATGGTGATTTTTCTGCGACATTCCTTGCCACGCTGCCAATGCCAAGAATTTTGGATATTCCGCTAAGCCCAGTTGTTCCCATGATGACAAGATCTGGATTTTTTTCTTTGATTGTCTCCAGTATTTTCTCTGAGGGACGCCCAAGTGAGGTCATTGTCTGGATCTTGGTTTGACCACCAAATTCTGTCTTTTTCGCATCCAGTATTTTTTGTGCGTCATTTTTCATGTCATAGTATAATTCTTTGAGATGTTCTTTGATACTCTTTCCGCCAAACGCAGCTTCCCTTGCTGCAAAAGGGGGCATTATGATTTCTGGAATTACGTTTAGTAACAAGATTGTGGAATTCATTAATTTAGCAAGGCTCACTGCGTGTTTTAGTGCCTTTTCCGAAGGCTTTGAACCATCATAAGGAACAAGAATTGTTTTGTACATTACCAATGTAATGTTTGATTAATGATAAATTAAGTTGTTTACGAATATCAAATTTGAATGAGACTAGCAGAATGCAATTTCAAACAGCGTGTTTTAAAAATACACCTGCAATTCAGATTTCATTTGAATAAAAAAATTGAAATCTCTGCTGCTTTTGCCAAGTCGATCTTCTGATGATATACATCACAATGAGGTTTATTATTTGAAGCAACGCATCTGTACAAAGCTGCCAGCTAAAAATGCAAGGTTTATTCCTTGCCTTCTATTCCCTCTCGATGTATCCAGTAGTAAGAGACCTTGTTTGCATCAATCCAGTAAGTCTCTTTTGCTGCATCTACTATTATCTCCTGCGTGGAATCGTTGAAGGTAACATTGTGTTTGTGAAGCTCAATTTTTTCCCCATTGTCTAGGCGTATCATGACTTCGCCGTTTTTGTCAAGAGATTCCTTGAGTGCCTTGATGTTTGACATTTTGTTTGCTCTGTGGTACAAATTACATAAATGCTCATTTTAATGGTGGATGTGATTACTAACTTTGATAATTAGAAAACATTGTGACACTGCGTTGCCTAGATTTCTTCTATTGTGATCTTGATCTGCTTTCCCTCATAGTTTTTGATTACTTCTTTTACCTTATCTGTCGGAACTATGATTATTCTTCGCTCTTTGCCGTTTGAGTTGCATCCTGACTTGGCAAGCTTGGTGACAAAAGTTATCTGCATGTCGCTAATAGTTTGCCGTGGTATATATTTATATACTATTATACACAATATATAAATATACATAATAGTGTATAATAATATACTGAAAAATTTGCCAAACCAAGCCAATAAAAAATTTGAAAGATGCACGGAGCACATTCTTGTCTGTGACCAAGAGCATGGAGAGATGATTTGTGCCAGGTGTGGCTGCGTGGTTCAAGAAAAGATAGAAGATGAAGGACCTGAATGGCGCGCACTCGACTCTAGGACAAACAAGAGCAGAACCGGCGACGGCAGCTCACTTACCAAGCACGACATGGGACTCTCAACTGTAATAGGTCCAGAAAACAAAGACGTCACAGGAAAACCACTGTCTGCAATCATGCGAAGCACCATAGAAAGACTCAGGATGTGGGACAGTAGAAGCCAGGCACACAATGCATCCGATAGAAATCTCCGAAAGGCGTTCTCTGAGCTATCTGCATTAAAAGAAAAGTTGGGACTGTCCGAGGCGATCGCAGAAAAGACTGCTTACATTTACAGAAAGGCGCATGAGAAAAAACTCGTCCGCGGAAGGCCGATATCTGCGTTTATTTGTGCTGCACTGTATGCAGCATGCAGAGATAGCGAGACGCCACGCACTATAAAGGACATACAGAAAGCAAGCGCTGTCAAGTCAAAGCAGATCAACAAGTGTTACCGACATCTAGTAGAAGGCCTAGACATGAAAATGCCTGTAATTGATCCAGTGCAGTGCGTTTCCTTGATAGCAAATAAAGTGGGTGCGTCGGAGAGAACAAAACGACTTGCTGTCTCGATCTTTACAGAATATGAAAAAACCGGCAACGCATCTGGGAAGAGCCCGATGGCAGTTGCGGCAACCGCGGTATACTTGGCAGCAGCCCAGAACAACGAGAACTTTACACAGCGTCAAGTAGCGCGTGCAGCAAACATCACTGAAGTGACAATCAGAAACAGGACGCAATCTATGAGAAAGAGCATCGGCTTCTTAAAGGCTGCCCAGTAGGATCGCCTAGCGCGATTCATAGAATATGCGTGCCGCTTTGCTTTGTTGCTATATCAAAGGCTTCTTCGACGTTTGAGACGAATATTTTTCCGTCGCCTGCGACACCGGTATGCGCAGAATTCATTATCGCTTTGATGACTCCCTCGACTTTGGAATCATCCACTACTGTCATTATTGTTTCAAGTCTGTTGTACATGGCAACAAACTTTGCGGTACCCCTTGCTCCCCTCAACACCGGTCTTTCTCCTGTACCGATACCCCTTGACTGCGTAATTGTGATGCCTGATATTCCCATTTCCTTTAGAGCGTCTGTGACTGCGTCTAGCTTGTCTTCCTGTATTATTGCGTCTATTCTCTTCATGGCCAGATGGCGCGTTTTTCACTTAAAAATGAGGTCGACGATTATCAAATAAGATACAAATAATTTGTATAAGGGTAACAACCTCCCAGGATTAGGATCGTAGTGATCATTTGGCTACCTGTTGTCTTGAAAGCACTATCCTGGATTTTATAATTGAGCGTTATTACCCTCCTTGTTAATTACGTTCATTGGATAAAAAACCTCACTTGAATATCATTTTTGAGAGAATATTATCAAAAGTGATAATTTACAACATTACTATAATAGCAGAGACACATGAAATATACAATGGAAAAATCGGCCCTCTGTCTTAACAATAACTGTTACAATGTCATACACCAGCTAACAAAGACACTAGGCTTCCTTTCTCGCGTGGACCAGTACATAGTCGATGCGCAAAAGGTCGGCGACAAAGAATCCGAAAAAGTATGGAACGCCATAAAATCAGACAGGCAAAAACATGCAGAATTGCTCAGAAACTTGGTAATTAACGAAATAAGGAACGCCAAGTTCTGACTTTTTCAAGACTCTGCCCAGTTCGTATTGCAACTAGAACATGTGCCCCTGTATCCGTTGTATCTTGGCTCCCAATAATATTGAATGCCGCCGCCACAGGAAGGGCAGCTTACTCTTTTAGACGAGTGAAAAATCGTCCAAATATTAGGCAAGTAATTTCATCACCATCAGTTCAACCTTTTCTGAGAATGAATTGCATTAACGCTTCTTTGCTGTATTCTATGCCATGTTCTTCAAGTTCATGCTTCCCAAACTCTTCAATTACTTTTGATGAGTCATTGCCTTCAGAAATAAAGTCACAGTTAAAACCATAATCACGACATGCTAATTTGACCATAGGCATTCAGCAGAAATTTGCCCGTGTTGTATGAATTCATTTTCTTGTTTGGAGCTGATTTTATGTTCTTCAAATTTTAAATTAGAATTTCTTTGGACCGGCACAGACATAATTGCGAATTATATGATATAAGGAGAGTCTAGAATCATTAAATTTTTTCTTCGAATGTTAAAGAAATACACGTTTCAACTCAGGGAGTGAGTGTGATAAGGCTCTTTTCCTTAATGTTACGAAATCGTGTAAAATTCCTATTAGTGTAGATTTGGCAGGTATGTTACTGAGGATTTTCTTCTTGGCGAACATCTGAACAATGACACAGCAGGAAAGTAGCTCCTTAGTATTTCTCAAATTGATTTGGTAGCATGATCAAAATCAAGCTGGTAATTATGCAAACCTTAGATTAAATAAAAAATAAAAGATATGTCCCTATTGGAAGGGATCAATGAACGGACAGTTGACTATGTGATCACTATCCATTGGTCTTGCCAGATCAACGTTGATCAGGCCTGCTTTTTTGTATGCGTTGATGTCATCTATTGTCTCAAGTACTGACGCAGAAGACGGATCTTTCCAACCGATCATGAATATTCGCCACATTGGAGAATAGTTTGGATCACCTGGTGCGCCTGCTGCGATCCCTGCCTGGAATCCCATGGGGCCAGAACCCTTGATCCCATTCATGAATTGGAACAAGTCCACCGCTGCGGAATTTGTAATCAGTTTTGCGGATTTTGGTGAGCTTACAACTCCCATCATGTCAGCTGGCATTTGGGGCGTTGCGTCTGTGACTATATAATAGATCGTTCTGCCATCTGGACCCCATCCTCTGTGTGCGACAAATGTGACTGTCATTTTTTTGGTGTCGATGTCAAGTACTTGTGCATCACCATACGGTGTTGCGTCTGTAAGTGTCTTGTCTTCTTTTACCTTCATTTGTCCACCAGGCCACACTATCTGCGGCATGTTAATTACAACTGGTAGCTCCTCAAGTGTTACCAGGCCTTCTTTTTCTGCCGCAAGTATAGACTTTTCAGAGTCCAGCAGTTTTGCTTGTGCGCCAGACTTCCAAGTAACATGAACATGTGATGTTAGCGCACTGTATGTGTCTGGCTGTGCAGGAGTGCTGGTAAAGACCTCACCCTGAAACCCATGTATGCCGTCACCTTTGATTCCGTTGGTAAAGATGTACGTCTTGGACAATGCATCTTTTGGCGCATTCGCAAGAAGTGGGGCAAGCTCTACTTTCCAGCCCTGCTGTTTTGTTATGGTGTCTGCGTGTTTTTGCTCGCTAGAGTCCGTTATGATGTAGTAAACGGCTTCTCCGTTGTACCATCCCTTGTGGAGCGGGATCGTTGCGGGAACGTTGGCTCGTGACAATCTCAGCTCCATTCCGGCTTGAGTTTCGCTTGTTTGTTGCGAAGATTGCTTTAGCTTTGCAGTAGATGGTTTGCTTATGTGTGACGGCTGACTTGCAGTCCTGTCCTCAGAACACAATCTGTCGCCGCAAATTTTGCTTGCTGTTTTTGAGCCATACCGATCTGTCCCAAGCCTTCCAGGTGCATCGTTTCCCTTGCTTTTTGCTGCATCTGCATTCGCAGGAAAGCTGACCAGCACCACGGTAACGAGTGACAATGTCAGCAACAACGCCAAGTATTTTGAATTCATTGAATAAACAGTGCATACCAGTTGTTTAAAGGACTTTTTCCAGATCTGGACAAATCCTTTTTTGTTGTTGAATGTTATTGAGAATGATTCGATTCATAACTTCGATTTAGGTAGACATAAGCTCCCAGCTATGAATCGGATCAACAATTGAATTGTTAAAGAAATCAATTAAGTGTTCAATTTTTTCTGGATTAAATTCGATGAAGATGCTTTGAAAAAATTTAGGAAAAATCTTATTATTCTTTCATATTAGTTTACTTGGAAATTAAAGAAAACTAATGTAGGGCGCAGTTTGGACGTTTTCCTGCAGAATGCAGAACAATTCATCCTTTGCCCAAATCTCAGTGTTGTTGCTGGAACGAAATCATAGCTAATTTGCATGCCCCAACAGATTATCTATCATTTGGTAGAGACTAGCATTTTTCCAAGCGTGTTAAGGGTGATCTTTGTGCGACCTCTTTCGAGCCGTTCAACATCCACTAGTCCCAGATGTACCAGTCCTTTAGACTCCTCATTTCCATGAATGTGATAGCTCAAAAGTGGCTTCCCAAAGTCTGTCAGCTTTGTGAGGTCTTCGAGGCGCTCAATCGTGCCACCAGCCTTGTCGAGTGCTTGGAGAATCTTGATTTTTGCATCCGAGATTATTTCGTTGTAGCTTAACTTCAGTATGGGTAGAAGCATCGGCTTTCCTCCTTCATCGGTTCCAAATGCCTTGATCCCGTTTACAAAGGCACACGACAAAGCCGCGCAGCCAATCATTTTGTCACCTGCACTCACATTTATGAGGACTTGTTCAAATTGACTTGATTCCTTTTTTATTATGTCCGAAACATGTTCCATGGCGCTTCTGATGATATCTGGTTTGGTTATCATTCTAAGCGAGATTGGCACTCCAAGCGTTGTTCTGATGTTGCGCGAAAATTCCTCAACTTCCTTTTTGTCCTCTTCATAATGGAGTAAAACCAGTTTGTGTATTGGAAAATTTCGAATTCCTGTGAGAATTCCTTCTTTGTCTTGGCCAAATGTGGCAATCTGCAGGGTTTGCTGAACCATTATTTTACTGTCCGTTCATAGTACTAAAGTATTAATTTAAACTGTTCAATTTTTCCTTTAATCAAATTATATGTTGAAATGTTCAATGTAAAGTTTTCAGATTCGGAAGAAATTTTTTAAATGATTAAAAGGCGAGTTTTGCGTGAAAAAATTTGCTCTTATTGGTGGACTGATTTCGGTGGCAATTGCCATTTCAGTTGGAGTGATTTATTCTCTCAACACAGATTTCAGCACAGAGTCAAACATGCAACGCAAATATGGGACAGTCGATACCACGATGGGTTCGCCTTTAATGGGCTCAAGCTCAGCGCCAGTCACAATAATCGAATTTGGTGATTATCAATGCCCACAATGCGATAAATGGTTCAAGACAGTAAGACCAGACATTGAAGAACACTATATCAAAACCGGCAAGGCATCTTTATTCTTTGTAGACCTTGCGTTTTTTGGTCCAGATTCTAAAAAGGCTGCTGAAGCAACATACTGCGCAGGCGACCAAGGCAAGTATTGGGATTACCACAACACCCTGTACTCAAACCAGCAGGGTATAAACGACGGTTGGGCAAGTCCTGACAATCTGAAAAAATTTGCATCCGAGTTAAATCTTGACAGAGAACTCTTTGACGTATGCCTTGACTCTGACAAATACCAAAAACGAGTGGAAAGAAACATTCTAGAGGCAAAAAGAAACGGTGTGTCCGGCACGCCCACTTTCATGATAGTCGGATCTGACGGATCGCAACAAAGGATAGAAGGGGCACAGCCTTTCTCTGTATTCAGACAAGTTTTGGATTCGATGGTATGACTCTGCTTGTGACGATTTTTTCAAATTATGGATATCTTGCATTAACAGCTGCGATCAGTGTCGGTTTATTCATGCCCCTTGCAATTATTTCCGAGTACATCTTTACAGAGCCATACTTGGTATTGAGCATATCTGAGGAGTCGGCTTTTGGTTTTGCCCTAATAGTTGCGGTCTCGGTATTATCTGGAATAGTAATTAGCATGAATATATATCGAATAAAACTGCTTCAACAAAAAAAATCCAAGATGGGTGAAAGTGTTTTGGGGTCAATCATTGGTGCTTCGGCTGGTGCATGTAGTTGTGGTCCTCTGGGTTTTGCAGTAATATCGACGTTTGGAACAATTGGTGGCGTCGCTACAGCCTTTTTATCAAATTATGAGATTCCACTCAGACTTGCAGCGATTGGCATTCTTGCATACACGTACTATACCACGACAAAATCCCTAACCTTCGAATGCAAATTGAAAAACAATTGAATGATTCAAGGAAAAATTATTAGATTTGGAACAATTTTTTAATATTTTTAAGACGAGATTTTTGCGGTGAATCTCAAATACGCTGTTGCAATAGTGGGAGGGGCAGCTGTTGTTGCATGGCTGGTTTTGACTTTGTATGTGGATAACCAAGATGCGCAAGACCTCGCAACAATAGAAAGCCCAGCCCAGGCAGGCCCTTCTAATCCTGTGCTAGTTAGCTCCCAGAGTAGTGTTGAGATTCAGACAACAAATGGAATAAAGCATATTGTACCTCTAGATGAGATAAAAAGCGGCGGCCCTCCAAAAGACGGAATACCGTCAATCGATTCACCCAAATTTGTGAGCGCATCCAAAGCTGAATTTGTCTCAGATGATGACATTGTCATTGGTCTTCGCCTAAACGGAGAGACCAAGGCGTACCCGCTTTTTATTCTAGTATGGCATGAAATTGTAAATGACAGATTCGGAGATACGCCAGTAGCAGTAACATACTGTCCTTTGTGCTTTACGACACAGGTTTTTGAGAGACTGGTCAATGACAAAGAAACAGAATTTGGCACATCAGGTAAGCTATACAACAGTAATTTAGTGATGTATGACAGAAACACCGACTCTATGTGGAGCCAAGCATTAGGAAAGGCAATAGTTGGCAAGTTGACTGGCCTTGAACTGAAACGGATCCCATTTGACTTGGCACGATGGTCAGACTGGAAAAAACTTTATCCAGATACGCTTGTGCTTTCAACAGACACTGGGTTTTCACGGCCCTATGGTTCTGATCCTTATGGTGACTATTACACAGATTCCAGAATCATCTTTCCTGTAAAAAATATCGACGATAGAATGCACCCAAAGGAGATAATCATGGGGTTTGCGAGCAAGAATTCTTACAAGGCGTACAAACTCTCTGACATAGAATCACAAAAAATAGTAAACGATGTGGTTGGTGATCAAAATCTAGTGCTTGTATCAGTTGCACCCTTTAACGTAAGAGCGTATGACAGTTTGGTCGACGGCCAGGTCTTGGATTTCATATTAGAAGGCCAAAAAATGAAGGACGTGCAGACATCTTCAGAATGGAATCTTGATGGCCTTGCGGTTTCAGGACCATTGAAAGGTAAGCAGTTGAACAGATTACCATTAAGCCCAGGATTTTGGTTCGAATGGGTTGCTTTTCATCCTGAAACCGAGGTCTAGTTATTGAAACCTTTGATCAAGGCCATCTTATTTGGCAGTGTCACCATCTTGGCATATCTTTTGGTAGTGGTCGTCACAACACCTGCCCTAGAACCGGCAAGTGCGATTTCAGCTGCCATCCAGCTAAACTCACCTGTCATATTTGGGATGGGTTTAGGAGTAGGATTGCAGTTATTTCTATCCGACCAAGCAAAAAAATTTGGCTGTAGCATTACCAAAAGAAGATCGGTTGGAGGCAATTCTGGCACTGCCGCGTTTACGTCGTTTTTTTCGTTTTTCTCACTTGTGCCTCTTGGCTGTTGTGGATGGTGGTTGTATGCAATCTCATTTTTGCCAAGCGTTTTTGGTGTCGGCGTATCTGCTGGTTTGATAAATTATAGTCAGCCGTTATCCTATGTTGGACTGGGTATAATTTTTGGGTATGACTTGTTAATTTTTTATAAAATCAAACAGAAGAAAGCGCAGATGAAACAATTGAAAACTTGAACAGTTGGGGGAGACAGGTCATGTGAACCAACTGTCCAAGTTTTTGGGTCGTCAGAGGCGTTACAGTACGCTATTTTTGATAGTTCTGAGATATTGTAGGTTCTTTGAGATTAAAAACAACACCTACAATTCTGTAAGTTACTTTTTAACCGTTGGATTATGATTTTGGTTTGTTAAATCATTCAATCTAAACTTGAATGATTTCAGATCAAGCTTATAGGTTTTCAAAATATTCTGGTGTTCAATGAAGCCACAAAAAATGATGTTGTTCTCATTGGCCGCAATTTCTTTGATGCTGTTGCCATTGCTTGTATGGTCTCCGGAACAAGGTGATCATACTGTAATGGCACAGAAATCATCGACAGCCAGTGAAAACAAACCGCTTTCAGATGTTTCTGACGGTGTGTCTGTTTCCTTTGAAGCCCCACGAACCATTTACGTAAATGAGCTGACCAATTTGAAAATGAAAATAACGGACGAGGAATCGGGGGCACCACTGTCTCACGTAGACTGGGCAATAGTGGTAAGAGACCCGTTTGGCAATACCATCTACAAGACAACAACTGCGCATTCACATGCAGGAGTAATGGAGATCAACGTGGCATTCCCAACCGCAGGCGAGAATACAGTGTCTTTGACTTCTTCTTCAATAGGGTTGAAGATGATGGGCATGGATGTGCCTGGCATGGCAAGAACACACACTGTTCTTTCGGGAGACCTCATGGAGGGATGGAAGACGGATCCTGACAACGACTTTGGGGCAAGAACATACGAGTTTCCAGTCACTGTATTGAGTGAAAAGCAGCTCAAGACAGTAGAAAGCTCAGAAGGCGATATGCTCAATGTCGAGATGGCAACAAGTGCTGATCAGATAGTAGCTGGTCAACCGGTGACGTTGGTGTTCACCGTAACTAGCGCAAAAGACAACTCTATGATCACGCATCCAGACATGCAGCTCAAAGTCAGAACCGGTAACATGGTAATATCCAAATCTGCACCGGTAGAAGGGATGATGGGAATGAATGGCCTTTACCATGGACATACTGGAGTCATGACCTATACTACAACATTCCCGAGGGGAGGAACCTACCTTCTAGACGCAAATCTAAACTCACTTCCTGTATCCAACATACAGTTTGGAACGGCAAGCACCAAGTTTGTATTACAAGTGACGGACTCGGCAGGGACGACACAGTTGATTTCAGATGAATCTGCTCTAGGGCCCAACACGGTAAACATTGTTGGAATCGAGGCACCATTCTTTGTTCCAAATTCAATCAATGTCAAGGCAGGAACCACATTATCGTTTGTCAATGTGGATGGGAACATGCACACGGTGACTACGGTGAAGAAAGGAACTACAGAACCTGACGGAATAATAGACAGCGGTATAATCAAAGCAGGAGAAACGTTTACTGCAAAATTCGACAAGCCTGGAACGTATGAATACTTTTGCGCAATTCACACAGGCATGAAAGGCACAGTGAACGTATCCTAACATCTTTTTTTTATTATCTATAATTTATTTCGAACTATAATAGAAATTTGTGATCGAAGAATTCCAAAATCAGAAAGAAGCTGCAAAAAGTTTGTGAGATCTGGCACGATCCTCCAATCAATAAAAAGACTTTTAACAAGTTCCCAAAAGCTTTTCGCGTAAGGGAATGCACAAGCAGCTTAGTCCAATAGACATATGCAAACATGTACTGAGCCTCGATGATTCCATCAGATTCGTAGGCAGAATAAAAGAAAGAAAGGTAATTGCGTTTGCACGCCACCCAAACAAAAAACCGCTTTTGGACACGGAGCTTGGAAATCTGGCACACTATCAGGCATCTGTAAAGGCAAGCATGGAGGAGATGTTCGACGATGCCTTAGGCAAAACGAACTGGATGATAACTGCAAAGGAAAAAGTTAAACTGGTAACTATGTTTTTGGACGACGGACTACTCATATTCTCGCTCGAAGTTGACGCTAACCACGATGAGATAATCAAGAAGATCCAGGGTCTCAACATGCCATTATAGAAACAAGAACATGCGAGGCATTATTGACTGAAGTTCTGCTGAATGTCAATCAGACTGTAAAGTCGCTATCGAATATTCCCATGCGCATGTCTGGCATCATCGATATTCCAATCAAAATTGGGATGAAGAAAATCGCAAACCCTATGGCAGTAAGAATTATTCCCAATAGCAGGCAGTTTTTTGCCCTTTTTGGGTCGTCATCTCTGATCACAAAATACGCGATGACTCCGCCTATTACATTAAATAGAATAGGTAAAAGAAACCACCAGGCGCTGCGCCTTCTAACTTCCATGGTATGATTGTGTTCTTTGTGGTAAAAAACCTCACTAGCTGAGATATTTTTTGAGCGAGATGCTTTCTTGTCCCGGTATGCGTGCAATCTCGAATCCTTCCTTCCTTTTTGAGAGAGACTTTGTTGCGTTGATTCCAAGCTTTGCAGTAAGGAGATTTTTTTGATCGCTTGACGGATCAAGGCTTGAGCCACGCACCTTCTCAAGTACTGTGAGGCCCCTGTCTGCCTGAAACCTGGTAGCCATCGCATATTCCACTTGGACCGGATCCGACGGGTCGATGTCCTCGTCCACCACCGTTACCATCTTTAGCGAGCGGTGCGCCGCAAAGGTCTTCTCTATTGCCTTTTTTGCATCAGACTCTTTTTTCTTTGATATCTGCACCACTGCATGGAGCCAGTTGCATCCGCCGTCGCTCATCACGACGCGCCTTGCCTGCGGCACAGACTTTTTGAGCTCATAGTTGAGCTTTGCCTCAATCGGCATGCCCATGAGCAGCCTGTGCTCTGAATACCCTGACAAGATGTCATGGAATATGGCGTTGTTTCTGTAGTAGAGTTTCTGCAGCTCAAAGACAGGTTGCTGTCTTGCAAAATCATAAGTCCTGAGCATTTCGACCATCCATTCCTTGTGTGTCTTGTCTGTCAGTATTCGGCCCTCCATGACTATTTCTGCGCCAGAAGGAACTGCCAGAGACGAGTACGGCAGTCTTGTAAGTGTGAGTTTGCCCCCAAGAAGGCTGTTTGCTATCTCAAGTTCGTCTTGGCCCCATTCTGCCTGGTATGCCCCCGCAATGGAAACTGCCGGATGTACACCAACAGTTATTGCCACTCTGAGATCCTCGCCGTGCTCCTTTGCATCCACAAACGTTCTGTGAAGGTGCCTGCCTTCCACCATGCGGACGGAAAAGTGTGTTTTGTCAATCGGCATAAGCCTGTGAAACGAAGAGTTTTGCGTCTTTTTTTCCGGGTTTTGTGCGTAAATTATGGATGACGTGATGAACGGCCCTGGTTCTTTTTCAAAATGGGTCACGATTGGGAGATCTGAGGTGTTCCTTGAGCTGTTTTCAAAGAATTTTGCGACAGAGACGACTTTGGGCCTCTTTTTGTTTTTTATTGCAAGAGTCACTTTGTCGTGTATCCTCGACTCGGTTGCACCAATTGCCATTGCAAATCTGGCTCTTGTGCCGACTAGGTTTGACACAAGACGCAGCTTGCTTTCTTTGATGTTCTCAAAGAGTACTGCGTTTGCACCGTCTACTTTGGCAGTGATTGCTGCAATCTCGTATTTGGTCGAGACCCTTTTTTTGATGACGGAGAGTTGGCCTGATTTTTTTATCTGGTCGATGTAACTGCGTATGTCCGTCAATTCCTGACTGCCTCCATTATCTTCTCAATTAGAACCTTGCTTGCATCTTTGCCAAGCTCCCCCTTTGTGGAAAGCGAAACTATGCAGACACCGTGGGCCTCCGATGCCAGTTTTTGAGAAAGAAGCTTCAAAAAAAGAGAGTCTTGGCGAATTGGTATGATTTCAGACGAGCTGGGCGACGGCCCGACTGCGGCTGAGATCATCATTGCGCCAAGTTTGTTGGCACCCTCGGTAATTGAGATGAAAAAACCGTTATCGTACTTTAAGATGGAGACATCAAATTTCCGATTATCCGTTTCCACAGATATGACTCTGTGGCCAGAACTTGACATTAATTGCTCGGATAGACTTATGCCTTTATTGCTATTGCTTCTGCTTCTTGAGCTTCTGCTTCAACTCTGGCACGCAGCTTGGCTTTGTACTTGAGATTTCGTGGCTTTGTTCTCAGTCTGTAACCACAGCATGGGCACCATAGTCCTTCCCATTTGATGAAGATTTCACAAATCTGACAACGTCTTTGTCCGGAAGCATAACGTCCAGTTCCTACCGGCTTTTGTGCCTTGTATCTGGAGCAGATTCCCTTACATGTCATGTTTTGTCACCATGTTATAGGATTCGCAAATATTTAAGGATGGATCTAAAATTTCTAGAAGTTTTTTCTAAAAAAATTGCAAAAATTTTTTGATGCTTGAGGGATTAGCTTGATCAATTTGAAAAAACCTCGAAAAGTTGTATAAATATCTAACGATTTTTTTCAGCCGTGTAGAAACCATCCCAAAATCACACCATAATTCCTAGTTGTTCTATAGCAATTATATGCAATAATACGACACATCACCTCTCGATTCTGCGTCAGGATATGCCTGGACATGACATACTCTCCAAGCATCCTCTTTA
>DATLXX010000015.1:0-48341 GCA_035575435.1 Candidatus Nitrosotenuis sp.
TGATTATACGCATCATCGTACGAGCCATTCTCACGTATCGAGATGGCTTCATGAGACATGGTAACGATACTGTCAGCTTTAGATCTGTCCGTGGAATCGGATCTACAAATTTGTCAAAAATCGATGGTTTCTACACGGCCTTTGTGCAATTTATTTTTAAATATGAGAGGGCATTTCTCACTTTATTGAGTAGTGAACTTGGGAAAGATGATTGGTTGTATCTAATCCAGCAACTCATTACTGCTATTGACTCTAAAAAATACGTATTATCTTCGGAAGAAGTAAAAAGAGAATTAAATGTAAATCCTGTCGGCTTTTTCGATTTTCTTAGAAGAAAAATTGGTCTAGGAGATGCTTGGTTATCTAGTCTTACTCCTCAAAAGAAAGAAAGAATCGTACGAATGTTATCGAGTGGAGACAATTATGGAGAAGCTGTGCATAAACTTGGATTGACTGATGGATTGACTCCCATTGTAGCATGTGTCGCATTATTCTGGGCAGAATATCGCGGCTGATCTTTTCGATAAACAGCACGATCTATGAATAAACCAAATAAAGTAACACTATCATTCGTTATTGCAACAGTAATCTCAATTCCGGTACTCTATGTCATCTGGTATGATCAGGCTGCAATTGCTCAAGTTGGAATTGTTATTTCTGTAGCTGCATTGCTTGTCAGCCTTTGGTATGATCAATACAAGAGCGCACAAAATAGTGAACGACGTAAACAATCCTTATTGGTTTACAAGCGGAATCTCTTGTTCAAATTGGAAGGTACATTGAGTATCATACATTGGACGCTCGAATCGTATCTATCACATAATGTGGCATCATTGTATCCAACTACATTTAAAATAAGAAATATGTCTGTCAGTGATTTTAGGAAAAACCAATTTGATAACTATAAAATCTACTATGATGAAATAAAATACTTCAGTACTTCTGAGATTGTACCTATAGAAATCAAAGAAGAGCTAGATTTTCTAAATCTCCAAGCAGAAAAATTGATCAATTTTCTTCCAGTTACTGCTGGAAAATTAAATGAAAAGATCTTTCATATGTACATAAACAAAATGATAAGAATTCTAAAATGGGCAATAAATGACGAAGATTCAGATCTTTTGTTTAATTATGCAAAACACATTATAGAGTGGCTTAACATGTTATTAGATTTGAAAAAAATGGAATCTCAGTAACTGTATTTACAATAAATGAAAGAACAAAAATTCATTTATTCTTGGTAGTTTAATTCAAGAAGCCTTTTTCCTTCAAAAAATTATTAATAATCTCCTTATGATTACAGTAGCTTTCCTCTCCAATTCTTTTGAATGCTTCATTCTGTAGAAGTTTATCGTGATCACACCTGATTTTTTCAAATTTTTCTACAATTTTCCAAATTCGGCCTATTGTAAAGCCATGATATTTAATGATCTTCTCGTTTAGTTCTTTGTCTTGACTCATTAGAAACCCAGCTCTGTTATAGATGGATGACAAATATACAATAACTTCACTTATTCTCATAAGATCAGTAGGATCATTCTCTATCTTTTTGTCCTCAAAATATTTGACGATTTCTTCAATGTTATGCCTAAATTGATTAGCTTTTTTCTTTATCTCAGAATATTGGTGGTCAGGTTTTGAACAGATTTGGCATTATTGTACAATATACTTCTGCATTCTTTGGTAAGAGGCGTTCCAATCTGATTTGTTATTGTCTCAAAATTTGTTACAAGTAATTCTTTTTTCTGTGAGTTGAGAGAATTGGATAGAAAATATATCATTGTTGCCGTTGCTATCGAGCCAATCATCGTACCAATTGAACCAACTGCAATCCAACACGTCGCATCACAAGAAAAGGACATGGCATTTTGATAATTGCTGCCTAATTATTTATCTTTATTAAAAAAGGTTCTGTGTAATTGGTGGGGTTTGTTATCCGTGTTTACTTTCGGGGGCTGGCATTAATTCCTTCAGATTAGGTCAAGTTCGTGATATGTATTCTCCCTGTCAAGATTTGGGATATGCCATAATCAATATAAATTACAAGAACTAGTTAATTGATGATCTATGATAGACTATGATTTTCTAGCTAAACATGGCATAAATCCTAAAGATGTACCACAAATTCAAAGTGAAATCCTGAGAAGTATGGAGAAAAATGAATTTTCGGAATTGAACAAGAAATACAAAAAAGATGTTTTAGAACACCTATGTAATGATCTTGTAGATCAAGGGAAACTTGGTAGAATTGGTAAATTTACTTCATCTGGTATCCAGTTTCCATATTTCCTAATAAAGTGAAAGTTTTCATATTTTACTAGCATTTTGAATTAATGTTAGCCATTTGTTTTGACCCTCTATTTTGATTCCTGCCCTGTCTGCTGGCGTTTGCCCGTCTAGGCTTTGGTGGCTTCTAATGTAGTTATGGAATAACTGATAGCCCTTCAAAATCGGGGTATCGTCTTTCTTCAACCCACGCATGACCTTCTCACGATCTCTGATTTCACCATTAATTCTTTCCATGAGATTGTTGTTTTTGTTGCCCTTGATTGAAATGTGCCTGATGTGTTTTGGTCTTGGGGCTTGCCTTCGTGAAAACTCCTTCATGAAAGCCTTGTTGTAGGCTGGCAGTCCATCGGTTGTAAAAACAAGTGGTGATTTTCCAGTGACTTCTTTACCCATCTTTAGAAGGCTTTGGGCGTCATGCTGGAATTTGGTATCTGCAACCTCCTGAGCAATGAGCCAACGGGTCTCATCATCCATCATGGCAAAAAGGTACTTTCTGTTACCGCTGATTTTAAGCCACAATTCATCAGCTCGCCACTTGTCGCTTACCTGTGGCTTAAAGTTTGAGAGGTATTTGTCCATGAGTTTAACATACTTGCTTATCCAGTTCCATACTGTCTTATGAGTGACTTTTACTCCTTGAAGTTCTAGGAATTTTTGTACATTCCTCAATGATTCACCTGTGAAATAGAGTTGCATTGCAGAAGTGATAATTTGTGGGCTTGCCTTCATTCTCTCAAAGCCTAGATTCACAGAGAATTTCTTGTTGCATGACTGGCATTTATATCTCTGAATATCATAGTTCTTGTTGTGCCTTAGACCGTCTTTTTTGATGTTTTCAGATTTGCAATAAAGACATGCTTCTATTGTTACTTCCCTGATTACAATCTGACTTGTTACTATTTTTCTTAATTGGATGCTAATCTCAACTGCGTGGGAATGTTTACAACATATTTTTCTGTATGTGTGATCTGGGCATGAACATTGGAAACCAAATTCCGTTGAAACACGGATAACAAACCCCACCAATTACACAGAACCTTAGTCCATTATACGGATCAGCAAACCACCATTGAAATACAATATCTTCATTACCTGCACATGATTCAGAAATATGGAACTTTATTTTGCTTAAATGATTACTTGTGGGATAATCTTTTGCATAATTACTTAACACATTTTGCCAGATACCTATTGCATCTTTAACCAAATCAACATACTGGGCCGAAGTAATGTCTTCTGTAAGTTTCGGAGATGAAATTCCTATAGTAAATTCAGTTTTATTCCAATTATTATGTATGACGTCTTTTGATGATTGGGATCTGGTGCGGATTGCAAACTCGGCTACTGCTTTTGCCTTTTTTAGCTCTGATGAGAAATCCCCGCTGTGCCTTATGTTATAGGTCAGCATCATTTTTGGCTCGATCATTGATGTGTGTCCTTTGTATGGTTTTTGATGTGTGGAATATTGATTTGTGGTGTGCTCGCTTTCATCCCTGCCCTAGAGGGATAGGGTTTGGTTGTTAGTTGTTCATGCACACGATCTAGATTGCAACACACTAAACCGGAACAAGTTCTGTTGATCGTGACCACAGTTAGGAACCGAAACTATCCAATCCTTCCTTTTAGGATCACTTTTTCGCTGGTGCCAGAAGGAGTCGATGGGTCAATGTATCGAAGCTCGTACCAGTCTCCAATGTGGATCGTCTTGCCTTCAATGGTGCGCGGAATCTTGATCACGACCAAAAAGACGCCAGTGTTCTCGCCAGTCTCCAGTAGATGCGACGAGTTGGCATCAAATGCAGAGTTTGCCAAAGTGGTCCTAATTCCACCTTCTGCCCTGAACTCGATTCTGGAAAGAGGTATCTTGTCGACTTCTCTAGAGTTCAAGTTTGCATCTGGTTCATAGATGCTCACAGTAAAGTCGCGGCCGATTCTTTGGCCTCCAGACTTTTCAATTTGTGCTTGTGTTCTTGAAAGCGCAAGCGATGACGACACAGTTCTGCTCTGGCCTGCCGCATCCGATTGATCAAAATACCTTACCACCATGACATCGTCTTGCGTTAGTGGCCTTCCATTTATGGTATCTGGGAGAACCAGCTTCACATAAAATCTGCCCGTATTTACACCAGTCTCAGTCATGGTCTCCGGTCCCTCTATTTTGATTCCGTTGATTGTAAATTCAAGAAGGCCTGCCGTATCAATCACGTCAATTCCGTTCGGGCTTGTGTTGAGGTCATCGTCTGTGATGTAAAAGTTCACAGTGGAGCCTCCAGCTGCAGGAACGCTCTCAATTTTTGGCTGCGTTTTTGCAGCCTGGCTTTTGATTGCAGAGCCCTTGGTGTCAGCCGGAGATGTTTTCGGCACTACTTTTTGTGCGGCCTGCTCTGAAATTACGATATTTGCGCCCCACCTTTTTTTAAGCTGTTCCGCGGTTGCAGGCTTGATGCAAAGTGGTGTTTTGCCAGAAACTACTGCCAAGACGCGGCCCTCCTTGCAGACCACATCCTCTGGCAAGACATTTTTTGCAAGTTGCTTTCTTGGCGAGTCGGCAAACGAGGAACCTGCTGCAGAGCCGATCAGTATCGAGATTAGCAATATTGAAGATACCTTGTAGAGTTTTTGATCAACCAATGTATGATCTCCTTGTTTTTGTCTTAAAAGCAATGCGCAGCATTGTTCCTAGGATCAATGACACACATATTGAAATCAAATCGATTTTTTAATTAAATGGCTTAACTACCCCCAAGTAATTCTGAATTTTTTTAAGGCACCTTGAACAAACCAGAACATGATCGTCAACAACGTGGATTTAGAAAAACTGTCAAAGACAGTAGAAAGCGGAAAAACTGACAGAAAATCCCTCATAAAGCCAGTCAAGCTGCAGGGAGAATGGGTCTTGGACCCATCAAAGGGTTACCAATTTAGGACCGAGCTGTCATACGAGAAGGGAAAACAGGCAATAGAGGTTGATTCTCCATCGTTTCTTGGAGGAGGCGGAAACAGGCTTGGGCCAATGGCGTACTGTATCGCAGGAATCACCTCATGCTTTGTTGGTACCTTTGCAGGCGTTGCCGCCTCGCAAGGTGTGAGACTGGAGAAGCTGGGCGTAAGCACTCAGTGCAACATCAACTTTGCAAAAACTTTGGATGTAGCAGACGAGCCAATAGTGAATGGAATAGAGTTCATTCTGGATGCCAAAGCAGAAAACGCAGACAGAAGCAAGCTTGAGCATATACTCGGCATGGCCCTTGAGAGGTGCCCTGCCATGTACAGCATGTCTCATAACATACCAGTCAGCGCAAAGATTAGCTAAACAACTAAGACAGGGGCGGAATAAGCCAGTGCATCATCTCAGGGTATGGAAGGTCCAGCCCATAAATTATCAGCGGTATGCCGGTCAGCGCAAGCAGAGCCCCTGCAACAAAACGCGTCAGCTTTAGTGGTATTTTCTTGATTATTCCAACCCACAGCAACATGATGACTATAGCTATTGCAAGACCGGCCCCAGATATTGCGCCTGCCATGTCAACTAAGCTGAAAGCTGCAAGCGCAACAGAGTTTTCTACTGCCTCAAGCATTGCTATGTAGAAATACCCTATCTTGTACTTGGCTTCATCTTCTTTTTCCTTTTCAAAAAACTCTCTGAACATAGTATAGCTAAAGTAGAGAAGCCCCAATCCGAGCGCAATCTCGACCGGATCTGTCGGGAAGAATCCGACCACATTTAAGAACAAAAAGTACAGCGCCACTCCTGCTGCCAGACCCACCAGTGTTATCTTTAGTGTCTGCCTATATCCGATTCTGGCAAGCGTCCCTATTGCAACAAGGGCCTGCTCGCCCCCTTCAACAAAGATGTATTTGAATGCAGTAAAAAACACGATAATCTCGAATGCCACAAAAGGTATGGGCAATCTCTGTTTAGATAGTTTGCTTGTATTTCACATGGCAAATATCAGAGGGTCATTTTGGAATCTTGATGGTGAATGTGGTCGGGTTGTTCTTCACATCGATCGTCCCGCCGTACTGGCTCACTATGTTTCTGCATGTAGCCAACCCAAGTCCTGTCCCCTGCTGCTTTGTCGTAAACAAAGGCTCAAATATTTTCTCAAGATTCTCGTTTGGAATACCAGGCCCCGAATCCTTTATTTTGATCACTGAGTTGTTATCATCCTCGTATGCCTCAATCACTATCTCGCCGTCTTCCCCCATTGCCTGAATGGAGTTGTTGATCAGGTTGGTCATGACTATCTCGAATTGGTTTGCGTTGCAGTTTAGCGTAAGATCTGTTTGTGGGAGAACCACTTCGATCTTTGGAGGTATGTGCAACGACTTGATTGTGTTGTGCAGTATTTTCGAGAGTCTGACGTGTTCTGATTTTAGCGGCGAGAACCTCACAAAGTTCAGGACGTCCTCTATCTGGTAGTTTATTTTTTGTGCCGCCCTCTCTATCATGTTGACCTGCCACTGAAGGTCCCTGTCTTTGTCAAAGCCCGGCCTTTTTCTGATTATTCCAGATGTGGTCATGATGGTGGTGAGATTGTTTCTTAGGTCGTGGCCAAGCCGTGAGGCAAGAAGCCCAATTGTGGAGAGCCGTTCTGCCTTGATCAGATTGTCTATCATCGTGTTGAACGATTTGGAGAGCTGGCCAATCTCATCGTTGGAGTTTTGTGGCGCCTTTACCGTAAAATCGCCTTCTGAGATCCTAGAAGATATTTTTTTGAGCTCAACTATCGGCTTGGAGATAGATCTTGCGGTGAATATAGAAAAAAGACTCACTGCCACTGCGGTGACCAGCCCAATTGTAATCGCACCACTCTGCGAGACGGCAGAGTTGGCCGCGTTGTTGAGGCCCATTATGAAGATTATTGGAGTTATGGAGCTTGCCAAAAACAAAGAGAGAAGTTTTGTTTGGATCGTCGTCGTAGAGTACGTCAGTTTTTGCGGTGGTTTTAGTTGACTGAGGGCGAATCCAATCATCGCAAACAGCGCTCCTGTGTGGATTGCCATGGCAGTGCTAACATTTTCCACATAGTAATACAACGCTGGCTGGCCGCTCAAGCGCCCAATTAGTGATGTTGCGCCGACAGCCAAGATAGCATATCCGATGTAACGGATTGGTCTTAGATTGTGCGAGTTGTCAAGAGATATCATTCCGACTACTACGATGAGCAAAAAGCTGATTATTGTTGGAATAGATGGAACGCCTGGCAGCGAGGTCTCTACTGCCGCTGATTCTTCTGCCACAAACAATTGTTCGATTCCGTTTGGAACGCCAAGGATGTTCGTAGCTAGCAACGAGGCCATAAACAAAAATATTACAAGGCCGGAAATTGGAATCGCGATTTGGTCGTTTCCCACCTTGCCTGCAAAACGATTTGACACAAAATACAACATGACGCCGCTGAAGAAAAATGAGAGTGCGGTGCTGAATTTCATGGTCACCTCTTGCGGCACTACCGATTTGAGTGGGGCCACATCAAAGACCCACCCGGCCACCACAGCAAGTCCTGTCACCATTGTGATTAGGGAGATCGCCTTTGAGATTTTGGTATCAAACAATGGGTGCTTACCTTCACATCCTCATCAAAGCTTTTGTTTATCGCTTTGATCACACAGTCCTTTATATTGACAATGACGGTCAGTGTCGGTTGGCACCGTGGTGGTTTTTCAGCATTGTTTTTAATTCGCGACTACCTGTTACAAGTAAGGTGTTGTAAAATGGAGATCAGGTGTGCCGACTGCGGATGCCTTCCTTCAGAATGCAAGAGTTCCAAGTCAGCAAAAGAGTGTCCCAACTGCACGTGGAAGGAATGCTGTTGTTTTGCTTTTTTGAAGTAAGGCTGCAGTTAGAGCCGACTGCGTTTGCAGATGCTTTTCATGCGGGATTTTTTGTCTTTACTCTTCCTCGATGTCTTCAATTTGTGAGCAAGGCGTAAATTTAATAGTAGACACCAAATTCAATCCTACGATGGGACGCAGAAAGACTCAGAAGATAATCAGAACTGCCCCAAAAAATGTGACTACCGGCCTTTGCCCAAAGTGCCAGACGGTTGGCAGAATCTTCATACTAGGTCAGGTTGGAGCCGAGCACGCCAAGTGTGCATCCTGTAACCAGGAATTCGACCTGTAGCGAAATTAATTTACCCATAAATTTTTAAGCTCTTTTCCTAATCCTAGATTAGCATGAGTTCAACCGAAGGCGAGACGATTTACGAGAGGGTAGCCAAGCTTGAAGACGAGGTAGCAGCCCTGCGAAACGAAGTAGACGTCCTAAAAAAAGCGCTCCGCAACAAGCTCGCAAGGCACGAGATATCCCAAATAAAGAAAGGTCATGACATCACCTCAATCATTGATTGATCTTTTCCCTAATGTCGCGGATCAGCTCCAGAACAAAGTCTGCGTCTGGCGCCTCTGGCGCAATCTCAAGATATTTGTTTAGGTAGCCCAGTGCCTCTTTTTTGTTCAGTAGCCTGTCCAAGAGAATTCCCTTGTCGCGGATCTCGTCTGGAGAGTCCGGCTCTGAGTGTAGTATCATGTTTACACACTGGAGCGCCTTTTGGTAT
The DNA here is from genome assembly GCA_035575435.1 of Candidatus Nitrosotenuis sp. GTDB lineage: Archaea > Thermoproteota > Nitrososphaeria > Nitrososphaerales > Nitrosopumilaceae > Nitrosotenuis. The sequence goes on from DATLXX010000015.1 coordinate 8,853, forward strand.
GCGTACGACTGGGCGTACGAGTTTTTCAGGTTCCTGATGATTCTGATGAGGATCTTGTCCTCCGGAAGCTCGTCTAAAAATTCCGGCGAAAACTCGATCTCTTCCCCAAAGTTCCTATACAAAATCTCCTCAAGGTCTTCCACATCCAACAGCCTGCCTCCACCAAACGGGTCCAGAACCATCTCTTCGCCGTATTTTACCACCACATGGCTCGGAAAGCCGCAGATTCTCAAGTCCAGGCCGATTCTTCTTGCCACCTCCACATAGATTATAGACAGTGTGATCGGTATTCCGCTTTTTTTGTCAAGAACCTCGTTGAGAAAATTGTTTTTTGGGTCGTAATAGTCGTCTGTGTCTCCACGAAACCCAAGTGTCCCAAAGAGATGCTCATTTAGCATCGAGACAAGGTATGTCGGGTTTTTTACGTCAGACAGTATGATTTTGAGGGACTTGGCGATCTCGTTTATCTTGTCTATGTAGAGCTGGACATCGAGTCTTGGGTATTCCAGCAGTTGTGCAAGCTTGAGGCATTTTTCCACCAGATTGTACTTGGGGTCAGATGAGAAGGTGGCCCATTCTGCGACGACCGGATCAAATTCGCCGCTCATATTGCGATTCTCTTTAGGTATAGCTGTGGCTCTTTTAGCTGGCGCGTGTTTGGCGGGTTTTTTATCAGAAACTCAAATGCGCCTTTTCCAAGCGTTTTGTACACTGCGGCAGTGAGGTCCTTTCCCATGTGTTTTCGCACCTGGTACGTCGAGACATCCGTGCCCATGAACGTGCTCAGATACTGGGCAAAGTCCTTGTCCCCCCCGAGTATGTTTTGGACGCAAAACTCCGCCATTCCCTCCATCGTGGAAAATGCCGCGTGGTGCCTCTGGATTGGCCCAAGCCACCTCTGATAAATATCCAGAAGTTGAGGCAAGAGTCCGCCAATTGTTGGATCCACTTCTACCTTGGTGAACGTCATCACGTCTGGGCCTAGAACGTTTACAATAAAGTTGTCCGGGTTTAGTGTGAAGAAGAGGTTTGCCCTCTTTGCAACAGGGAACTCGTCTGGCACCGCAGGAAGCTGCAGATAGTCGGCAAGCTTGGTTGCCGTGGCATCATCAAGTGCCAGAACTATCTTTGCGAGCTCCTCGTTGAGCTTGTTGACCTCGATTACCGCCTTTTTGTTTTCCTCGTAGAGGTTTTTTTGAACAGAGTGGACCAGCTCCTCAAGCAGCGTCATTTTTAGTGCTCCGATGTAACCCGATTTTACTGATTCATACCTTGTATGATATGGCTTGCCCTGCTTGTAGAGGATTATCTGAGGGTAGCTGGAAAGTACAAAGTTGTTGATAAAGATCGTAGAATCAAGATAGTCCCCATACGTAGTGGAGATCTTGGAGATGTAGGATTTTGCATATGTTGAATATACGAGGAATTTTGCTGTGTCTTGTTTTATGAGATTTACTATCGCCCACTTGTCCTGCCTTGCCAGGGCAGCAAACAGGCTGTCTATGTATTCCCTTGCATCGGGTGCCGCAAAGACCTTTCTTCCCTTGATTTTTTTTAGTTCCTCCAGTCCTGGGAACTCGATTTTGACGTCCTCTGAGACTGCGAGTCCCGTAAAGTCATGTAGTTTTTTTTCAAGGTCGCCCCGTATTGATTCAATTACTTGTGATGGCGACTCGAAGCTGACGTCAAAGTCCTTATCCTCGCCGATTCTTGCCGAAAGTGTAGCTATGTCTTTTTCCTCGTTTACCTCAACTGAGATCTGGTCAAGCAAGGCATCTGCAAACTCCTCAAGCTCGCTCATAGCTTTTCCCTTTTTTGACTGAATTTAACATTAACTGGGCCTTTGGCAGAAGAGGTATTAATCCGAATTTCCGCACAACAAGATAATTTGCACAGGTTTAGTCTAAAACATCTTTTTTGTGTCAAGTGTCATTTCGGCCTTGAAATCAAGATACTTGAAGAGGTAGAGCAGGTTGAGGAGGGGTTTTTGGTTTGCGCAAAATGCGGCCTCAAATACCCAATAATTGACGGCGTCCCCATACTGTGGAATGATTTTGCGGCATACCTCTCAAATAGACCCAGGCTTGGCGGACAGCTTCTCTTTTTGGCAAAGAATGCGGAAATCAAGGCTTTTATCAAAAGTTCGCTCACCAAGATTCGCAGACAGCCAAACGATCTTTCCACCATAGAAAAAAGATGGTGCGACATATATCTGGCAAACCAAAAAGGCAAATTCTATTCTGCTGTGCAGAAGCTAATTGAGCCAGATTCCGGTGTAGCTCTAGAACACGGCTGCTCAATAGGCCGCATGACAAGATACCTTGCAAACAATTACGATTATGCATTTGGCATAGACAAGTCGTACTATGCCATATCCGTGGCAAAAAAACTCGGCGGCAAAAACCTCGATTTTTTTGTGGCAGACTCACTTGAGCACCCTTTTGGGGGGACAAAGTTCGATTACATCTTGGCACTAAATTTGCTTGAGCTTGTAGAACCCAAGTCGCTGATCAAATTGTTCGCAAGACAGCTAAAAAAAGGTGCAAGTTTGCTCATCTCCGACCCATACGACTATGAGCGAGGCGCCAAGTCGGTCAAAGAGCCGCTGTATGCTGACTCGCTGCGATGCGAGCTGGTGAGGCGCGGCTTTTCAATACACCACAAAACAAAAAATCCCAGCTTTGTGCCATGGCGCCTCAAGCTGCACGAAAGGGCAAGCCTGCACTACAAGTCGGACCTAGTCAAAGCTAAAAAAATTTGATGGTGAGACGCCCCAGAGCTCACCCATAGAGTCAAGTCGGCCGCCGCACAATACATGATTCGTTGACTAGTGAGATTGCAAGAAAGGCCATCCAGTTGCACAAAAAAGCCAGAGGCAAGATATTTGTGCAAAGCAAGATCCCACTGGACAAAAACAACCTAAAGCTGATCTACACACCCGGTGTCGCAGCAGTCTGCAAGCAGATCTATCAAGACCCATCACAGAGATTCCAGCTCACGTCCAAGTCAAACAATGTCGCAATCATAACTGACGGCACAAGAATACTCGGACTCGGCAACATCGGCCCCAATGCTGCTCTCCCAGTCATGGAGGGAAAGGCAGTCATTTACCGTCACTACGGCAAAATAAGCGCGTACCCCATCTGCCTAGATACTACAGACAAATCTGAGATAGTCAGGGTCGTTTCCGCAATTGAGCCTCTTTTTGGCGCGGTGAACCTTGAGGACATCGAGTTCCCAAAGGTGCTGGAGATATCAAACGAGCTTGAAAAAAGACTGCCAATACCCATATTTCACGACGACAGGCACGGTACTGCAGTGGTGGTTCTAGCAGCACTTTTCAACGCACTAAAGATAACAAAGAGAGCTCTGTCAACAGCCAAAGTTGTAGTGGCAGGGGCCGGCTCTGCAGGGTACGGAATTTCCTCACTTCTTTCCTATGCCGGCTGCAGGAACATAGTTGTGGTCGACTCTACTGGCGCCATCCACAAAGGCAGAACTGAAAACATGAACAAGTACAAGGCCGAAATCGCCTCGTTTACAAACAAGAAAAAAGAGAAGGGCGACCTCTCTGAGATCATGCAGGGCTCCGACGTGTTCATCGGCGTGTCAGGACAAAAAAACCTCGTTTCTGCCAAAAACATTCAGCAGATGAATAAGGACCCAATCGTGTTTGCGCTTACAAACCCGGAGCCAGAGATAACCCCGATGGTAGCAAAAAAGGCAGGGGCCAAAATAGTTGCTACTGGCAGCTACACATACAAAAACAAGGTAAACAATGCAGTTGTCTTTCCGTATTTGATGAGGGCAATTTTGGATCTTCGGATCCGCAAGATCACAGATGAGCTGCTTTACTTGACTGGGGCTGCAATAGCAAGCACAATACCAAAAAGCGAGTTGAGCCCAACGCGCATAATTCCGGAGCTTGGCAACAAAAACCTGCAAAAAAACATATCAAATGCACTAAGGCGCCTTTACAAAAAATAGATGTTTGCAATCGAGTTTGATCAAAAACTGTAATCTAGTCCTTAAATGATTCACAACTGCATATTACTGATGGCAAAAGAAAGCCACCAGGATTCAGACTACGAGTCGGTCTTGGTGTTGCAAGGAGGGGGCTCGCTTGGTGCCTACGAATGCGGCGTTTACAAGGCACTGCAGAAGCGCAACATCCATTTCGACATAATAGCCGGCACTTCGATTGGCGCAATAAATGCCGCAGTTATTTGTGCAAGCAAGGACTCTGATCCCGCAAAGTGCCTTGAGGATTTTTGGCATTCCTTGGCAGAAAGGATGACACCTCCGTTTTTGCCAAGCCCGTACAGGGAGTACTGGGCGTTTTTTACGTCTGCATGCTGGGGGAATTCGAGGATGTTCAAGCCCCTGTGTTTTTGGCCCAATTTTTCTGGTTTTTCTTGGTTTTGTCCTGCCTTGTACGACTTGGAGCCATTAAAGGAAACCTTGGCTGCACATGTAGATTTTGACAGCATGTACGATGACGGGAAGCCAAGACTCATCGTGACATGCACCGACATACAGAACGGCAGTGCCACGGTGTTTGACAGCAGAAAAGAAAGGATAGGCCCAGAGCACATACTTGCAAGTGCGGGCTATCCGTTTTATGGCATATCTTGGACAAAGATAGGACGACAGTACTTGTGGGACGGCACGTTGTTGAGCAACACACCTTTGCGTGAAGTGATTGATGCCTCGCCAAAGCGCGACAAAAAAGTCTACATTGTGAATTTGTTCCCAAAAAAACACGAAGAGCTGCCAACAAACATGATGGAGACATGGCACAGGGCACGCGACATCATGCACATAGACAAGACCGATCACAATGTGCGCATGTCAAAGATAATCACGCGATATCTCACCATAATCAAGGAGATGCACGACATTTTGGCAGAGTCTGTTTTAGACCAAGTTGAAAAAGAGCGCTTTGAAGGACTGGAGCGGGAATACCACAAGCTTGCATGCGAACGTGGTGCAATAATTAGAGACATTATCAGAATAGAGAGAAAAGAGGACAAACACTTTCTTTTTGAGGATACCGATTTTTCGGAAGCAACAATAAACGAATTAATCAAGACGGGAGAAAGCGATGCCAACAAAGTACTTGATGCCAAGCCCTCAATTGCGAGTCTTGCTTCAGACAAGCCATATGCAGCCCCAAATCCATGTTTGTTTGATTCCGACAAACAAAGCGCCTTAGGACAAGACTACGTAAGATAAGATACCTTGTACCAAGGCATCGGGGTGAATATGTGAACATATACGATACAAGACAAATCTATTGTTCAAGATGCGGCAAACCAGTTGGCGAAGTTGCGTATGATGCTGAGATAATTTTGCCAAAATGCGGCGCTTGTGCGAATCCGATGCCACACAGCGACGACAGGTTGACTATAAGCAGCTTACCAGGCGAGGACATATTAGCGGCTGTGCCTGCATGAGCTGGCAAAAATTGTGGTGTCGGAGGCGGGCAGACATTATTCACATTAGCTGTGCACGGTTTCATCCTTTTGATACTAACCAACGATTTTTAGTGCAACAATATTGAGATGAATTTTTTATTTTATTGCATTCTGTGGAACAATCTACAAGTTAGATGGTTCGTAGATCGATTGAATTGCATTCTTTATCGGCTGCAGCCAGAAACTTTCTATCGGATGAAACAAGTAATGAATTGGTCTTCTTTGCAGTGTAGATGTACAGACAATCATAGAAATGCAATCCAAGTTTCAGGGACAGACCAAGTATGTTTGGCAAAACACTTCTGTCATCACTTGAGACTTCTATTGGGATCCTTATGAGATTCTCATATGCTTTCATCGCGTATTCTTTTTCAACTATGTGTTTTCGAACCATCTTGTACAGCACACTTCCCACTTCGTGATAAATAATACTTGGAGCATGCAGGATTGCCTTTGGGTCCGAGATAAGATTTACCGCATGAGACGAGTATTCTTCCTCAACCACTAGCTTGACAAGCACACTGGCATCGACAGTATATCTCACCGTTCTTCGCGGGTTTGCATAACTAGTGCTTCGGAAGTGTATGGTGTTTTGTTCTTTGGGACTTTGCTTTTGGCTCTAAATTCAAGAAAGCCTGCAATACCTTGTTTTCTTTCATACTCTTTTATCTTGTTCTCTATTGCCTTTCTTAGCACCTCGCTCCACTTTATATTCATGGCATGCATTTTTTTCTTGGTACGCTTCGATACTTTGACTGAGACAACGGCGGTATTGCTGTCTTGCACATAACATATTGACATTCTTGATTATTATGTATTACCAGTAGGTAGACCTGATCGTATTACCAATCCTAATTCATAACCTCAACGAATCGTCTTAGTATGAAAATCTTATTTTGTTCATGCCGGGCGTAGGAAGACGTTACTCGGATTTTCTGCCCTCAGTTTCTTGTTTTTGAAACCAGGCATCCTATTTCCTAATGTGCCAACACAGAGGTAATTTTTTCTTTTTTATACAAAACATATTGAAACTTCACGTGATTCGATTTCTACAGAATTAGCATTAATTCGCTTAACGTTTCTTTCTTTTGAGCATGTCAGCTTCTTTGATGCCTTCGAAATCAGGGTCGCCGGTAAGTACTCGTGCATTTGATGACTTTGCCGTCTGCAAAACGAATGCATCTCCAAGGCTAAAATTCGGTTTCCGCTTCTTAATGGAAGAATGCAATAAACCAACATTTTTGGCAAAATTCTCATCGCCTACTATTACTTTCGATAAAGAGATAATAGAGTCAAATGCAATAGAAGGATCTTTTCCCATCCGGTTTACTTTAGATACCACCTCTGCTACGGTTATCATGTTGGTGAGTGCGTTGCCACCTTCAATAACTGGTTTTGCTTTGTTGCCAAGCTCGCTCCCATCCAAATACTCCATCCATGCCCAGGAATCAATGACGTACTTGTTCATCCAGCTCATCCTCTCTGGTCATGGACCCAACCCCCCTGAGTAAACCAAACCCGCTTTTCCTTACCTTACTTACTCTCAATCTGACCAACTCACCTTCATGGATATCTTCGTCTTCCACTATTTCCTTTGGTATTCTGACTATCAGAGAGCCACCAAGCTTTCTGGCTTTGGCTAATGTTTCATGCATGATTAAGCTAGTACGTACATATATTTAACTATTAATTTAATTTTATTATCTTTTTTATTTAATCATGCTAAAAATGATTGTCCTGCCGGGGGTGGGTTTTGAACCCACGACCTCCAGATTATGAGTATTGCCCTTTATAGGAGGATAGAAAGACTGGCACTCTAACCAGGCTGAGCTACCCCGGCACAATGACGCCTAACTTCATGGCGCAAATAAATGAATCTCTGACAAAAATTACAATATTATTTTGATGATACCAACTAAAATTATGAGATGGTCTGGCTGGCCCCTTACTGCCATAGCTGTAATAGGTTCAATAGTAATTTCCCTATTTCTGTTGCAGTACGGATTCTTTTTCTTCTTTTTGCCGCTAATCTTTGTACCCTTTATCAGATTTTTCAGGATCCCAAGGAGAGCATGTCCAATGTGCGGCCTTGCCTCAAACGGTAACTACTGCCCAAGATGCGGTACAAAGTTGTGACTCATTGCGCAGCAATGTCCTTCCACTTGACATCCACGTTTTTGACCCACAGAAACTTGCGTTGAAGCGAAGCAGTGTACAGCTTCTCCCAGTCTGCCTTCACTTCATCGGTCCAGGCCTTGAAGACGCGTGGGTCGATATAGTTTCGAAGGGAGGTACCTAGGTTGTAGTCGCGCGTTTTTTCCTGTAGGTCTATTGCAAGCTTTAACTTTTCTTCTCTCTCCTTTAGCTTTGCCTTTTGCTTGTCGGTTTTTGGCACAGTGTCTTTGAGTTTTTTGAGAGTTTCACGTTTTTTCTCAAGCGTCGCCTCAAAATTCTTTGGGATTGTGCGTTTGTGGTTGCACATGATTGCAGCCTGGAGGTTCGCCATCTTTGCAATGTAGAGCTTTTCATTCTCTGACTTGTTCTTTACGTCCAGCTTGCCAGACAAGTATCTTTTGACCTCAGTTGTGGCCAGATAGGTTCTAAACACTTTGGCAGTCAGTCCCTTTACAATACTGCTCAGGAATGCGTTGACGTGCCTTGATGTGATGCCGTCAAATATCTCGTCGCTTGGCTTTTTGTTAGATACCAACTTTTTGATGTTCTCGTAAAGAATCACGTCGTTTCCCTGCGCAGGTATGGTCTCCTCCCAGCGCACGCTGTCCTTTCCCAGAAAGTCAAAGTGGATTCCTTTATCATCAAGCTTGACATGCTCCTTTCTTAGTGTGGTGGCGCCCACTGTGTCTGCCTCGTCTGGGTCTTTTTCGTCTCCGACCCTCATAGATGTCCTGTAAATCAGGTAGCAGGCAGTAGCGATCTTGGCAACCTTTGGATCCTTGTCCTTCATTGCTGCGATTATCTTTTCTTCCACTTTTTTGATCTCCTTGCCGAGCTTTGCTGCCTTGTCATACTTTGCTTGGTCTCGCTCCTGCTTGAGTCCTGCAGTGTCTGCAAGCCAGACATACTTTATCTTTCCAGACAGGGCATCTGTCCAGCAGGCAAGCCACATTGAATCATGGTCGTGCACTATTTTCCCCCAATCTCCGGGTGGAATCTTTGCGTTTTCACCCAAGTTTAGCGTGACGTCTTTTTGTGTGATCTTTGGCTTCCACTTGCCGCGTAGCGGATGATCCCCGCGCCCTATGAAGATGCCTGGCGGCTCTGCCATGTAGTTTGCGACCTCGACTTCGTGTCCGTCCAAGATTGCCTTTCCGTAGATCGACTTCATCTTTTCACGTAGTTCTTTTCTTTTTTGGGCAAGTGCCTTTTTTTCCTCCTTTGTCATGAGCAGCTTGGCATCTTTCTCCCTGTCTACAAGCTTGAAGGCATCAGAAAAATCAATATCAGATATGGTCAGGCCTTTGTATTTGTCCCCAAAGGTGGCAGCAAAGTCTGCTACAAAATTCTTCTGAAACACGGCGTCCTGCACGTATGGCGTGTCCTTTTTCTTTGCCCACTGGTATACCATCTCCTCCTGCAAGAGGTTCAGCTTGACTGGCTGGCCCTTTATCTTGATGGTGATGCCCTTTGACTCAAAATCGGGCGGAAATATTATCCCATTGTGCTCTAGTGTCTTCCATTTCATAACTATCATCTTTGTGGTCTAATTTGCAGACTTTGACAAAATCTGACTTTACTGGCTATAATAATTTAACCAGTCAAAAAAGTTCCTTCTTTAGATAGTTTTCAAACTCAATGTCAGTCTTCATCTTCTTTGCCTCCAAAAACATGGCCGCGTCGTTCCCAACAGGGTATCTTGGAAGTGGGTTTTTTTCCTTTATGGCCTTGACTATCACAGAGGCCACCTCTTTTGGGTGCGTGCCCATCTCTGCCATCATCTTGATCCCAGAGACGACCTTGTGCGTCATGTCCTTGTATGGCGAGTCGGGTTTTGGTGTTGCCATCTTCATAGATTCAAAGAAATTTGTCTTGATCACCCCAGGCTCTATAATTATGACGTTTATGCCAAATGGCGACAGCTCGTACCTCAGAGACTCGCTCAATCCCTCCAAGGCAAACTTGGAGCTGATATAAGCAGGCGTCCCTGGAAATCCAATCCGCCCTGCGACCGAGCTCACATTGACTATGCAGCCTTCTTTTTGCCTTCTCATGATTGGTGCGACTTCTTGGATCATGCGCGCAATTGCAAAAAAATTGGTCTCAAACTGCGCCCTTAACTCTTCCATCGTGAGATCTTCTAGGCACCCAAAAATTCCGTAACCTGCATTATTTACCAAAACATCTATTCTCTGTTTTTCTTTGACGATTTGAGATACTGCGGATTTGACTGATTCTGGTTTGTCTACGTCTAATTCAATTACAGATATTGGAAGGTTTTCTTTTTTTGCAGCCTCCAAGAGCGGGCCTGATTTTTTTGTGTTCCTCATTGTGGCATACGTATGGTACCCTTCCCTTCCCAAAGCCAGCGCAGTCTCAAAGCCGATTCCGCTTGAGCTTCCTGTGACCAAAGCTACTTTTTGCACAATTTCTGTGCTTTTTGCTTCTTAATTAATTCTAAGACAAAAAAAGAAAAAAAGAGTTACATGTCCATTCCGCCCATGTCACCGCCCATTCCTGGTGGGTTGCTTGGGGGTTTGGAGCTGGATTTTGATGCCGCGATAACATCATCGATTCGCAGGATCATGCATGCAGCCTCTGTTGCTGCGTTGATGACTTGTTCTTTGACAGCAAGCGGCTCGTAGACATTCTGGCTTTCCAGGTCAGCTACCTTGCCATTTATGACATCGATTCCAAAGGTAGCCTTTCCTGTAGTGCCCTTTGATCTGAGCTGTACTTGCGTGTCAAGTGGGTCCATCCCTGCGTTTTCTGCCAAAACCAAGGGAATGGTCTCAAGTCCTTCTGCGAACTTTTGCGCTGCCAGTTGTGGGCGTCCCTCAAGTGAGTTTGCCCATTCGCGTAGCCTTGCGGCGACTCGTGTCTCGGGTGCGCCTCCGCCTACTAGGATGTGTGGGTATTCAACCACGTCTTTGACAGACATCAAAGCGTCGTGGATTGAGCGCTCGACTTCGTCGACAACTCGTTGCGAGCCGCCACGAGCCAATATAGACACTGCCTTTGGATTCTTGCACCCTTCGATGAAGACCCATTTGTCTGACTCGACTTGTCTTTCCTCTACGAGTTTTGCTGAACCCAAGTCTTTGTCTGTAAGCTCGTTGATGTTGGTGACAATCCTCGCACCAGTTGCCTTTGACAGCTTGGTCAGATCGCTTTCTTTGATTCTCCTGACGGCAAGAATGTTTGCCTTGGCAAGATAGTACTGGGCCATGTCGTCTATGCCTTTTTGGCAAAGGACTACATTTGCTCCAGCTTGTGCAATCTTGTCTACAAGCTTTTTGAGCATTTTGTTTTCTTCGTCGATGTACACCTGCATTTGCTCTGGAGAGTTGATGTTTATCTTTGCATCAAACTCTGTCTTTTCGATTTCAAGTGGTGCGTTGAGTAGCGCGATCTTTGCGTTTTCTACTCTCTTTGGCATCCCTCCGTGAACCACCTCTTTGTCCAGGACTATGCCGTGGATCAATTCGGTGTTTCTAATTGAGGAGCTGCCCTTCTTTTCGACTTTGATGTTGTCAATGTCTACTTTGTATTTGTCACCAACTTTTTCTGCTACGGACAAGACTGCGTCGACTACAATATCTGCAAGCTCTTCAGAGTTTGAAGATACGAGCTTGGATGCCAGTGTAGTCATCGCTACCTTTTTGAGGAATTTCTTGTCCAGCGGATCGACTTTGATGCCGATTTGTCGAAGCTCTGCAATTGCCTTTTCTGCCGCCTTTTTGAAGCCGTCGACAACTACAGTCGGGTGCACGTTTTTGCCAATCAGCTCCTCTGCTTTTTCCAAAAGAGAGCCGGCAAGAACTACAGTGGATGTTGTGCCGTCTCCGACTTCACTGTCTGTCGCCTTGCTGATTTCAACCATCATCTTTGCAGCTGGGTGCTGCACGTCGATTTCCTTGAGGATAGTTGCACCGTCGTTTGTAATTGTGACGTCCCCTAGTGTATCCACCAGCATTTTGTCCATGCCGCGTGGACCAAGGCTAGTTCTGACCAGTTCGGCAATTAATTTTGCAGCGCTTATGTTGTTTTTCTGGGCATCATTACCCTTTGTTTGTGTAGTACCTTCTTTGAGAAGGACGATCTGTGGTGTCGTCATATGATCACCGACCAAGTATTTTGGTTGTAATATTATTAAACTTTTGTAATTTTCCAGTGTGTTTGTCATGAAAACACAGAAAATATTAAATATTGTAATGGAAATTACATCATCCGTGATCCGTATGACATTTCAAAATCTCGATATCAGACAACAAATCCTCTCAAGACTCCAGTCAGGCATAAGGTGGTTCAAAGATGCCAGACGAAAGTTGTAGGAGATGCGGAGGCGCGCTGGAGCTTATCCGCAAGTGCTCCGAATGCAAAAAGCCCCTAGAGCAGATATGCACCATGTGTGCAAACGCAATCACGGATGCGGTTCATGCATGCATTAACAACACCATTGTGCGGGTCGCGTCCAAGAACACGTGGGCGGCGAGTGCATGAACCACCTACATGATTTTTTGAGGAGGTATGGCTGAAATGTCGGCCCCTCGTGACTGGACCAGAGTCACAATCTCCATGAATATTGAGCTAAACAAGAGGCTAAAGGAAAAACAGTACGAGATGATGAAGGAGAACGCAAATGTCAGCTTTTCCAAATTGATCAACCATGTTTTGGAAGAGGGACTAAGATACGGCAACCTAGAACAGCTCAAGCATTAAACCAGAGGCCTTTCACCCTCCATCGGCTCTTCGATGTCTGTTTTTTCACCATCCATTATCCTCTGAAGGATCTCAAGTGAAGCCTTTTTGTGCAGGAATTCATTGTTGTTTCCGCAACGATACGAAAAGGTGCAACGTGGGCATCCCGATTCGTTGTTGCATGGACACTCCTTTACAATAACACGGCTCCGCTCAAATGCTTTTTCCAGTCTGTCGTATAATGCCTTGCTTGCACCGTTGCCACCAATCGCACCATCATACACAAAGATGAGCCCAGATGTACCAAGAGATATCCCGCCAAGATCCTGTGAGACTCCGCCAGTCACCATGTTGCTTCCCTCTATTATGACGTGTTCTGTTGCGTGGTAGCCACTCGCTTCCACATATTCTGGGTTTTCTGAACTATCTATTTCCCGCATAGGTCGAGGTGCGTGATACACGAGGCCCTTTGTGACAAAATCATACTCGAGTGGCCTTTCTAGTAGAATCTTTTGGCCCTGGTGTACTTCTTGGCCTAGCTCGATGTTGACGTAACCGTAGACACGTTTTTGTATATGAAGTTTGCAGTAAAACACCTCGATGCCAAATGCCCTCCTTTTTTCATATATGGTCTCAATTGTGGGCCACTCCTCTGTTAATGCCTTGGTGTAGTAGGGGTAGTCGCGTGGCAGCAAAACTAGCTCCGCGTGATGTTTTTCAGGGTAATTGAACTCTTTTACTTTGTACCTTGTACCTGCAAGAAAATAGACTGCAGATTCATGCAGCTCCTCAAGTGCCATAGGCAGAACCCTGTCACCCACCTTTTTTCCGTTGTAAAATATGTCGATCGATTTTCCAATACCACGGATACTGTATTCGTCTAAAATCTCCTTTATTGCGTCGAAATTGGGCACATACCTGCCGGCTTGCGACACCAGCCTGCCGGCCTCAAGATGCCTCTTGATGGCCTCCCGGTGCTCCGGCATCTCGTGTGCTCCAATTGGTTTGTCACAGGCCATTGCAAGCACGTGGAATTCTTCAACAAACGGATTGTTTGGGTCCAAGTAGAGTTTTTCCTCGTCTACGAAATAGTCTTCGGGGTGGTTCCTGTAGTATTGCGAGATAGGGTCGTTACCAAGTGCCAAAAACGCGAATCCTTTTTGGCCTTTTCTTGCAGCGCGCCCAATCCTCTGCATGAGTCGATTGACTGGAATTGTAGACGAGATCACGCCGTCGACGTTTCCCACATCGATTCCAAGCTCAAGTGTGGGCGTGCACGATATTGCAGCAATCTTGTCCTCTTTGAATAACTTTTCCACATAGTTGCGGTAATTTGTCATGAGCCCTGCCCTGTGCACCTTTATGTCGATCCTTTTCTTTTTTGCCTGTAATGCGACAAGCTCGGAGTTGAGATGAGAGTTTGAGAACACCATTGTTTTATGTTTTTTTTCTGCAAGCTTCTCAAGCAAATCTATTGTGAGCGCCCTTTGTGTCCTAAGCGACGGAAATATCATCACGAAATCTGTTTGGCCTTTTTTGCCAGAGCCGACAACTACATACATCTTTGTACCAAACAATTGCTCGCAAAACTCTTGTGCGTTTTGCAAAGTTGCAGATGACGCCACAAACTGGATCTGTTTTGCCAGTCTTTTGAGTCGCTTTATGATATAATGTACGTTTGAGCCAAATATGCCAGAATAGACATGCACTTCGTCAGCTACGACGAATTTAACTGTGCTGCACAGTGTGGCAAACTTGGTGCCATGCATCATGTGATAATGCAAGACATCAAAGTTTGTGACGATGATTTGTGGTGGTTCATTCAGTATCTTTCTTCGCTCAGCTTCCTTTGTGTCCCCATCGAAGACTGCCACTTCAAGGCCAACTGCCTGTGCCATCTGCTGCAATTTTGGCAGCTGGTCACGCGAAAGTGCCTTGGTCGGATACACAAACATGGCAAGAATCTTGCCGCCTGCCGCCTCCCGCCCAATCTTTTGCATCACAGGTATGGCAAACGCCTCCGTCTTTCCCGAGGCAGTTGGCGCAACAATCACCAGGTTTTGGCCGTACAGAATCTCTCGTATTGCCTCTTCTTGGAATTTGTAGAACCGCTCAATGTTTTTTTTGCGCAAATACTCCACCAGTGGTTCCAAAAGGCCCAACTCATCGACTTTGTGGCCAAACTCTGGCTCTGGATGCCGTATTGTCTTGTAAAACGAGATGTAGTCTTTTTTTGAGAGCAAGACATCCTTTGTGAGCGGATCTGGCGAGTTTGCTGCGATCAGCGCCTCGATCTCTTTTTTGTCACGCACGATCCCTGTAGTCTTTAGCTCGGCCCCTAGCTGCTTTTTTGTTGGCGTATCTCCCTGGTCGTAGCGCGCAAGAAACTCAAGGTACACCTCATCGACGTTTTTTGCATAGTCCACTAGGTCTTCCAGGCCGCAACCCTGGCATGTGATCAAGAACTTTTTGTTGAAGGTTTTTTGAAGCAGTACCTGGCAACCGCATTTTGGGCAAGAATACCTCAAGGCACCACCAATAGACACCCTCTGGATTTATTGTTTGAGTGCAGCATAGTGCAACCCCCAGGTGGACGATCGGCAGACTGCTAGGGGCACCCCCATCTAGTCAACCTTAACTCAGCAACTATGATAATATGGTAAACTCGACCATGTTATCTATTAGAGCCCATCCTACCATACCATGGGAAATAGCTCCGGAAGCTATGTAAGAGGCGTAGCTGCGATTCACAGAAAATACCAGGCAGCCCTCAAACGCGCAAAGAGCAGACAGGCAGTTCTTAATGCATATTGGAAGCACAAAAAAGAATCTGAAAGACTCTTGGCCAAGCACCTCAAGGAAGAAATGGCCGAGGTAAAGCGCATCAAGGGCAAAATGGAATATAGATAGAAACAATCGCGGAATTGGGACTTTGGACCAATCCGCTCTTTTTATGCTTTGAGGCGGTACAAGTTCTTGTCCAGTCGTTTTTTTGCAAAATCATAATACCGGGTAACAATCTCAAATCCGAGGTAATGCCGGCCCATTTCTTTGCTTATCATTGCCACCTGCCCAGAACCCAAGAACGGGTCAAGGACCACATCACCTTTTTTGCTTGAATATTGTAATATTTTTCGTAGTAGTTCCGCCGGCAGTTTGGTGGGTGTTTTTTTGTCCCCCGTCCAATATTCACGGTTTATGTTCCAGACGTCCTCTTTGTCCTTGTAGTGCATGCTTCGGCCATCAGGTGTCTTTTGCTTTTGTGAGAATCGTGAGAATGGATAGAATCTTCGTTTCTTTTCGTTCTTGCAAACATATAGGCAGTGATAGTGCGATGTCACGTATTTTGTCTTTGTGACAACACCGAACTGGTACTTCCATATCAGGTGGTTGACTGTGATAAATCCGACATCATCTAATGCGTTTAGAATATCTTTTAGGTTGTTCCACCCAGAAAAAACATACATGCTGCCAGAATCTTTTAGGATCCTGTAGGCCTGGTTCATCCAGTTTATAGTGAAGCTGTAATAATTCTCTTGTTTGATCTCATTGTATCCTTGCATCACGCGGGAGGCGGTCCTGTTGTAATTTTGTTTTGTTGCCTTGAAGTTGATTGCAAATGGCGGATCTGTCACAATTAGATCAATTTTCTTTGCTGGGATTAGCTTCATTCCGTCGACGCAGTCCATGTTGTAAATCTGATCAAGTGAGATCTTGTTCAAAACCTAACTTTCCTTCGAGTCCGTCTCTGTCATTTTCGATGAGATTATTTTTTTTAGTTCTTCTGTGGTTTTACCGGCAAAATCAATGCCGAGTGATTTTGCGATGAATTCTAGCTTTTGCCGCTCGTTTTGCACTGGAGCAGTTATTTTGAGGTTTGTGTTCATTGCGCCGGTAAGCTTACTTTGGATTTCATTTTTCGTCTTGTTGTACTCTCCTACTGCGTTCCCTATCTTTTTTGCCACATCTGGCAACCGGTTTGTGCCAAGAAGTGCAAGCAGTGCCACAAAGACAATTACAACCCACTCGCTGCCAAGTATGTTAAGTGTGTATTCCAGCACGATTAGTGTCTGGTTTGTTGCAGAAATAAGCTTATTGAATCATGGTCTAGCGCTACTGATAATTTACTAGAATAAATGATACCTAATCTAATTAAACACGTCTTTTCCTATTTGTACGCTAGATAGGGTTTGAAAACAATAATTGTTGTTTTGGTCATGCTTGTAGCAAGCATCGCGCTTGCCCCAGCATATGGGGTCATTGTCGAATTCCAGTCAGACAAAACATCATACAAAAAAGGAGACAAGATAATATTTAGCGGGAAGACGGACGCTGCCCACTCAAACAAGATGGTCGCAGTAAAGATCTATGATCCAAACGGCGAATTCGTGATAATTAGAGAGACATTTTCTGATATGAATGGCGACTTTGAAACTATTCCAATCGACACTTCTGCGGAAAAGACTGCTTCCAAGTTCCCACGTAAAGGAATCTACAATGCAACTGCATTTTACAGTCAAGAACCGACATATCTAGGTACATCAATACTGTTTGATTATTCCCCTGATGGATCCCCTGTGGTACCGTCTGCCGCGGAGGTCATGGCACAAAAGAAAGGTCAAACACAACAACCAACTCAGCCAACTCAGCAGCCAACTCAGCCAACTCAACCAACTCAACCAACTCAGCAGCCAACTCAGCCAACTCAACCAACTCAACCAACTCAACCAACTCAGCCAACTCAGCAGCCAGCTCAGCCAACTCAGCCAACTCAACCAACTCAGCAGCCAGCTCAGCCAACTCAGCCAGCTCAGCCAACTCCACAGTGTGGTACTGGCACCGTACTCAAAGATGGAGTCTGTGTTGTTGCAGAATCACAATACGAACCAGAGCCAGAAATCAAGTCAGGCTACAAGAAGACACACATACCAGGATTCCCAGATCCGACCAAAGATCCACAATACTACATCAATAGATACAACAACGAGCCAGAGTACAAGGCATGGTTTGACAGAAACTTCCCGGAAGACTCGATATACGAAATACTCGGCGTACCAGGCCCAAAGAAGACACACATACCAGGATTCCCAGATCCGACCAAAGATCCACAATACTACATCAATAGATACAACAACGAGCCAGAGTACAAGGCATGGTTTGACAGAAACTTCCCTGGCGAAACAATTTACGAGGTAGTTGGAGTATCAGAGCAAGCACCCCCAAATGCATGCGGGCCTGGAACGCATCTTGAAAACGGTATCTGCATTCTCGACAAGACACAGGGACTGCTAGGAGGAGGATGTCTTGTCGCAACTGCTGCCTATGGTACGGAGCTTTCACCCCAAGTCCAACAACTAAGAGAGCTGCGAGACACAATGGTATCCAAGACCAATTCCGGAGTAGCCTTCCTTTCAGCGTTTAACAGTGTGTACTATTCATTTTCGCCAACAATTGCAGACTGGGAAAGACAGAGCCCCCAATTCAGAGAAGCAGTCAAAATAGCGCTCACGCCAATGCTCTCCACACTGTCCATCTTAAACTACGCAGATATTGATTCAGAGCCAGACCTCATAGTCTACGGTCTTGCCATAATGTTGCTAAACGTAGGAATCTATCTTGCAGTGCCAGCTGTAATCATCAATCAGGCGGCAAAACGCCTAAGAGGCAATCGGCTCTAGGGCCTTCCTTTTTGTCATACTCAGCACGAATATACCGATCCCTATTGCAAAGAACGCCGCATACGGCATCGTGTTAGATGAAAACTCTGAGATCAGTCCAGCAGTTATTGGTCCGACTGCCCACCCTATTCCAAACACGGTCTCGTATGCCCCAATTGTCGCACCAGATGACTCTTTTGGTATTCTCCGTAAAATTACCTCCAGTGTGAGTGGGAATGTGATGCTGAACCCGAATCCCATTATCAACATGGCCGCCGCAAACTCAATTATCGAGTGTGAGAAAAATGACAAGACAAGCCCTACAGATATCGCCCCACTTGATGCAACCAGGGTGGCTGCAGTTCTTTTTGCGAGCTTTTCTGTCAGAGCCAAAGTAATCACACGAGACGCGCCAAAGACAAAATACAAGATCTCAATTTCTGTTGCAGACATGCTGCGGTCGTTGAGAAAGGCAGGATAGATTGTCAAAATTATTCCAAATGACGACGCACAGTAAATGAGGAGCGCCACGACAACTGGGAACTTGGCCACCTCTTTTATGCCAGAAAAAGAGAACTTGGTGTCAACTCTTGGCGAACCATTCTTTGTAATCTGGAGCGATGAAATTATCGCCGCCGCCATGACGACTGTCGCAATCACAAACAGCATCCTGTATGTCGTGTCAAGCCCCTCAAGCAGGAACGTCCCGACGAGTGGCCCAATCATGAACCCGCTAACAAAAAATCCCGTGAACTGACCTATGTTTTTGACGCGTGAGCCGCCTTGGCTTGAATTTGCAATTATGGACTCGGCCGGGGGCCAAAAAAATGCGTGTGCAACACCAGTCAGTGCCCTCAGCGCCATCACCTCCGGAACAGTTGTTGCAACAGAAAGAAGATACACGGACGCCACATTTATCGCGACTCCAAACGTGAGCAGGCGTCCGTTGTTGAACTTGCCCAAGAGAATGCCCACCACGACCGGTACGAACATGTAAGGAATGAAATTCGCAAGCCCGATCAAGCCCAGCTCGGCATACGAGGCTCCGAGCTCGTTTTTTGCAAATATCGGTACCATCGGGTTGTGTATGCCGTAGGAGATTCCTATTATGAGCCCTGTGATGTTGATTAGTGCGAGTGTTTTTTTCATTTGTATGCTGCAACCATTATTGCGCCACCCATGAGGTCCTCCTCCATCTCCACCCTAGAGAATTTTTCAAGTAGCATCGCCTTTAGTATTTTGTTTTGCGGCCACCTCTTGTAGGTGCCATACAATGTGGCAAACTTGAGACCCAGTCTCCCTCCTGCAGCAAAAGCAACGATTGGGAGAATCGCTCTTAGATAAAACGAGACTCCTGCTCTTGCCACAGGGTTGTCCGGCTTGCCCAAATCCACGATGACGAATCTTCCGCCATCTTTTAGAACGCGATGAATTTCAGAAATTGCGATTCGCAGATTTATTGCGTCGCGCAGCGAATACCCGCACATCACTGCATCAAACTGGCCGTCCCTGAAAGGAATGTGTTCAAACACCCCACACGACATGTCAGGCTTTTTCTCAAAAAACGTGCCGGTGTTTTTGAGCATAGGCACAAGCGGGTCGTACAGTGTCAGTTTGATGTCACCGCCACAGATTTTTTCAGCAGTCTTTGACATGTTGCCAAAACCAGAGCCGGCATCCAGTACCGAGTCGCCAGGCCTGATTCGACCAGAAATTCCTCGCTTTCTGTGCGCGACATCCTTTCCAAGTGAGATGTACGAGTTCACCTTGTCGTACACTGGTATAATCTGTCCGAGTACCTCAATTACCTCGCCCCAATAGCTCCCAAGACCCATTTAGAACACCAGCAAACTCGGTAATTTGTACTTAGGCCGGCTTGGGAAATTTCTCTTTTGCCGCCTTGGCATATTTTTCGAGCTCTGCGTCGCTGAGCTTTTCCAGTATCTTTTTTTCCTTTGTTATCTTGGCAGCCTTGATGTGCTTTATGCCATCCCTTTGCTCCGTCTTGAGGTCTATTGCCGCAATTGCAAGTGCAATTGTGTCATCAAGAGACATGTCGCCTCTGTAGTTTTTCTCCAAAAACGAGTTAACCTCTTCGGCGTTTGCACCTATTGCCACTGCAGAATAGGAGACAAAAGTCCCGGACGGATCTGTGACATAAACCAAGTTTCCTCTCTGGTCAACTCCTGCGATAATTAGCGCTACTCCGAACGGCCTAACACCCGAATACTGGGTGTATTGGTGGCACCTGTCTGCCAGGTGTTTTGCGACTGTTTCAACTTCGACCTGTTCGTCGTAGATGAGTTTGTGGCTTTGTGAGAATGTCCTTGCGTCATCCACTTGGACTCGAGCATCTGGTATGTAACCAGCAGCAGCGACTCCGATGTGGTCGTCTACTTGGAAGATCTTCTGTGTCACACCGGCAACCTGGAGCTTTCGTGGGATTTCTTCTACTGCCATAACGACTCCGTCTTTGCTCCTTATTCCAATTGCCAGAGTTCCGCGCTTTACAGTTTCGATTGCGTACTCTACCTGGTAGATTCTTCCATCTGGAGAATACATTGTGGGCGTCATGTCGTACCCACGAGCTGGCATCATAATGATCAAAGCTACTTATGTTGTCAATTTAAGCGTTAGTTGGGCATTCCAGCCTAGATTTTTCGGATCTGATTTGGGATAGATTTGGAAATAGTGTTTTAAGCCAATGAAGAATTTTTTGAGTGTGGAAAAGATCCTAGAGATCCGCCAGATAATTCAAAACAGATCTGCTTCTGCGCGCAAGCCTGACCGTGACGCGCGGAGGCTGCTGCTATACGTGTTTACCGCCACGCGCGGAGGCTACACGAGGCTCCAAATAATCAGCCACCTCTCAGAAAGGCCGATGAACACAAACCAGCTTGCCCTCGAGATGAAGATAGACTACAAGGCCGTACAGCATCATCTTGAGATTTTGGAAAAGAACAACCTCGTAGCAAGGACTGGTGAGAAATATGGCGTAACGTTTCACCTCTCAAACTATCTTGAGGCAAACATACTTGCGCTAGACGAAGTCATAACAAAGCTTGAGCGCCAGTTGAGCCGCAAGATAGTCTACTACTAGACTGCAATTGCAATTACTACTGGCTTGATTCCACGGTACGCAAATGCTCCTACAAGCTTTGCCTTGAAGCCATATTTTTTATTTCTGAGATTCACTGCGTTTTGTGATTCTGCTTCGTTTGCAAACCTTGCTGTTCCCTCAATCCACTCCCCCTTTGGATCGCCCTTCATGCCGCAAGGCGCTATCTTGACTCTTTGGTTGTTCCTGATTCGCTTTACTTTGCCCGTGTCTGGCCTAGTTGTGATGAAAATCTGGCCATCGGATATGACAAACCAGACAGGCGTCCTTACAGATTGCCCGCTTTTTTTGTAAGTCTCCAAGTTGATGTATTTGTGTCCTTCAAGATTGGAAAGCTTGTCTGAGCTCATCGCAGTTAGTTTGGCCGTCCCATTATTTTAGCACACCACCCTCAACAAACTTAAATAGAAACCGTATTCACAAGATCACGATCGATTTGGTTCAGGGAGATCCATGGAAGAATGCTT
Organism: Candidatus Nitrosotenuis sp.; assembly: GCA_035575435.1. Lineage (GTDB taxonomy): Archaea > Thermoproteota > Nitrososphaeria > Nitrososphaerales > Nitrosopumilaceae > Nitrosotenuis. Next base: position 30,448 of record DATLXX010000015.1, read on the forward strand.
TAAAGCAACTCGATGATGCTTGTGCGATACTAAAGATAGACAAAGGCACAAGGGATTATCTTGCAGAACCAAACAAGGTGTTGCGAGTAAAACTTCCCGTGAGGATGGACGACGGAAAGATTCGTGTCTTCATCGGTTTTAGAAGCCAACACAACAACGACAGAGGCCCATACAAGGGCGGAATCAGATACTTTGATCCAGAAGGCGGAATCGAATACATGGAAAAGGAAGTCAAGGCGCTATCCGCCTGGATGACTTGGAAGTGCGCAGTAGTCGATGTGCCGCTTGGCGGAGGCAAGGGCGGGATCTATGTCAACCCCAAAAAGGAGAAGCTCAGCCCAAACGAGCTTGAGCGACTGACAAGACGATTCGCTTTTGCAATATCTGAAATCATCGGCCCAAAAAAAGACATACCGGCGCCAGACGTCTACACTACCGGCGTAGAGATGGCGCAGATAATGGACGTCTACAGCAAAATGTCAGGAATGGAAAACGAACCTGGCGTAATTACAGGAAAGCCCCTATCACTTGGTGGTTCTCTTGCGAGAAACGTTGCAACAGGTCTTGGATGCGCCTATTGTATCCGCGAGGCCGCAAAGACAATCGGTCTTAAGCTGAAAGGCGCAAAGGTCGTCATTCAGGGATACGGAAACGCAGGAACCTTTGCTGCAGAATATCTGGAAAAGATGGGAGCAAAGATAATTGCGGTGAGCGACTCCAAGGGCTCCATAATCAATCCAAAAGGACTTGATTCCAAGAAGGTGCTTGCCTTCAAAGAGAAAACCGGCTCTGTTGTTGGTTATCCTGGAAGCAAAAAGATTTCCACAGAAGAGCTCCTCACAACAAAATGCGACGTTCTGGTTCCGGCAGCGCTGGAAAACCAGATCAATGCAAAAATCGCAAAGAACCTAAAATGCAAGATAATTGCCGAAGCTGCAAATGGCCCCACCATGCCAGAGGCAGACCCAATCATCTACAACAAAAAGATAATGGTCTTGCCAGACATATTGGCCAATTCCGGCGGAGTTTGCATTTCATACCTTGAGTGGGTCCAAAACAACATGGGATACTACTGGTCCTTTGACGAAGTCGCAGCAAAGATGGAAGACCACATAGTACGTGGCTTCAAAGACACGCTCGCCCTATCAAAAAAGCACAAAATAGACATGAGACGCGCAGCGATGGTCTTGGCGGTAAGCCGAGTTGTCGAAGCATTCAAAGCAAAAGGCCTTTGGCCGTAAAACCCTCTTTTCATTTTTCAAAGCTAAAATTACACCTGATTTTCTAGTTATATCGTGACAAACAGGCACACAGTCATCGTAATTGCTTCAATTGTAGTGATTGCTGCCACACTGGGCTATTCCTCACTAAATTTGATTTATGTCAGGGATCTTCAGTTTAGATGGCACGAGCAAGGATCATTTGATCTGTTGTCAATAATGTTCAATGGGAGGCTGGTTGTCTGCAACAACTCGGACTATCCTACAAACTTTCAGAAATATTCCATTCAGATCTTCTTTGACGACCAGAACCTAGGCACGTTTACGACGCGTGGTGCCGGCGTCGCGCCACACAACACAGTAACAGTACCTGGCAGCTTTGAGTCAGCCGACAAGCGCGTATCACAGATGTTGTTCTCTTCTCTCAACACAGCGCTGAACAACAACGCTGCGGCGGCAAGAATCGACCCAAGTAAGATGCATGTCACCACCACGCTGGAAACAAAAATAATCGGTGTCATCCCAATCTCCATAACACAACAACAAACTGGTGCCGAATTTCTAAACATGATGAATCAAAAGACGAGTTGTGACAATTAATGTCCAAAGTACTCGTCATAAAAAATGCCGGCCTTGAAGGCCCAGGAACTATAGGCGAGCTGTTCGAATCAGATGGGTTTAAGCTGCAAACAATATTTGCAAAAAAAGAGAGGCTGCCGCCACTTGACCATTCTGTAGTGCTGATCCTTGGCGCACCAGAGAGTGCAAACGACGATCTGCAATACCTCAAAGACGAAATGAGCTTGATCAGAACCGCCGTACAGAAAAAAATTCCAACACTTGGGATTTGTCTTGGTTCCCAGCTCATCGCAAAAGCATTTGGCGCCAATGTTTACAAAGGAACAAAAAAAGAAATTGGCTTCTATCATGACGTCAAAATAGATCCTGCCGCACGCTCTCGCCTATTTTCCGGCATATCAAACCCATTTACCGTGTTCCACTGGCACGGCGACACATTCGATCTTCCAAAAAACTCCACACGGCTTGCATATTCTGAGATGTACAACCAAGCATTCCAATACGGTTCAGCAGTGGCAGTCCAGTTTCACTTTGAGGTAAACAAGGAGATTGTCACATCATGGCTTGATGCAACCCAAGAAGATCTAGACGGCATCGATCCAAACGAAATCAGAGATCAAATAGACGCCAACATCGGGAGCGTCCAAACAAACATGAAAATTTTTTACAAGAACTTCAAATCGGTATTCAATCTCTAACTAAAGTTAATATATTGAGCTAGAGTGTGTCCGATCACATTATGAATTCCACTAAAAAAATTTTTGAAGAAACAATAAAAACGGATCATAAGGTAATCACCGAAGAAGCTTCAAAGTCAATACTCAAGGCATACGGCGTCAAAGTGCCGCCATACGCTTTGGTCAAATCATCAAAGGAAGCAGTCAAGGCGGCAAAGAAGATCGGCTACCCACTTGTGATGAAGATAGTCTCCCCACAAATTCTCCACAAGACAGATGTGGGCGGAGTCAAAGTCGGGATCAACAGTGACAAAGAAGTAAGAAAGGCCTTCAACGACATGTATGGCCGCCTCTCAAAGAAAAAAGGTGTCGAGGTAAAAGGTGTTCTTTTGGAAAAAATGGTTCCAAAAGGAATCGAGATGATAGTCGGCCTCCAAGTAGACCCGCAGTTTGGTCCAGTCATCATGGCAGGCCTCGGCGGAGTAATGACTGAGATCTTCAAAGATGTTGCGTGGAGGATGCTCCCAATCACAATAGACGACGCAAAATCCATGATAAATGAATTAAAGTCATCAAAGCTCTTCAAAGGATTCAGGGGAAGCAAGCCTGTAGATTTGGACATGCTTGCAAAGGCCCTAGTCCAAATAGGCAAAATAGGCACAGAAAACGCCGAATACATCAACAGCATTGACTTCAATCCAGTCGTAGTATATCCAAGATCATACTATGTGGTAGACGCCAAGATAATTCTGGGCAAGGAAATAAACCCAAACGCCATCTCAAAGGCACAGCCAGACGACTCGTTTATGGAAAAATTCTTCACGCCAGAGTCGGTCGCGCTGGTCGGCGCATCAGCCACCCCAGGCAAGGTGGGCAATTCTGTTTTGGACAGCCTTGCAAAACACGACTACAAAGGCAAAGTCTTTCCGATAAATCCCAAAGCAGACGAGATCCTTGGAATCAAGTGCTACCCATCCCTTGAAGCAATAAACGAAAAAATTGATCTAGTTGTAGTTTGTGTAGACCTTTCAGTCACACCGCCGATCCTTGAGAGTTGTGCAAAGAAGGGAATCCACAACGTGGTGATTGTGTCAGGCGGCGGAAAGGAGCTCGGTGGCGAAAGAGCCGATTATGAAGCTCAAATAAAATCACTATCTGAGAAACACAAGATACGAATTATCGGTCCAAACTGCATTGGAATGTTCAATGCTGCAAATAGACTTGACTGCGCCTTCCAAGGACAAGCAAGAATGGTTCGAGCCAGACTTGGCAATGTCGCCCTGCTTTCCCAGAGCGGGACGATGGGAATCAGCTTCTTGGAGACTGCAGACACGTTTGGCCTCTCAAAGATGGTAAGCTACGGCAACAGATCCGATGTCGACGAGGCAGACATGATCTGGTATCTTGCAAACGACCCGCAGACCAAGGTAATTGCACTGTATGTCGAAGGCTTTGGAGACGGCCGCAAGTTCATCGAGACTGCAAAACGAGTCATGAAAGAAAAGAAAAAGCCAGTGGTGATTTGGAAGAGCGGCAGGACGGAGGCTGGCGCAAAACAAGCAGCTTCACACACCGGCTCACTTGGAGGCTCTAACGCAATAATCATGGGCGCATTCAAACAGGCAGGAATCATATCAGTTGACAGCTATCAGGAGCTGGCGGCGGTAACAAAGGCACTTGCGTGGCAGCCGGCAGCAAAGGGCAACCGAGCCGCAATGTGCAGCAACGGCGCAGGCCCAATGATTGGCGGAATCGACCACTTTGAGAGACTCGGGCTCGAGCTGGCTCAAGTCACACCGCAGACATTAAAAGAACTTAAGGAGCACTTCCCGCCAACCTACGTCATTGGGAAAGGAAATCCCGTCGACGTGACTGGAGGCGCAAACGCAGACGACTACAGATACACAATTCAAAAGTTCTACGATGATCCAAATGTAGACATCGTCATGCCCTGGTTTGTCTTCCAGGACGACCCATTGGAAGAGACGATCGTCCAGTATCTGGCAGAATTCTCAAAGCTGCAAAAGAAGCCACTCCTTGTTGGCGGCAACGGCGGCCCATACACACAAAAAATATCCGCGCTCATCGAAAAAGAGGGTGTCCCAGTATACGATGACATCCGAAACTGGGTCGCAGCGGCTGCTGCCCTTGCACAATGGGGCAGACAACTCAAGGGCTCTTAGAGAACATTTATTTCAACCATAAAAATCGGATCAGTCATGGCTCTAGTTACTACATCGAAATCAAATGGAATTGCCACAGTCAAGATCAACAGACCAGACAAGCTAAACGCAATGAACACCGATGTCGCAAAAGAGATCATCAAGACCTTTGAAGAACTAGACAGAGACAACGAAGTCAAGGTGATAATTCTCACAGGCGAAGGCGACAGGGCGTTTTCTGCTGGGGCCGACATAGAATACATGTCAAAAATAACTCCAGATGAGTCAGTCGAGTACGCAAAGCTTGGACAGCTGTTGACTGCTACAGTCGAGAACGTCTCAAAGCCGACCATTGCCGCAATAAACGGATTTGCCTTGGGCGGCGGATGCGAGCTTGCAATGTCTTGCGACATCAGAATTGCTGCAGACACAGCAAAACTTGGTCAGCCAGAAGTGACAATCGGGATCCCTCCAGGGTGGGGCGGAACCCAGAGACTCATGAGAATAGTTGGAATCGCAAAAGCAAAGGAGCTTGTCTACACAGGCAAGATGATCAAAGCAGACGAGGCAAAAGAGATAGGCCTAGTCAACCAGGTGGTTCCCCTTGCATCTTTAGCTGACGAGGCGCTAAAAATGGCGCAGCAAATTGCAGCAAACTCGGTCTCAGGCGTCAGGATGTCAAAAATTGCGATCAACAAAGGTCGAAATGCAGACTTGGACACAGGACTTGGCGTGGAACTTCTGGCGTGGAGGAACTGCTTTACAGACCCAGACAGAGAGCAGCGTATGACTGCCTTTGTAAACAAGTCAAAAAAGTAAGCTCTCCCTAATTTTCTTTCTACTAGTGTGTCTTAGGTGAAAACATTATTATAATTTGGAGAGGCTTGGTCACTTATGGCAACAGAACAGTCACAGAAACTCATTACGATCACGCCAAAGGCAGCTGAGAAGATAATCGAGTTCATGAAGGAAGAGGCAGAAAAGCCAGAATACCTTCGAGTCTACGTCCAAGGCGGCGGATGCTCAGGCCTATCATACGGCATGGGGTTTGAAGCCAAGCCAGAGGAAGACGACACGATCATCGAAGAGCAGGGAGTTAAACTGCTAGTCGACAGCTACAGCCAAGAACACCTCAAGGGAGCAAACATCGACTACATCGAGTCCCTGATGGGCTCAGGGTTCAAGATAAACAATCCAAATGTCACAAAGACCTGCTCATGTGGTCACTCGTTTAGCACCCAGTAGACCTTCAATTTTTCCCATTTTTGACTCGCCCCTAGATCGTCTCCATGTGGAATCGTCATAAGCACTTATATCTTACATTGTTAAAGGTAAATTATTGATATTTAGGAGGTATATTTTCAATTGCCACAATCAGGAATTGTCAAATATCACGTTAAGCTATCCTTTGAAGTTGACGGACTGGTTGAGAGAGCAGACATAATAGGCGCAATTTTTGGGCAGACGGAAGGACTCCTAGGCCCAGAGATGAACCTAAATGAGCTCCAACGAGTCTCCAAAGTCGGAAGAATAGAGGTAACGACAACAGCTACTACAAACACCACCAAAGGTGAAGCGCTAATTCCAATGAGTACCGACATAGACACAGCCTCCTTAATAGCAGCAGCAATCGAAAGCATCGACAAAGTCGGCCCATTTGACTGCAAATTCCAGCTGATAGCAATCGAGGATGTCAGGGCCACAAAAAAGGACGACATCATAAAGAGAGCCAAAGCAATCAAGCAGCAATGGGCAACAAAGACGATCTCCGAAGGGGAATCAATGCTAAAAGACATCCATGAAGGAACCTCGGTGTCAGGGAAACTTACGACATACGGGCGCGCCAAGCTTCCGTGTGGCGCAGGTGTCTTTGACTCGCCGTGGATCATCTTAGTGGAGGGTCGAGCAGATGTAATCAATCTACTTCGCGCAGGAATCGACAACGCACTTGCAATCGATGGCGCACGAATCGACGAGTCAATCAAGGATTTGTGCGACACAAAAGAAAAGGTCGTTGCGTTCCTTGACGGCGACAGGGCTGGTGGATTCATCCTCAAGGAACTCAAAAACATAGTAGACATCGACGTCGTGCACCGCGCCCCAGAGGGAGTAGAGGTCGAAGATCTTACCCCGCAGCAGATTACAGACATACTCAAAGACACAATCGAAGAGATGAAAAATCCAAAACCAAAGCCCACGCTTTCTGATCCAACCGACAAGCCATTAGCTGAGCTTGCCGAAAAGACCTACGCCAAGATCAATGAGACGCTCGAGGCAGTAGGACTGGATGCAAACAAAAACGAGGTATTCAAGGTGCCAATATCGGAGCTCGTCTCAAAGTTGTCGGTGCAATCTGGAATCAAGTATCTGGTACTCGATGGAATAGTGACTCAGAGGCTGGTGGATGGCGCAAAGCAGGCCGGCATTGAATGTGTCATAGGGCACAGAATTGCCAACATCACAAACAAGGACGGCATTGCGCTCAAGACGTTCACCGAGCTTGGAGTAGCATAAATACTCTTTTTTCTTTTTTAATTTATTACAATGATTGAGCTAAAGATCCAGCACTTGGTAACTCTGACCGAGCTTCTCTCAAAAGGCGCAAAAAACAACTTTGTTTCAATCACGACATCCAAGCTTGGCGAAGGCATCCACCGTTCGCAGCAGGCAGCATCAAAACATTTGCTTGAGCTTGAGCAGGGAGGATACATTGAAAGAATAATGAGTGGAAGAAAGATCTCAGTCAAGCTCACAAAAAAGGGATACAGTCAGATAGCTGACCTCTACAGCATGCTGCAAAAAAGCCTTGACTCCGTTCCACCACACATCGAGATCAACGGAACTCTCATCTCAGGCATGGGCGAGGGCGCCTACTACATGTCACTGAAGGGATACACCAAGCAATTCAGCTCAAAGATAGGCTACATTCCATTCCCCGGCACGCTCAACGTCAAGCTGAACAAAAAAGAAGACATCGAGGCCCTGCGACAGCTAAACAGCGTCGAGGGCATCACAATAGACGGATTTTCCGACGGCAAAAGAACCTATGGTTGGGTCAAGTGCTACCACTGCACACTCAATGGCAAAATAGACTGCGAGCTCATCATGCTTGAGCGCACGCACCACGACAACTCCGTAGTCGAACTAATCTCAGAGTCGGACATAAGAAAAAAGGCAAATCTCAAAAATGGTGCCAAGCTCACAATCAGGATTCCGCTCTAGCTAGATGCCGTGCAGCGCTTCGCCGTATTCTTTTTCTATTTTTGAGCTTGAGAATTCAGGCACCGGTGACTGCAGCCTTGCGACGCGCACATCCAGGCTCAGATTTTTGCATCCATCGACTATGAATTTTTCTTGGTGTACTTGGTCGTATCCGAGGGCAATTATGTCCGGCCTCACCCTTTCCACCGTCTTGAATATGTCTCCTTCGTGTCCTATAATGCACAGGTCCACCATGGAAAGAGACGAGATCAATTCCTGCCTTTGCTCTTCTGTGTGAAGCGGCCTCCTTTTTTTGAGCTTGATTGCGGTGTTTGCGGTGGCCACTACCACCACAAGGACATCACCCAGTGCCTTTGCCGCATTAAGCGTGTGTATGTGTCCTGGGTGGATGATGTCAAAGACCCCGCCTGCCAGCACCACACGGAGTGTCGTTCTTCCAAATTCTGTGAGTGCATCCTTGTTCTTTGTTATCAGATCATTTTTGACGAGGTCGTTGAATCTTTGAGTGAGGTATTCCTCTGAGAGCTGCATCCGCTTGACGCATGCATCGAGTGGGTTTTCCTTTGTGAGCGAGCAGACATAAAATATTCCGAGAATTCTTTTGTCAATTATGTCCAAACAAGGATCACTACAAGTTCTTCGTCTAACCACTCTATGAAGTTAGCTCCGGCTCAATTCCCTTTGCCATTCTTAGTGCATCCACTAGTCCGTCTGCGTACCCAATGGAGAGAATTGCAAGCTCGTCTTTTCCCTGCTCAAAGAACCTTTCTGCGTCTTTTATGTAGAGCTCGGCGTTTTCAAGCACGCTTACAAACTCTGGCGCCCCATTGTAGTAAGGCGCAATCTGACTCAGTGCGCGCCTCACCATCGGGATGTATTTTTTCATCATTTGCGCTGCAATTTTTTCCAGATTTGAGGCATTGTCGGCAGGCTCATCAAGGCATCTTGCAAACGCCTTCAGGGCGTCAGACTCGGTGAAATGGAGTGCGCCTGGGATCACAATGGAGTGTGGGGGTGCGCCAAAATCCATGCCGAGGAGGTTCTTGATTTTTGCCGCAACGATCTTTTGGTCTCCTGAGCCTATTCTTGATGCCACTATGGCGTATGTGGATTCTGAGATTACTTTTCTTGTCTGCTCCTTTTCTGATGCAAGCAAGCTCTCAAATGCGTCCTTTGGGTCCAAAAAGAAGTTCTTGTCTTGATTGTACTCAAGCAAGACAACCGTGTGGTTCCCCGACCTGAGATTGTCATAGATTGTATAGTATGCGCTCGTTGCAGGCGTTCCGCTCATAATCGTCACCGTTCTTCCCACCTTGTAGTAATGTAAGCCGCACTCTCCAATCAGCGAGGTTAGTGCAGATGACGCATGGACAGTCCCAGTTTTGATTTTTTCAGAAGAGGCCCTAGTTCTAAGCTCGATGTGTGTGGTTGCAATGTATGGGTCTCCAAGAGACAGAAGAACCACCTTCTTTGATTTTGCGTTTTGTAGAATCTCTTTTCCGTCCTCAACTAGCCACCTAGGTGCCAGCTTGAATTCTCCTTTTGTTAACTCCTTTAGTGCCCTTGTGTCCTGCTCCGACATCGGACTCGTGAACTGGTCAAGGTACACCACATCGGCCGATGCAATCAGATTTTTTGTTTTCTCAGACAGTGAGTCAGTTCCGCCGATGCCGAGACCAACAAACCACAACATTGCTATCTTTTCTTTGTGTCATGCAGTCGTTTTAGGTGGTGTAGTGTGTTTTTGATTACTTCAATTCCCCTCAGGTACTCGCTCATTGAGACGCGCTCATCTATTGTGTGCGACGCATGTGGGTCACCTGGACCGTACGTCACCACAGGGATTTTCCATAGTGAGCCTATGATGTTCATGTCGCCCGTTCCTGTTTTGCGAATGAGTGCGGGCCTTGTGTGCTCAACGTCCATCACGCCAAGCGTAAAGGCCCGAATTAGTGGCGAGTCCAGCGGCGCCTCAAATGGCTCCGTCTCGTCAATCACAGAGTATATTGCCTCCACTCCCTGTTTTTTTGATATTTCGTTTACTTTGGACGCAATTTTTTCTCCAATCATCTTGCAGTTCATGTTTACTGGGATTCTGATGTCCATTACGGTGTTGCATTCTTTTGGGGTGACGTTGTGGCTGTCCCCCCCTTTGATCTCAGTGATTGTCGCAGTAAGCAGCATGCCTTTTGATTTTCCTTCCTGATTTTCTTCGAGATGTTTTTTGAGCTCTGCAGTGAATTTGGTAGCTTCCTCGATTGCGTTTTTTGCAAGCCACGGGGCAGATGCGTGTGCCGAGTCACCCACGTTTACTTTGAGATTTATTGCGATTCTCCCCTTGTACGCAATTGTGACGTTTGTGACGCCGCTTGGCTCACCAAATATCGCATAATCTATGTCGAGCTTTTGTTTTGCCAGATTTTTGATTCCTGTTGCGTTTCCTTCCTCGTCGACGGCGCCAACGAAAATTATGGTGCCGTTGTTTTTCTGAATTGTAGCGGCCGCAAGAAGCAGTGCCATAAGAGGGGCCTTTGCGTCTGACGCGCCGCGCCCATAAAGAAAGTCCCCCTCCTTTCGCACCTTGACTTTGCCTGGAACTGTATCCATATGTCCGCAAAGTAGCACTCGAGGCGAGCCGCTGCCAATGGTGGCAATCAGGTTGCCTACCTCGTCGGTGTGTATGTTTTCAAAACCCAAGTCGTCGCATTTGTCTGCCAGAAACTCGGCCATTGGTTTCTCTGCCAGCGAGGGCGTGTACAGCCTTAGTGCTTTTTCAAGCAGCTTAATTGAGAATCTAGGAGTTATCGTAAATGAAGAGTCCATTGGTTTATTTTCCTGCATTTATTGCGTATTCTAAAATCTTTGCGGCGATATCTGTTCCTGTCACGCGAGCCACGTTTCTGTACTCCGTTGTGTTGTTTATTTCGTGAACAAGGAGTCCTTTGTCGTTGCTTTCCATCAGGTCGACTCCCACTATTTGCCCTTTTACGGCGTTCTTTGCCCTTATGCAAATGTCCTCAAGTTCATTTGTCACCTTGCACACTTCTGCGGTCCCACCAAGGTGGGTGTTTGTCTTCCAGTTATCCGGTGTGGAATTTCTGTAGATTGCGCCAGCTACCGTATCTCCGATTACGATGGCGCGTATGTCACGTGGGGGCCTGTTTACAAACTCTTCCAGATAATGTACCTGATAAATCGGGTACATCTTCTCCCTTTCTTCGATGATTCCTTCTGCAGACTCTTTATTGTTCAGCTTTGTCACCATTCGTCCCCAGCTTCCAACTGTCGGCTTGATTACACGTGGATACCCTAGAGCATCCAGGGCCCCAAGCGCGGCATCTTTTGAGAACGCCACTGTGACAAATGGGGTCTTGATCCCTGCTTTTTGCAGAAGCATGTGTGTGAACAGCTTGTTGCCAGCATATATTCCGCAATGCAGCGAGTTGATCACCTGTGCACCCATCCCCTCAAGTGCTGCAGTTGAATGCAGGTTTCTATAATAGCTCACACATCTTTGCAATACGGTGTCGTAGGGAGCTTTCTTGTCAAGATCCAAGACGAGGTTCTTACAATCCACCATCTGAAGATTAATGCCCTTTTTGCTTGCGGCGTCAACGAGGGCCTTTTCTTCTGGTCTGATAGTGTCGTAGAGAACCGTGATAGGTGGGCTCACTGGCCCCAGTCCTCTCCAACGCTTTGGGCCGGTTTCAGCCCAAATCCGCCTGAAGATTTTGTTATCTCAAAACTTGCGCCGCAGTCCGGGCAAGTCACCAATTCGCCCTCAACGGCATCCTGTGGTATGGAAATATTGGAATCGCATTCCGTGCATTTTGCCATGGTTATCTAGTCCCCTTTGAGTCATTAATTATCTTTCTTTCAAGCTTGCCATCAAGCGGGATCTCAAGGAGGTCGCCCATTCTGAGGTTTTTAAGTCCTAGCGCCACTGCCTTTGCCTGCTCATCGTTCTTCTCAAGCCCTAGAAGCGACATCAGGTACGCAGAGCCAGTCTTGCCGGCAAGCTCACCAAACACTATTCTTCTTCTGTTGCCCACGACGCGAGGCGGGATTGGCTCATAGGCCGCAGGGTTCCTGAGTATGGCTGCAAGGTGCGTTCCTGCCTTGTGCTTGTAAGCTGTTGAGCCGACTATTGGCTTTGAGTCATACGGTGGTATCCCAGTATATTCCTCAATTAGTCTTGAGAGATCCATTAGCATATCAAGCCTGAAATCATTTGGAGACCTGTACAGGTAGGTAAGTGCTACTGCGACTTCGGCAAGAGACGGAATTCCCGTTCTTTCTCCGATTCCGTCTATTGTGGTGTGGATTTGCTCCGCTCCTGCATCCACCCCCGCAAATGCGTTTGCAAGTGCAAACCCAATGTCATTGTGGCAGTGCACATCAAGTGGAACCTTGGTTTTTTCTCTCACCATCTTGACGAAGTTGTACATACCCTTTGGTCGCATGATTCCGACCGTATCAGGAAGACTTATCCTGTCCACTCCTGCCTCCTCTATTGCCTTGCAAACTTTGAGTAGAAACTCTGGATCCGCGCGGCTTCCATCTTCTACTGTGAACCTCATTTTGAGGCCGTGCGACTTGGCATACTCTACTGTCTCCACCGCTCTCCTGAGTGCCTCTTCACGTGTTATTCTAAGCTTGTCTTTTAGGTGAATATCCGAAATTCCAAGATACGTAGCAGCCCATTTTGGATCGCACTTGAGTGCAATGTCTACGTCTGATTTGAGTGCCCTCACGTGAGCCACAATGTCTGCTTTGAGGCCCTGCTTTATGATGGTCTTTGTCGCCTCGAAGTGGTCTTCCGATACGACTGGTGATATCTCGATTTGGTCGACCCCAAAGTAATCCAACATCCATGCAATCTGGATCCTCTGCTTGTTTGTGAAGGTGACGCCTGGATGCTGCTCGCCCTCACGGAGTGTACTGTCCAGTATTCGGATCTTCCTTGGCTTTTTGTCGTACTCGTTGTACAAGTGCGCATAGTAATTTGGGTCGTTCATTTGCAGAGATTCTGGGCGTAGCCACCAGTTATAAACATATTCGTACTAAAAACGGCTAATTTCATAAATATTCAGTAATTTTTAGGCTTAAAACAAAAATTTGGATCCGATTTTCGTTACGTTACGTCGCGCAGAATTATTACCGTGTTTGTGTCCGAGACGCCCGGAATCTTGCGCAACGAATCAATCGAGGCATTTATCTCAGTTATGTTTGGTGCCGAAATTATTACCGCAATGTCATACTGTCCCGTAATTTCATAAACTGTCTTGACCCCTTCGAGCTTGGTGAGTCTGGCAGATACCTTTGATGTGTCCATGGATGACTCTACAGAAATCAGCACGATTGCCTTGGTTGCATTTTGTTCGCCTATTTCGATTGTGAATTTTTTGATTATGCCACTGTCAAGCAGGTTCTTTACTCTGCGTCTCACCGCTGACTCGGAAAGCTTGAGCTTTTTTCCAATGTCCACAAATGACTCCCTAGAGTCTTCCTTTAGGAATTTGAGAATCTCGTCATCAATTTTGTCCTTGTGCATTTTTTCTCCTCTCCGCCTCCTTAGCAAATAATTTGTCTAGTACTTCTAATACCTTTGTAATTTCGGCCTCAGAAATTACGAGTGGTGGCAGCAATCTCAGTATGTTGCGCCCAGAATAAAGAAGCAGTACGCCCTCCTTTATCCCGTCAAACAAAATGTCCTTTACCTCGAATTTCATTTCGACTCCAATCATCAGTCCCTTCCCCCTCACCTCGCGAATTATGCTGTGTTTTTGTTTAAGCTTTTCAAGGCCGTCTATGAAGTACTTGCCCATTTTGGCAGCATTCTCAATTAGGCCGTCTTGTGTAAGAGCTTGGATTGTGGCCGTTCCTGCAGCGCACGAAAGTGGGTTTCCTCCAAAGGTGGACGAGTGTTCTCCCTTGCTCATAGCGGCCAGAATTTCAGGCTTTACAAGTGTGGCACTCATTGGCACCCCTCCAGCAATCCCTTTTGCAAGGCACATTATATCTGGCGTTGTATTCCAATGCTCAGACGCCCACATCTTGCCTGTCCTACCCAATCCGGCCTGAATTTCGTCAAAAATTAGCAGAATTCCGTTCTCGTCACAAAGCTTGCGCACCTCCTGCAAAAATCCGGGCGGAGCTACATTGATGCCGCTTTCGCCCTGAATTGGCTCCAAGATCACAAAGGCTGTGTCCTTGGTAATCTTTGACTTGAGTGCCTCGACGTCACCAAAAGGCGAAAAGTCAACCTTTTCTACCAGAGGCATGAATGCTTTGCGGTATTTTGGATTAAATGTAACAGACAAAGACCCAAGAGACTTGCCGTGGTATGAGCCGTTCATTGCAATCATTCCTGACTTTCCAGTATACTTTCTTGCAAATTTGATTGCGGCCTCTACTGCCTCGGTGCCACTGTTCCCCAAGTGCACCTGTGTGAGTCCTTTTGGTGCAACTCTGATCAGATTCTCCAGAAACTCTTCTCGCGTCTTGTTGTAAAGCGATGAATGAACCGTAATTATTTTGTCAAGCTGAGCTTTGAGCGCTGCAATCACTCGCGGATTTCTGTGCCCAACCAGAGCTACACCGTATCCACCCATGCAGTCAATGTACTCTTTATTGTCTGTGTCCCAGACTTTGGCGCCGAGTCCTTTTTCCACCGTGACGGGGAATCTCTGAAGGTGAGATCCCAGATATGCATCCTCAGTCATTTCGTAATTACCGTGCACCTTGTGTGAGAAATAGCCGATGATATAGGATTTTCTCGTTGGCCGTTTGCGATGAGTGCCTCTTTTACCCCCATATCGAGTGCCTCTGTTGCCGCGAGAATCTTTTTTTCCATGCCAAATCCCACTTTTGGGCGAATCTCCTTTGCCTCCGCGTTTGTCATCTTTTCGACCAGCTTGTCGTCCATGAGGAGGCCGTCTACATTGGTCAAAAACAATATTTTGTCGCTTTGAATTGCGCCTGCCACGTTTGCGGCCGCCCTGTCTCCGTCGATGTTCAGCAAATCAAATTCCTTGCTCATCGCAATTGGAGATATTACAGGAGTGTAGCCTTGCGAGAGGAGTAGCTTTAGCAGCCCTGCATTTACCTTGCTTACCTTTCCCGTGTAACCTCCGTCAATTACCTGTTTTCTTCCCTTTTCATTAATTATGACGAGTTTTTCCTTTCTTTCCGCTTGAAAGATCTGGCCGTCCACACCGCTTAGGCCTACTGCATTGATTCCGTTTTTTTGGAGCATCTGAACTATTGCCTTGTTTATTTTCCCAGACATCACCATGGTGAAAATTTCCGCAGTCTCTTTGTCCGTGTACCTTGACTTGATGCCGCCTGGCGAGACCACGAACTTGGGTTCTTTGCCAAGTAGCTCACACGTCTTTGTGACTTCTTTTCCGCCGCCATGCACCAGAATGACCCCTTCCTGCTCTGCCACCCTTTTGATGTCGGAAATAGTTGATGGGTGGAGGTTTTCCACTACGCTCCCCCCTATTTTGATGGTGATCATTTCTTAAACAGGGGTGAGAGGCGAGTATCTGAGGCCGTCCATTTCATCAAAGCCGGCCATGATGTTCATGTTTTGAACCGCAGAGCCTGCTGCCCCCTTCATGAGGTTGTCTGATGCAGATAGTGCGACCAGCCTGTGGTTGTCTTCGTCTATGTCAAATCCAATGTCGCAAAAGTTAGAGCCTACCACAAACTTTGGATCAGGGAACTTGTAAAGCCCTTTTTTATCACGGATCAGCCTGATAAAGCGTTCATTCTTGTACATCTCTCGGTATACCTTCCACAGCTCAAGCTCAGTCATGTCTTTTTTGAGGAACGTGTGGTTTGTACACAGTATGCCCCTGACTATGTCAACTGCATGCGGGCTCATCGAAACATGCACTGGCCTGCCGGCAATCTCAGATAGTTCTTGCTCTATTTCGCCCGTGTGTCGATGCTTTGCTGGCTTGTATGGCCTAATCACGCCTGAGCGCATTGCGTGGTGTGTCCCTGCAACGCTTCCTGCCCCTGCCCCAGACGAACCTATCTTCGAGTCAACTACAAGGTGTTCAGTATCAATCAGGTCGTTTTTGACAAGAGGTGCCAATGCAAGCATCGAAGTTACCGCCATGCAGCCTGGGCACGACACCAACTGCGCGTTTTTGATTTTTTCACGGTGAAGCTCTGGCACTCCGTAGACTGACTTTGCCAGATAGTCTGGGTGCGGGTGCTCCCAGCCGTACCACTTGGTGTAACCTTCCTGGTTGTGCAGTCTGTAGTCTGCCGAAAGATCGACTACCTTGAGGCCCCTGTCGTATAACGCCTTTACAATTTCGGTTGCCGTACCATGCGGAACCGCGGTAAATACAAGGTCGCACTTGTCAGACATTTTATCATAATCAAGCTCAGAAAACGTAAGCTCTGTGAATCCTTTCAGAGCGGGCTGTACGCGGTGCAAATATTCTCCAACATATTGTCTTGATGTCACCATAGTGATCTCTACTTTGGGGTGTGTCACCAAAAGTCGCAACATCTCGCCGCCGACATAGCCTGATGCGCCAACTACTCCTACTCGCAACATGTTCCTAGACTGCATGCGGTATAATTTATTGTATTCTGAGTTGGAAAAAAATTTATTCAATTTCATATAGTTACGTTGCAATGGCAAGATCGGATCTGGAAAACCGTAGAAAAGCAAAAGCAGACTACAATCGTCAAAGATACAACAAGGATCCAGAATTCAGAAGCAAAGTAAAGGAAGCATACAGAAGATGGTACGCAAAAAACAGAGAGGCAGTCATCGAGCGAGTAACCAAAAACCACCAAAAAAATCATGCCAAGTACCTGCTATACCAAAAAGAACATTACCGCTACCTCAAGTATCGCAGAAAGTATGTTGAAAAGAACTCTTAGGTAAAAATTATTTTCTAATTAGAGTCAGAGCGTACTTGATCATTTCTTGCGGTATGTTTTTCTTTGCGACTCTTGCCAGTCCCTTGAACTCGACTGTGTTGTTTACTTCGTGGCAAACAAGTCCGCGCGCCTTGTCCTCCATGAGGTCTATTCCGAGTATTCCCCCACCCACCGCCTTTGACGCCTTGATGCAGACATCCTCCAGTTCCTTTGTTATCTCGCAGAGTTCAGGATCTCCTCCAAGGGCAATGTTTGTCTTAAAGTCGCCCTGTGACTTTCTATACATTGCAGCAATTACCTGGTCTCCGACTGTAATTGCCCTGATGTCGCGTGGGGGTCTTTCGATCATCTCCTGCAAATAATAAATTCTGTCGTGGGAGCCGTCCTCTATTTCTCGCATCTCAATTATTGCCTCAGTGGTGTCTTTGTCACGCAAAGGCAGTATGCCTCTGCCCCAACTACCAATCACAGGCTTTATCACTATAGGATAACCCACCTTGTTGATCAGATTCATTGCTTCTTCTGATGAGAACGCAAAGTATGTCTTTGGCGTAGGCACACCTGCTTTTTTGAGCAAAAGCGAGGTGACCAGCTTGTTACCGCACCTGTTTGCCACCTCATAACTGTTGATTACAGGCACGCCTAGAAATTCCAAGCACGCAGTAAAATGCAGTCCCCTAAAGTAGCTTACGCATCTCTCTATGACAACATCACCGAAATCGACGTCTTGGCGTTTGCTTTCAGTGCTCAGCTGGGTTATTTTTGCATCAAGTGAGATCACATCATGACCCAGCTTGGATGCTTCGTCCAGGAGCATCTTTTCTTCAAGTCTGAGTCTGTCAAAGACTATGCAGACTTTGGACAACTATTCTCCCCAGTCTTCGCCAACGCTTTCTGCCGCTTTCAGCTCAACGTTTGCGCCATTTTTCTTTGCTATCTCAAAGTCCGCTCCACATTCTGGACACGAGACTATCTCACCGACAGCAGCGTCTTCTGGCACGTTGATTGTTGCGTCACATTCTAAACAGTTCATTACGATCCTTCTCACCTCTTGTCTAGTAATTTATTAGCTTCTGTCGTTTGCAGTCCCCACAACTCGACAAAGCCGGTCGCCTTTCTCT